>NZ_JAKREZ010000005.1:0-136848 GCF_022348345.1 Alteromonas sp. CNT1-28 | reverse complement strand
GAAACGGACTTGGGCTGAGAAGAATCTAGCTCAAATCTAAACTGACAGCGACACCTGAAAAAACGGGTAACTGTCAGATCAAGTCTGAGCTAGTACACACTATGTCGCTGATAATTGTGACTGCTCCACATTGGCAGTCACATTAGCTCCTCCATAGATTACTCCCGTCTCTTTGCTGGTAGCCCACTATCAATAGTCACAGCAAGCTTATTCAAATCAACACCATCCATCTTTTGAAGATTGTGCTGCCATCTAGCAAACCTTTCTAACAAAATGTCATTATGGGTACTTAACCTGTTGTTCTCCGAGGTTAGCCTTTCATTCTCGTTTTCAAGCTTTTCAACTCGCTTTATAAGTTCGGCAATAGTTGCATCATCATTGTCCAAGTTTTCCAATAGTTGGCTTAATTTATCAGAGCTATCAAATAGCGACTTGGCTTCTTCGATTGCAGCAGATTTTTTAGATCTAAGCTCTTCTTTCTTTAGGTCAAATGCATGTTTTATTTCATCATGCTTTGTGTAAGTGTGTCTCGATGGGGGACGTTTTAAGCCCAATTCTGATTGAAGCCTTTCTGAAAGAAGATCATATGTAAGTTTACCGCTCCAACCATCAATGATCGCTAGAATCGTTTCTTTGTTGTCTGTTACAAAAGCCATTATGACTCCTCCATATCAGATAGTGCCAAGGCAGTAAGGTCGAAGATTGGTATAACATTTTGCTCATCATTATTGAGTGAACGTTTAACAGGGGAAGGGTCTAATTCGTCAGGAATTCTGATGGGTGTACCATCCGGTCTGTTTGGATCTTCCATCATAGCAATAATGGTTTTAATCTTTGATAACCTAAAGCCTGAGGCAGTTACCCAACGATCAGCACCGAAAACTTTATCTCCTGCTTTAACGATTGCATCCTCTAATTGCTCCTCATTAAGCTTTTCAAGGTTTTTAAGCTCTTCTAGAGTGTTTGGCAGTCCCTTAAGGCATTCATGGTCGCTACAGACCGCACAATCGCCATTTTTAACACACGGGCTTTCTGCATAATTGTGAACACAGTAACCTAACCCTGTGAACTGAGCGACACCTGAGCGATTAATCCCAAGTGACTTGAGAGAGACTGGTAAGCCTAAATCATGCAACACAATTGCAGGAGGTGGCGACTCTGATGTGTATGGCGATAGAAACTGATTAGCTTGAGCAACCGTCATGACACCTTCACCATTTGCAACATGGCCTATACGCTTGGTTAACCGTGACTTTTGCTCTTGAGTTCTACCATCGTAAGCTTTATTTTGTTCTATATCCGCTCGACCTGACCACTTGGCAATCAACCAATCTTCTTCACCAGCCAGTTTCAATTTAGTATTCAACCAATGCCGAGGTTGGTGTGTATTCAATTGTAACCGCGTGCCATCTTCGTCTGTGATTGCCAATTCATCAAAGATTGACTCGATTGTTTCTTCTCCTGAAGGGCGATCTGAACCCATAGCATCACTCACAGCTCCATGACCGACCATTACCCAAGAAAACGGCTTAACATCAAACTCTTTGTGAAACTCATTCTCGCGAACTAAGGTAATGCAATCCCAAAGCTTCACATCACCATAATTGGGAAAGTCTTTTGTTTTATATTTTTGATCAACAACAGAGCGTAGATCTCTATAACTAGGGAATTTGATACTAATCCCTGTAGGGTTATGAGTGTGTTTGGTCAGTATTTCGTTGTCCTGCGAAACTTTACACCCATTCAATAAATCCTTTTTCCAGTCTGACACATGATTGATTTGGTTTATTAAGTTACGTAACCATTTTATTGAACCATTATGTGTCCAACTCATCTGTGTTCCGTTTGAATCCAGACCAGTTTTAAAGCACATTGCTTTTGCAAATTGATTATACGTTAATGGTTTATCTTGCGGAAAATCAGCAGGTGTAATGCAGTGTTCATGTACCATAAAAACATTGGGATTTTCATAAGCAAATTTCGCAGCAGATCTGGCGGGAGCAGAAATATCAATGAGTCTGTCAAATGCCTGCTGTACGACATCCTCTAGTAGTTTAGGCACCCATTTTTTGACGGGATCTCCTCCTTTTGCAGGATGCCACATTAGATATAAACGTCCCTTTTCACTTCTTTGTAGTGAGTTTATTGTTAAACCATTAAGTTCTGTATTTCTGCTTGGCTGACACATCAACATTACACATAGACTGGTGAAGTATTTTTGACGAGGTGTTTTAGCTTTATGAAAGGCATCCGCCACTTGAAGCATTTGATAGTCAGAAGGACATTTCTCCACTTCTTCTTTACGACTGTCTTCATCAAGTTTAATTCTGGAATCGGATGGACGAGGGAAAGGATTTGACCACTCTTGTAAATCTAGTTTGAATCGCTTGTCCTTAATAAACTTCAATATTTTTTCAAATGACAGGCCAATATTGCGCTTGCCTCCAGCACTCAATCCGCTGTTCTTAATCTGCTCTTCCACACGATTAATTACCGTGTTATTGAGGTACATAATATCAATGGCTACTCTACCATTTTGAGTCGCATTTTCTTCTAATGCATTGTGAAGCCATACCAATGAAGAGGCCCACATAACTGAGTCTTTGTGATTGAGCGACTGTTGGTATCGTACATAGGCTTTGGCAAAGTCAGCAAATGGCTGCTTAAATGGTGTATATTTCGAATGATTTTCGCTGTTACCAAATACGATGGTTAATTTCTTTCCTCTTGCTGTATTCCAAGACCACTTATCACATTCCCATCCCTTTTGAATTCCGCTAGGGCTTTCAAAGTCAACATCCTCAAAAAGCGTTAAATCGTTTTTTGCAAATGCTATGAACTCCGCGTAGTTTTTCTGGAAATCAAGTTTATGCTTCGGTGTAAATACCAATACATTAGACATTTAACGCTCCTTCTTTTTCCAGCTCTTGCTTTCTAACATGACACTTTTGAATAACGACTTTGATTGCATCAATACTGCGATTATGACCTTGCAATACAAACTCACTTGCACCCATCTTACGCTTACGATCACGCTCAGTAATGACACTTTTCAGAACTTCTGTATGAGGTGCATTTAACCAAGGTTGGAATTTATTGCAGGTGTAACAATGAATTGTGCCATTAGCACAAAAGCCAAACTTTCCACAGCTTCCGACAGGATTGCCATCGTTGTTGTTGATTCGACTGCGAGGATCATTAGCTCGAATTGCGTCTTTTTCACCATCTATCAAAGTTCCTGAAAATGCTTGCGCCAATGGCGTAAGATCCGCTGCAAGCGCTTCATCAATTCTGTCAGCCATTTCTTCGTTGAACTCTGTATAAACTTTGACTTGCTGGGTATCTGACTGGCCTAGTTCTTCGGCTATTGCATAGTCACTTGCACCTAGCATTGCCATATTGGTCGCATGGGTATAGCGGAATCTCCTTGGATTGATATGCAGGTCACCAAACCCATCATCTAACTTAATCCGTGTTGTTTTTAAAGGGCAAAGTCGAGACAAGCGCCTGATTATTTCATCAACTGATGGATTTCCAATTTTTGTTCGTAAACATAATAAGTCAGGCGTTTTTTGTTGTAGCTGTTCAAATTCATCAAAACTAGCGAGTTTAGACGTTTCTCGTGTATTGAGGAAAATAGGAATTTGGTTCTTTTGTCTAGATGTCAATTTAATATCGAATTGTGTTTCAACAGCATTGATGGATTGATTTGCCTGTGTTTTTAGCACTAGCATTAAATCTTCACCAGAATCCTTCTTGATTTGAAAAGAGCCTCTAAAATGCTCATCACGTTTTTTGGCATTTGGAAGCTGTAAATCAAAGTGTTCAACACCTTCTTCAACCCTTGTTATTAAATCTCTATAGTAGAGATACGTGAGTTGCACAGGACGAGCACCCGTTTGTTGTAGTGCCATGATAAAGGCGTAATCAATCAACGAGATCAGCCTTTCAGTAAAGGCATCCACGTACCAGTTTATAAATGCTGTTTGTTCTTCAAATGAATAGGCACCGCTGAAAGGGCAACCTAAAGCTACGGCTTTTCCTTTTTCATTGCCAGACAGTTTAAGTGAGTTAAGCAACTCAACCGTTTTTTTATCAACTCCTTTGATTTCCTTGTCGTGCCAGTCTAATAAGAATGCACGAATGTAACCCAGCTTATACTCTGTGCTTTTGGTTAGTGTTGCCTTGTAATTTATTACATGTTCTTCATTTATTTTGCCCGTAACGCCAACAGCGAAGAACCACCGACAATATCGAAACAGATTATCTGTATAAGAAGATGAAAATTCACATGCATAATCAGCTAATGCTAACCGAAAATTACTTTCGAACTTAGGATCTAAATTTAGCGAAGCGAGCAACTCAAAATTCAACGACTTATTTGCATCTAATTGCCAAAGATCGTCATACACATCAAATTCATAGTTAGCTTTACTGTATCGCTTATCCGACTTTGTTCTAGCGCTTTTTGAGCCGTGTAATTTTTTTGCTTTAGCTACCATGATAGTCCCCGTCTGTTTTGTGCTTCATCCGCGATTGCATTCTTTGGCGTATCCTTTGCGCCTGTTTTCTTGCAGTTCGCTTGAGATAAATCTCACCTGATTTAAGAGATGAATGTCCATTTAATTCGGCTCTTATCTCCAGCTCTCGCTGCTTTGTAATCTTATTTTCGTCTGCATATTGCTTTGCAGCTTGATGCAGCCCCGCCTGTTCCAATCGTTTTACTTCTTGCCTGACAGCCCTTCTTTCCTCATCAACCTGATCTGACAGTTGATCATTAAAATAATGTCTATAAGAATGAGGTGTAATAGCCCAGAAACGCTCAGGGTTCACACCTTTAATGCTTTTAAATATATCGTTAATTGTTTGTTGAATGAGCGGTTGTCCAGACTGGTAATGTCCCTCCTTATCTTTGTGAGAAACAAAAATAAATGGGTGTGTTTTCGCTACTTTTGTATCAGCACGATGAATCTTGATATAAGTGTTTAGTAAGTCTCTAAGCTCTTTTGTAATAGAAACCGCTCTGCCGAGGGTCTTTGCTGTTGGCTCTTTTACCCTAGGATCATCCTTACTGTCATGTCTTCTAACAACTGACAATGTTGGATTGTCAATATCTGTTCCAATATCGCTAATTCGAAGCGCTAATAACTCAGCACATCTAAATCCTGTTTCATACAAAACTTGAACAATGAGATAGTTTCTAAACTTGATAACTGGGTTTTTAAACGGGTTGTAATGTGAATCAGGCTTAGCTACCTCAACAAAGTCATCAAATACATCATCTGGAATACCAGACTTATCTAAGGAAACTTTCTTCGATTTTCCTTTTGGCTTACCACTCTTAAGTCGAGTTTTCATCTTATCCAGCGCCTCAAAAAGTTCTGCGGCTGCTGGCTTATACTTGACTCTTTCTTGCCCTATAAAGTGAAGAAACTCTGCAATGTGAGCTATACGGGATATATATTGAGATTTACTAATAGTCGGTTTGTCTTGTGATTTTGATAAATAAAACTTTCCCATATCGACCACGTTACTTGCTGGTTTATCTTTAACCACTTTAGCCTGATATGAGCAGTGCTCTTTAAGTTTATTAATATCATCAAGGTTAGGTACTTTACCGTTATATATTTCCTCAAGCAGATCCCTACCGTTAATCTCCTCCCAGCGTTTCAAATGTTTAATGTCTTTCAGGTATTGCTCAATTGATGTTGCAGCTTTAGTCATTCGCAGTTTTTGCGTAACAAAATGAGTGACCCAAAAATCGGGAACGCCATCTTCTCCTAATAAAAAGGCGTAGCGCTCTCCACTTTTAAATTTCTTTACAGCAACTTTCATGAACACCCACTAATAAACATTTATATTTGTTATAAAGTAATATAGTGAATATTTTAAACTTTTCAACATTAATTTTCTAATAAAACTAAAAAAGCCGCTAAAAAGCGGCTTTTAAGATTATTTTTCAACATTTGATATTTTGTCTTTGTCTAGAACGGAATGTCATCGTCGAAGTCAAAATCTGGCTCAGCCATTGGTGGGTTCTTTGGCTGACCTTGATTGCCACCCTGAGGCGCTTGATTGTAGCCACCACCTTGGTTTGAGTTGTAGCCGCCCTGCTGACCACCACCTTGCTGTGGCGCTTGGTTATAGCCGCCCTGCGCTGGAGCTTGATTGTAACCACCTTGGTTGTTTTGAGGACGTTGGTAACCACCGTTACCGCCGCCACCTTCACCACCGCGACCACCAAGCATTTGCATTTGGTCTACGATAATTTCAGTGGTGTATCTATCTTGGCCTTGTTGATCTTGCCACTTACGCGTCTGCAATTTACCTTCAACATAAATTTGCGAGCCCTTTTTCAGGTACTCTCCGGCAATTTCTGCTAAGCGACGGTACATTGTAAGGCGGTGCCACTCAGTGCGCTCTTGAACCTGACCCTGTTGGTCTTTCCAGCTTTCGCTAGTTGCTAGGCTTAAGTTCGCAACGGCGTTTCCGTTAGGCATGTATCTAACTTCAGGATCATTGCCAAGGTTTCCAACAAGAATAACCTTATTAACGCCTTTCGTTGCCATTGATGTCTCCTGTAACGTTTTTAGTGGCTTGCTGTATAACTCTTCTTAGTAAGACATCAGCAAGCGCGAAAGTTCATCGAATATTAGCCGGTTAGTATACCGTATTTTATGAGGGAAAATTGAAGTTTTTCGCCACAGGTTTACGTTACTAACTGCAACACGTTCTAGAACTTAACAAAATTTATTGTCAGCGTCTTCTGAACTTTCGCGTTGTTTTTAGCTAATTTTAGCAAGGGCGTTGCGATTAAAAACGCCCTTCCTTGTCTGCTACCACCACGTAATGTAAAACGCCGCTGTAAGGATAACTACAGCGATAGATGCTACATTAAATCCGCTTGTGGTTTTGAACTGCACTTCGTTTAGGTCGACAGCGTTTTCACTGACACCTTTTTTCTCTAGCAGAGAAACAACCACAGCTAAAGCGACACAAAGCAGGAACACAAGACCAACACGGTCAATAAACGGCAGTTCAGGCCAGAATTGTCTAAACACAATGCTTAAAACAAATGAGCCTAATGCGGCCAATAGACCACCGTTTGCTGTGGTTTTCTTCCAGAACATACCTAAAACGAACAATGCGCAGATACCTGGTGTAAAGAAGCCCGTGAATTCCTGGATATACTGGAATGCTTGATCGAAATTACCCAACAGCGGCTTGGCCACCACCATAGCAATGATAAGCGCGACAAAGCTTACGATACGACCCACTTTCACATAATGCTGCTGCGACTCGTTTGGACGCTTATCTTTATAAAGGTCCATGGTAAAAATAGTAGAAACGCTATTTGTCATCGACGCTAGCGAGGACACAATCGCCGCCACCAAGGCTGCGAAGATAATACCTTTAAGACCAACAGGCATCAGCGTCATTAGGCTTGGGTATGCTTGGTCCGGTTTAGCTAAGTCTGGCACAATTAGAACTGCTGCAATCCCTGGCAATACCACAATTAAAGGCATTAGCAGTTTTAGGAAAGCCGCAAACGCAATACCTTTTTGCGCTTCTTGAACGCTCTTTGCCGCCAACGTGCGCTGAATGATGTACTGATTAAAGCCCCAATACGACAGGTTCATGATCCACATACCGCCAATCAATACAGAAATGCCCGGCAAGTCCATATAGTGCGGGTTGTCTTCTGACAAAATCATGTCGAATTTCTCAGGGAGCTTGTTAGTAAGGTCAACAAAACCTTGGATGGCACCATTGCCGTCACTGATTAGGTTTAACGCCGTATACGACAGAAACAAGCCACCAATAACCAACAGCACGACTTGAATAATGTCGGTGAGTGCTACCGCTTTCAGACCGCCGTAAAGTGAATAGGTTAACGAGAAAAGGCCTAAGAACATCATGCCGTAAACCATATCAACACCCGCGATGGTATTGATGGCCAATGCACCTAACCACAGCACAGCCGTTAGGTTTACAAAAACATAAACACCTAGCCAGAATATTGCCATTACCTTGCGCACGCGATGATCATATCGCTGCTCAAGAAATTGAGGCATGGTGTAAATTTTATGCTTAAGAAAGATAGGTAAGAAGAACTTGCCAACAATAAGCAGCGTAATGGCGGCCATCCACTCATAAGACGCAATGGCAAGCCCTAACTGGTAACCTGACCCCGACATGCCGATGATTTGTTCGGCTGAGATATTGGCGGCAATGAGTGATGCGCCAATTGCCCACCATGGCAAGCTTGAGCCCGCTAGAAAGTAATCATTTGTGTCTTTTTGATGACCCTGCTTTTCGCGAGAAACCCACCACGCAATTCCGACAAGCGCGACGACGTATACCACGAACAACGTGATATCTATTGATGCTAATTTCATAGTTTTTCCCAAAGTTCTTATTTTGGGTGCGGCGATTGTTATGCAGGGTACACAGGTGAAAAATTGTTTTTATTATTATATTGGTTGTTGCCACACCAGTGTCACGTTATTAAAACGCGTTTCGCAAAGCACAATAAATCATAAATGGGTGAAAAACTCACCGTTAAACTTATCGCGTTGTTGCGGGTAGTATTAGTATCACACTTTGTTTACTTTTTTTAACTAGAAATGTGCACTTTTTGTAAAAAAAAGCCGCAACCAATGGATGCGGCTTAAGGGACACAAACAATTCTAAAGAATAGGATTGTTTAGAAAGGGGAGAGGTTTGTGCATAAAGGCTGTATTTAAATCGATAATTAGGCGAACGCGCCCTGTGTAGCCGTACACACATAAATGTCAGCACTGTACCCTGTTTCATCAGAGTACTTGTCGGCCACGACTTGCTTCACCGCTTCAACTTTGTCGGTAGGTACAAGGGCCACTACGCAGCCGCCGAATCCACCGCCAGTCATGCGAACACCACCCGATTTACCCAGCACTTCACCAATGATCTCAACCAAGTAATCGATTGGGCGAACGGTAATTTCAAAGTCATCACGCATGGAGATGTGAGATTGCGCCATGGCTTCACTAACCGTTTCGATGTCGCCAGCTTTTAATGCTTGGCTTGCTGCCAGTGTTCTAGCGTTTTCGGTAACAATATGCTTCGCGCGGCGATAAACCACCTCTGGCATATGTGCTTTAGCGCCTTCTAGCATTTCCATAGTTGCTTCGCGTAACGATGACACACCCAATAACGACGCGCCTTGTTCACACTGCTGACGACGCAAGTTGTATTCACTGTCAACCAAACCACGTTTAACATTCGAATTGATGATAACGATTTGATGCGAGTCTGGTAG
Organism: Alteromonas sp. CNT1-28; assembly: GCF_022348345.1. Classification (NCBI taxonomy): domain Bacteria; kingdom Pseudomonadati; phylum Pseudomonadota; class Gammaproteobacteria; order Alteromonadales; family Alteromonadaceae; genus Alteromonas; species Alteromonas sp. CNT1-28. The sequence continues at coordinate 127,547 of NZ_JAKREZ010000005.1, read as the reverse complement.
TGGTGAATGCTCAATGGCTAGCGACTGGCAATCAAGCAGCATTGCCATGCCTTCATTACCCATAGCAGAGATTAACTGATCCATAATTCCGCATGAGCAGCCTACGAACGTATTCTCTGCTTTCTGGCCTAACAGTGCAGCCTGTACGCCATCGAGGGGCAACTCATACAGCGCGCTTAACGCTTTTAGTATAGCCACTTCAAAAGATGCCGAAGAGCTTAACCCAGCACCTTGTGGCACATTGCCCGTAACCAATAAGTTAGCGCCGCCAAAATCTGGCATGGCCTCTTTAAGTACTTTCACTACGCCGCGAACATAGTTTGCCCACCCTTGTTCTTCGTCATAGTTAATGTCTGACAACGAAAACTGATTTTGCTGATTTTCGTAATCCATCGCGGTAACCACGATGTCATTATCTGCGCGCTTTGTTGCCGCAACCCACGTTCCAAAGTTGATTGCAGCCGGAAATACGAACCCTTCGTTATAATCGGTGTGCTCACCAATAATGTTCACTCGACCCGGCGCATGTGCGATTAACGCTGGCGCCTCGCCGTAATGCGTTTCAAAATTAGAAGAAAGTACTTGATTATCCATTCGCATTCTCACGTTTCTTATAGTGCACTGTGGATAGTGCTTTTAATCTGTCTGCCGCTTGTTCAGGGGTCAAATCTCGCTGTGCCTCTGCCATCATTTCGTACCCAACCATAAACTTGCGTACACTTGCTGAGCGCAGAAGTGGTGGGAAGAAATGCGCATGTAGCGTCCATTCAGGGTGCGCTTCACTATCAAATGGGGCACTGTGCCATCCCATAGAGTATGGGAAAGACGTTTCAAATAAGTTGTCGTACTTCGCTGTAATTTCGCCAATGATCTTAGCAAGAGATAGCGACTGAGAATCCGAGAGCATGTGCATAGATTGCACGTCAAATCTCGGTAACAGTAGCGTCTCAAAAGGCCAAGCGGCCCAGTATGGTACAACTACAACCCAATCATCATTTTGACACACGACTCGCTCTTGCTTCGCGACCTCTTGCTCGGCATAGTCCAACAACATAGGCGTGCCGTTTTCACCAAAGTATTGCTGTAGCTGCACGACTTTTTTCGCTGGGTCGGTAGGCACATGCTGCTGCGCCCATACTTGACCATGAGGGTGAGGATTTGAACACCCCATCATTGAGCCTTTGTTTTCAAAAACTTGTACCCAGCGATAGGTTTCACCAAGTTCAGCGGTTTGTGCTTTCCACGTGTTGACTACGTCTACGCGTTCTTCATCGGAAAGCTCAGGTAACGTTTTGCTGTGATCAGGGGAAAAACAAATAACACGACTGCAGCCTTGCTCAGTTTCGAACTGAAACAGCCCCTTTTTCTCACTGGCTTGTTCTGTATCTTGCTTAAGGGCAGCAAAATCGTTTTGAAAAACAAACGTACCTTTGTAATCAGGGTTAACTTCACCATTCACGCGGGTGTTTGTTGGACATAAATAACACGTAGAGTCGTAAGATGGCTTTTGTTCGTTGTTTGGCTCTTCTGAGGCTCCCTGCCAAGGGCGCTTCGCTCTGTGAGGCGACACTAACACCCACTCACCCAACAAAGGGTTGTAACGGCGATGTGGATCGTTGGTAGGGTCGAAAGGGGTTCCCATAATCACTCTCTCTGAATTAGCCTGCTACGCTCTAATGCGCAACATCAAATAGGGTTAAACGTTTACCCTGATAATGATATAGCAAGCTTCTACGTTTATCAATTGCGTAACAAAGAAAATTAATTGTTAAATTGATAACAAATAATTTTCTTTTGTCACTACATAACGATTTCTATGCGCTGAACTTGTATCGCATACTTGCTTTGAAGGTTTCCCCGGGTTTTACGAAACAGTTTGGAAACTCGGGCTTATTGGGTGCATCCGGGAAATGCTGTGGTTCTAAGCACAAGGCACCAAGCTGATCGTCGGTTTTCAACCCGCCAGTATAAAACTGCAAACCCGGCAAGTTAGTAAATAACGACATAGCAATACCAGTATCAAGTGCCTTTACGGTTGCTTGTGGGGTATGCTCAGGCGTATCACGGAGTACATAGTTGTGGTCGTAGCCTCCCACCCTATCAAATAATGGATGGGAATCAGATTGCTCTGCCCTTTCTTTTATTGCTGTAGGTTTCGTGAAATCAAAGGGAGTATTGGCAACTTCGACCAGTTTTCCAGTTGGCAGCAAGGTGCTATCTGCGTCCGTGACTTTGTCAGCATCTATATGTAGCAATGTATTGCCCACTTGAGGGTCGTTGCTCAACGTGAAGTAAGCATGCTGCGTGAAACTAAGCGGGGTTTCTTTATCTGTATTTGCGGTGACCACAAGAGATAACTCGTTGTTTTGATCAAGGGAATAGCATGCCTCTACATTAACAGTACCGGGAAAGCCGCCTTCCCCATCGGGACTAGTTAAGGTAAATGTTACAGCCACACTGTCCGCCGTCTCTTGGATGCTTGCCGCCCAAACCTTCTTATGAAACCCGGCTAGACCGCCGTGTAGATTATGTTCACCGCCATTTTTATCTAAGGTGTACTCTGTTCCATTTAACGCAAACGAGCCATGTCCAATTCGGTTTGCGTAACGTCCTACGATCGCACCGCGATAGCTCGGGTCATCTATATAGTCTTGTAGAGTCTCGAAAGTTTGGACACAACTTACCGATTCACCTTCTGCATTCGGGAAGTGAATTTCTTTAATAATTCCACCGTAGTTAAGCAAGGTAACTGACATGCCGTTGTCGTTAGTTAACGTAAAGGCGTTTATGACTTCGCCTTCTACTTCACCAAATGCAGATACATTTATTTTCATAACAAAATTTTTACCTTAAGACGTGCTTAGTAAACTGACGCTTTCCAACCTACCACACATTTTTTATACATTAATGAATAATGCAATCTTTCAGAATGTCTAGGAGGTTATACGTTTTCCATTCTTTTTTACAGCGGTTTGATTAACAATCATAGAAGGTAAAACCACTTAGGTAATCTAACGCTCTTCATCTCTCTAATGCATCTCAGCCCCGTAAAAGACACCTTAAGCTAAGCATTAGAATTTTATCTTTTTTTGTAAATATAATGTACGCTATGGCAATCAGGTCAATCGACACTCCACGCAATAAAACGAAGTTTGAAAGAAAATGGCAACAATAAAAGATATCGCCCAAGCCGCTGGCGTTTCATTAGCGACCGTATCAAGAGTTATTAATAATGGTCCTAAAGTGGGCAATGATACTCGCAAGCGTGTCAAAAAAATCATGGAAGAAATGGGTTATCGTCCCAACGCTAATGCGCGGGCACTTGTAACCAAACGTAGCGCATCTTTAGGCGTTGTCATTGCTGAGCTCCACGACCCATTTTTCGCTATGTTAGCCCACGGTGTGGAGTCCATTACCCGCAAAAATAACGTTCAAATTTTATTAAGTGCCGGCTCTATTGAAAAAGAGACTGAACTTCGCGCTATTGAAACACTGCTAGAGCATCGAGTAGAAGCCATGGTAGTGCACAGCAAAGCACTTGATGACGAGACCCTGATCGGTTTTGCAAACCAAGTTCCAGGCTTTGTATTAATTAACCGCTATATACCAGAGATAGCAAATCGTTGTGTATGGCTTGATAACGTAACCGGTGGTCGCCTTATGGCGGAATATGCCATCAACCAAGGCCATGAACATGTCGCGGTGATAAGCAGTCAGTATCGCATAGACGATCCTAATCATCGCCTCGAAGGGATTAGAAACGCAGTTAACAATGCGAATTTAAGCTTGCCTGAAAGCATGATTGAGTATGCTACGCCCGATCAGGAAGGTGGTGAACTGGCAATGCAAAACTTGCTTGCTACTGGTGCAAAATTCACTGCTGTTTTGGCTTATAACGATGCTATGGCATCTGGTGCTATGACCATGCTGCAGGATCATGGTATTTCAGTTCCAGAACAAGTTTCTGTGATGGGGTACGATGATGTGCTGTTAGCAAAGTACTGTCGTCCTAAATTAACGACTCTGCGTTATCCGGTAGAAATGATGGCAGCAAAAGCGGCGGAACTTGCATTGAAGTATGCATCGGGAAGCAAACCAGAAGATGGGCTTACCTTTAAATATACTCCTACAGTAGTAAAACGAGATTCAATGGTTAGGGTTTAGCTGTTCGTTTTCCCTTCAGAAATTAATAGACCAAAAAAATACCCGCCTATGGCGGGTATTTTATTTAATCACTTACAAGCCAGTTTGATGGATGATTAATCGTAATTCGATGTATAGTTGAGCAACTGTGTTCTAAAAATTTCATGACACGAAACTATTGACAAAAATACCCGCTTGATCGTTTTGCCTCGAACTTTTATCCCCAAAGAGCAAAATTGCCTGATCCTGCACAGCTTTACGATCAAAAAAGATTAAGATCGAGCACAGTTGCTCTACAGCGCTTGATTTAACTGACGTTTCGTGATCCGACCAGAAAGTAATGAAAAGATCGTGATCTGTTGTTCTATATGGCTATTAACAGACTTACCAACAAGGTTTTCCACTACTTATCCACAACGAGTAAGGTTTCTATTACTTAGTGAATCTTGCTAAAAACTGTTTGTACTCTTGTATGGCATAGTCACTTTTTAGCGTTGCGTTGTGCGTCGCACCAGGAATGACCGAAATATACTTTTCGCTACTTGATGCATCTTCTAATAGCTGCTGACTTATCGGGTAAGGCGTTATTTTGTCTTCCTCACCCACCACTAGCCATAGCGGTCCTTCATAGTGACGCAAGATTGGGGCTATTTGCATACTATGAACTTCATCGTGAAGCTTCATGTTTGTGAATGAATTAGAGAAGCCTGGCACCATGTTGGCAATTAAATCAGAGATGTTATTGAAAGCGCCGTCTAATACTAAAGCGTCTATCTTTCTATTTGCAGCAACATAGCTTGCGAAATAGCTGCCTATACCTCGGCCGTGAACGATAGTGGGAATTGAGGCGTCAAACGCACTTGCTACATAGTCAAACTGGGTTAACGCATCTTGTTTAATAGCGTTAATACTTAAGTCCTTCGCTTTATCACTGGCTCCAACTCCCTGATAATCGAGCCACAATATATTAGCGGGCAACTTACCCAGTCTATGAATAACGCTGTTGTTTTCGCTTACAGGCATACGATTGTCTGCAAAGAAAACAATGTTAACAATAGGGTCAGGGTAAGAAACAGCAACGCCTCTCAAAGTTAACCCAGCTTCATTTTTAACTTCAACACGGGTTATGCCCGCTGAGGTTTTGTCTTTTTGAATTGCCGCGTGTAGCTTCGTAGTATCAAGGGGCTTTTGCTGAGTGTCTTGATAAAAGAAGGCCGAAGGAGACACGTTAATTGCGCACCCAATAAGTGACACACTTGCAACTACACTAATTACCGCGTTTTTTAAGCTCATCATTAAAGAACTGTCCGTGTTGAATGGTTATGGCGAAATTTTTATTCAGGTTACATAGGTGTAATGGTTGTGTCGCTGATCAAAAACTCGCTCAGCAAAATCAACAGTCCCACACCTATGCTAAACAAGCTGTAACAGTTTGCAACAGTTGTTCTGTTTCTTAGCGATACAAACTTTCTTATACTAAAGACAATATTACTTGCATAATTTATCTGCATAAAACAAAAATAATTTAATGAAAAGTAGAACATTTTCCATGTCTTACGCTACATCACCAGCTCGACTTATTGTTGCCTGTTGTGCCCTACCCTTACTTATTGCCTGCGAGTCTACGCCACCCGAGCTTGACTCATCATTAATTCCTGCGTCGCAGAGAAAAGACTATCAGCTAACCATGTCTAAAGCGAAAGCTTGTCCAATTAACTTGGCAGAACTAATCGACATACGGTCGAGTAAAGACTTGCTCGTTGGAAGCAGTAATGTAACAGAAGACACGCTCTATTCACTGTTACAGCAAAGCTTAGAAGCGATGAATGTCAGCCCAGATATTGAAGCAGCCAACAGCGTGAAAGTAGTACTAAACCGCGCGTTTATAAAAACCTTAGGAAGTAATATGGTTGCCACCGTGGTGCTTAATGTTAAGTACAAACCTGACTATGCCGATGAGTATTCACCCGCCACCACCTTCAGAGGGCAAAGCATGAATGTGAACGCCAGTGTCAGTGAAAAAGAGAGCAATCAGATTGCTATCGATGCAATGAAAACCGCCATTGATGATGCCACCAAACGTATAAAGTCTTCACTGTTACACAACTGCGGAAATGCGCTAAGCGAACTAGAGGCGGTATAAGCCTAAGAAACTATAAAGTGAACGCGATTGAGTGAGCGTAAGCCCTAAGCTCGAACTTTCAATCTGGGTAAGATTCAGTAGATAAGCCGCGTATTGTCGACCATAAAGCACGCCATGCCACCGTCAACCGCCGCTTTTCGTCCCATGTCGGTATCTTCAAACACCACACAATGCTGTGGTGCTACACCCATTAATTCTGCCGCACGCACAAAGGTTTCAGGGTGAGGTTTACCTTGAGTGACGTCATCGGCTGTAACCAGCGCAGATAATTGGGCTAGCAGGCCGTGTTCATTTAACACCATTTGCGCGTGCTGCCTATCTGAACCTGTCCCCACTGCAATGGGCATGCTTCCCTTATAATGGTTAAACACGTCCAGGGTATCTTGGATAAGCCTTGGCACATGGTCTAGCCCTTCAAACGCCTGTTTTTTATATAAAGCAACCTCTGCTGGATCATGGCTTTTGCCATACTTTGCATTCATAAGATGTACGGTTTCAAAGGTAGGAACACCACCTAAACTGTATTGGTAGTCTCGGTCGAAGGGATAACCAAACGCATCGCACGTAAGCTGCCACGCATCAATATGCGCGCCCATTGAATCGACCAAGGTGCCATCCATATCAAAAATAATGGCTTTGTAGCTGCTTAGGTCAATCATGGTGTTCGCTTCCTTTTCAAAAATAGTGTGATGCTAACCTTTCATGGTTGCAATGCGATGAGCCACTATGCAGACAACACGTCTCGCGCTTTTACCGCATCAAAATCGCGATCAACTTTCAGGTATACCGCGTTATTTTGACTGTTTAATGTCACTTCCAACACACCAGGCACTAACAGCAGCTCGGCTTCAATGCTGGAAACATTTGAACTATCAAAATCTCCATTCATCATCACACGCTTAACCCGGCTCACTTCTTTAACACCAAGAATGATAAAAAGCCAAAGCAGGGTGCTAGCAGCACCAATGCCATAAGCTAACTCTTGCGACCAAATATCGGTGACGAAACCTGAAATTACACCGCCCAAAAACGCACCGAAAAATTGAAAGCTAGCGTAGAGACCCATGGCAGTTCCTTTTTGTCCCGCAGGCGCAATGCTCGACACCAATGCGGGGAAATTCGCTTCCAAATAATTAAAGCCAGTAAAGAAAAGCACCACGGCAGCGGTAACCCACCACCAGCTATGGTCCTCTAAACTCAGCGCCAAAAACGCGCCGCCCATGAATACAACGCCGGTTACAAGGAGCGATTTAGGCGTACGGCCTCTTGCTGCCCCCATCATGATAATCAGACCTACAATTGACGCGCCTAAAACGGGTAAGTAAACCGTCCAGTGACTATCTAGCGTCATATCAAAATTCAGTAGCGTTACGGGCAGTTGAACAAACAACAGCGTTATCATCATGTGTAGAATCATCACGCTGATATTTAAACGCCATAACTGAGAAGAGAAGACTAAGCGCTTTAGCTGGTCTTTTTGTGGGAGTGTATCGCCACTGCTCAGCTGCACACCGTTTGGCACTACCCATTTAACCAGCGGCATGCAAAGAATGGCCAGAATACCAGTAATACCAAACACACCTGCAAGCCCGTAGCTGTTCGCAATGAGAGGTCCTAAAATAACGGCTAAATAGAATGAGAAGCCAATGGCTATGCCTATAATAGCTAACACTTTGGCTCGCTGACTTTCCCGGCTTACATCGGTAGCTAGCGCCATTATCGCACCTGCAATAGCCCCAGCGCCTTGAAGAATACGCCCAACAATCATCATGGCCATACTGTCGGCGTTTGCTGCTACAAAGCTTCCTAATGCAAATACAGCAAGCCCTAGCAAAATAACGGGTTTACGCCCCCACTTGTCAGACATCATACCCATAGGAATTTGCAGCGCAGCTTGGGTTAGGCCATATCCACCCACGGCAAGCCCTACCAACAGCGGCGAGTAATCTGGGTAGTCCATTGCGGCTACAGCCAACACGGGCATAACCATGAACAGCCCCATCATGCGTAATACGTAAACGGAGGCGAGTGCAAGCGCAGCGCGTAATTCCAAAGCGTTCAAAGCGTCTGATTCCCTCAATAAATAAAATCAAAAAAACATAAAAGCGCGCAGAGAACACCTGTTTCTGCTGCATTAAGAATAAGGTCGCGAAGTGTAGCATAATACAATTGGTATTTTCTTCTGCTCGCGAGGTAGATTTAGCCCTCTCGCACTACCCTTTTTCTTACTAGGGGTTTAAAAGTGGGGATAAAATCACCATTTTGCAATGTCGATAAGCGAGAACTAATCGTAAGCTTATGTCCGTGAGGTGATCTGCTTACTCCGCTTACAGTATAACTTGAATGTCATATCACTTTACTTGACACCTATGGCATACTGATTCTTTTTCTCTCATTTAGGCTTCAATGGATAAAATCGAAATTCGCGGTGCTCGCACCCACAACTTGAAAAACATCGATTTAACACTGCCACGAGACAAACTGGTGGTGATAACCGGCCTTTCTGGCTCGGGTAAATCGTCTCTTGCTTTTGACACGCTATATGCAGAAGGTCAGCGTCGTTACGTTGAATCTTTGTCTGCTTATGCCCGTCAGTTTCTATCTATGATGGAAAAACCAGATGTTGATCATATTGAGGGTTTATCACCAGCAATATCCATTGAGCAGAAATCAACATCGCATAACCCCCGTTCAACGGTGGGTACCATCACTGAAATATATGACTATCTGCGTTTGATGTTCGCGCGAGTGGGCACGCCACGCTGTCCAGACCACGATGTGCCGCTAGATGCACAAACGGTCAGCCAAATGGTCGATAAAGTGTTAGCGATGCCCGAGGGCAGTAAGTTAATGCTGCTAGCGCCTATTGTTAAAGAGCGAAAAGGCGAGCACGTTAAGACGCTGCAAAACCTGTCTGCTCAGGGCTTTATTCGCGCGCGAGTCGACGGTGAAGTGTGTGACCTATCTGATCCGCCGCCTCTCGATTTGCACAAGAAGCACACCATTGAAGTTGTGGTTGACCGCTTTAAAGTGCGCGACGATATGGCACTGCGTTTGGCTGAATCATTCGAGACGGCGCTTAGCCTTGCTGGCGGCAACGCGGTTGTGGCTGATATGGACGATAAAGACGCAGAAGAAATTGTATTTTCTGCCAACTTCGCCTGTCCACACTGCGGTTACAGCATTAGTGAACTTGAACCTCGTCTGTTTTCATTTAATAACCCAGCGGGTGCATGCCCAACTTGTGACGGGCTAGGTACAAGACAGTTTTTTGACCCAGCACGCGTAGTCGGCAATACCGAATTAAGTTTGTCTGGCGGCGCTATTCGCGGATGGGACAAGCGCAGCTATTACTATTTTCAAATGCTACAGGCAGTAGCAGACCATTATAAATTTAGCCTTACCGCACCATTTGAAGAGCTCGATAAAAAGCACCAGGACATTGTGCTTTATGGGTCTAAGGGCAAGTCGTTGTCGTTTAAGTACATAAACGAGCGTGGCGACGTGATGGAGCGCAAGCATCCATTTGAAGGCATTATCCCTAATATGGAGCGCCGCTATCGCGAGACCGAGTCGAACTCGGTGCGTGAAGAGTTAGCAAAATATTTAAGCCAGCAGCACTGCAGTAGCTGTAACGGCACCCGTCTGCGCGTTGAAGCACGTAATGTATTTATACAAGACACCAACCTGCCTGCCATTGCTGACATGTCAATTGCCGACGCGTATGGCTTTTTCGAGACACTCAACCTTGAAGGCCAACGCGCTCAGATAGCTGAAAAGATTTTGAAAGAAATCATGGACCGCTTGCGCTTTTTGGTAAACGTAGGTCTTAACTATCTTTCTATGTCGCGCAGCGCCGATACCCTGTCAGGGGGTGAAGCTCAGCGTATTCGACTGGCAAGTCAAATTGGCGCAGGCTTAGTGGGCGTTATGTACGTGCTGGATGAACCCTCTATCGGACTTCACCAACGGGATAATGAGCGCTTACTTGGTACGCTTACGCATTTGCGTGACCTGGGTAACACTGTTCTAGTTGTAGAGCACGACGAGGATGCCATTCGCGAAGCCGATTACATTGTAGATATTGGCCCAGGTGCAGGTGTGCATGGCGGTGAGATTATTGCCGAAGGCTCACTGGAAGACATTAAAAACAGTGAACACTCACTTACTGGAAAATACTTATCTGGTAGAGAGAAGATTGATATTCCTGCAACACGCACACCGGTTAAAGACGACAAGTGGCTAGAGCTTTTAGGCGCTACCGGCAACAACTTGAAGTCTGTTGATTTACGTATACCTACCGGTGTAATGACCTGTGTGACGGGTGTATCGGGCTCGGGTAAATCAACCCTGATTAATGACACCTTCTACAAAATTGCGCAACGCGAGCTGAACAAGGCGACCACGTCTGAACCGGCACCACACAAGTCGATGACAGGATTAGACCAGCTCGACAAAGTGGTCGATATCGATCAAAGCCCTATCGGCAGAACACCGCGCTCTAACCCAGCGACTTACGCTGGCATTTTCACTCCAATTCGTGAAATGTTCGCCGGCACACAAGAGTCGCGTTCACGGGGTTACAAGCCTGGCCGCTTTAGCTTTAACGTAAAAGGCGGTCGATGTGAGGCGTGTCAGGGTGACGGCGTAATTAAAGTGGAAATGCACTTTTTGCCAGACGTATATGTGCCTTGTGACGTGTGTCAGGGCAAACGCTATAACCGTGAAACCCTTGAGATAAAGTACAAAGATAAGAACATTCACGAAGTGTTGGAAATGACGGTGGAAGATGCCCGTCAGTTCTTCGATGCTATTCCGGCTATTTCACGTAAATTGCAGACCCTTATGGACGTAGGCTTGTCTTATATTCGACTAGGTCAAGCCGCCACTACATTATCAGGTGGTGAAGCGCAGCGCGTGAAATTGGCGAAAGAGTTGTCAAAAAGAGACACTGGGCAAACACTCTATATCTTGGATGAGCCAACCACCGGGTTGCATTTCCACGATATTAAACAGTTATTAGCCGTCCTTCACAGACTGCGCGATCACGGTAATACCGTTGTGGTTATTGAGCATAACCTAGATGTGATTAAAACCGCAGACTGGATTGTTGACCTTGGACCCGAAGGTGGATCCGGAGGTGGCCAGATTATTGCAGAGGGAACACCTGAGCATGTGGCACAACAAGAAGTTTCACATACAGGTCGATTCCTGAAACCCATGCTCACACAAGCTTGAGCCGGTAACGAGGTAAATCCGTTAGCGTAAAGCGCACTCGTTTTCTATTTTGCTGCTGTGTAATTTACACAGCAGCTTGTAAGAAGTGCGCAATGACGTTTATTTACACGTTTTTCCATGCTGGTCAGAGTTTGTTTTGGCAAATCATACGTTACGATGATTTTTGTGTATTTTTGCAGTAAGAATTGCTGGAGCGACAACTAATGAACCAAACGCCGCCATTAGCCTTAGTGAAAACATGGTATCACCTACTGTCATCATCAGAAGACAATGATGTGAAAGCACGCGCACAAGAAATGCTGTTAAAAGCCTTCGAGTCGCCTGAGGCCATCGCGATTTATCTAAAAGAACACAATATCCTTAAGCACTGATCAAAAAAGCCTTAGCGCAGTAAACGCTACTACGCTAAGGCTTAGTGTTTATTTATAAAAGATATTACGCGTGCTTCGCCGCTTGAATAGCTAATCCTTCGCACACCGAATTGAAAGCGTCATTCTCTAATCGAGGTAAACCGGTAAGTAGGTTTTCATATAGCGCATCAACCACGATTGGCGATAAACTCATACCACCTGTGATCATCACCACTTCTGGCTTTTCACTGCTGTTTTCCAAGCATTCCACCACTAGCGCTTTCACTTTATCAAGCCAAGGTTTTAATGCCTTTTTGAGCGAGTCTTGCGAAATCTCCACGTCAAAATCATCTTCGATATAGTGCAGCGGCAAGGTAATGTTCTGCTTACTCGACAGTAGTTCCTTGGCTAATCGAGCCGAGTTCACCACACGGGCAGACAACTTGTTCTCCTGAACAATAAGCAAGCGTTCTAATTGGGCTGGCTCTTTAATCACAGACATGGTTTGAGCAATATCTAACCCGTAATCGTCAGAGAAAAAGCGGGTGAGTGCAGGAATGTTATCAACCGCGCACATATCAGAGAAGTACGTAGGAGGAACAGGAAGCCCGTTAATCATCTTAAGGCCCATTCCCATTTCTGGGGCAATAGCCTTTAGCACCAAGCTTTTGTCGCAATCCATGCCGCCTAAACGTCTGCCTGTTACCGACAGAACATCCTCTTTGCGATCAAGCTGATTGGAACGCGCGGGAGAAAGCTTAATACAGCAAATATCCGTGGTACCCCCACCAATATCGACAATCAGCGTAGTGGTATCCCTTGGTAGGGTTTGCTCAATTTTATACGCCGCTGCTATGGGTTCATCTAGGAAATTAACCCCTGAAAACCCAGCTTTCGTCGCCGCTTCAGTCATTATTTGAATGGCCTGGGCGTTCCCTTCTTCACCGCGGGTGCCGTGAAACTTAACTGGACGGCCAATAACCGCATTATTAACAGCCTTGCCTAGCTGCTGCTCTGCACACTGTTTAAAGTACGCTAACTGCTTAGCAATGATACCGATGAATGCTTGTTTTTGGTCACCGTCTAGCGAGGCGCCTAGAAAGTTCTTAGGTGAATAAATTAGACGGCCTTTGTCCGGCATTTTAAGAAAGCGCCTAAACCCTTCTTCACCAAACGCAAACTTGCCGTGCTCTACTAAGCGCAGCAAAGGGATTTCGTCTAGCGACATGGCATGCATCAATTGCGCAATAGCTTTACGCTGTAATGCAGGCTTGTTGTGCAAATCACCGCGCAGCGAGTCGATACGGTCGCTATACATCGCCTGTTCTTTTGGATCTTTTGCCGAATAATAGCCGTCCTTCGCCTTATCTATTTGCTCACTGATAACGCGCTGTAACTGCGCCACTTTCGCTTCAACCATGGCATCAGGAGGCGGCGGCAATTCATCTTCAAAATAGATGAACACCGAAGAACGGATTTTATTGCCCTTCTTATCTAACGGGTCGAGTTTGATGTGCTGATGGGCCGTTCCATCAAAATACACAACCTCAGAATTTGATGTACCGTAGTCAATCCCAATCGCAGTCATAGTATGTTCGCTCAAAAAGTTAGAAGCGGATTGTAATGCAAAAGAACCTAACGGCACACCCCCTGTAAGCTAATCAAAACACAACGATTTACCCTAAACACAATCGCTTTTATAAGGGCTACTGAAAACTCCCGCCTATAATGCTAAAGTGGAAATCAAACTTATAACAAAGCCTACAATAATTTATGAGTAATACAGCACCACTTATCACTTCTTTTGACGTACGTTTTTGCGAAACCGATGCTTTGCAACATGTTAGTAACACGGCATTAGTTGCTTGGTTTGAAGCCGCTAGAGAGCCTATTTTCAGAATGTTTACCCCTGAGCTAGACTTACAAAATTGGCCGCTAATTTTAGCCAGCTACAAAGTCGATTTTTTAGCTCAAATTTTTTATGGCAAACCTGTGACGGTTAAAACCTACATTAGCCGGCTAGGCAATAGTGCATTCGACGTGTTTCAAGAGTTATGGCAAGACGATAAGCTGTGCTCAACAGGCATTACCACCATGGTACATTTTGACTATAAAACACAGCGTTCTGCGCCTATTCCAGAGGATGTGAAGTCAGAACTACAGTCACACTTTAAAGAACTACCCACTAAGTAACAAAGCGCAGTACGAGGTCTCCATGAGCGATTTAATTGAAGTTATTGATGATGTGTTACCACCAGAGCTGTGCAAGCAACTCATGGAACGCTTTGAAAGCAGCCCTAATTTGTCTCAAGGCCGAACTGGCGGCGGCGTCGACTTAGACAAAAAGCGCAGCATGGATGTGTCGATAAGCCGCAACCCGGAATTTAAAGACTTATTTCAGCAAGTGATGCAGCACACTGGACAGCAGCTGGTCTCCTACATTGAAAAGTACTATTTTGCGCTTGTTGGGCCCATTGGCTTAACCGTACGCCACCCTAAAACCGGTGAGCCGGTAAAAGTAACCGGAGAGAATTTTGACGAAGTAGGCAAACCCAATTTGGCAAATTTGGTGAATTACCTGTTCCGCGTTGGCGATGTTAATGCACAGCGCTACACCGCGGGCAAGGGTGGCTACCCGTACTGGCATTCAGAAGTCTACCCACAGCTTCAACATAACGATGCGCTACATCGCGTACTGCTGTTTATGTACTACTTAAACGATGTGGACGAAGGCGGCGAAACAGAATTTTATTATCAAAACCGTGCGGTTAAGCCTAAAGCAGGCAGAATGGTAATTGCGCCAGCCTATTTTACTCACACGCATCGCGGCCAAATTCCAAAAAGTAATGACAAGTACATTTTAACGTCTTGGCTTCTGTTTAACCGCGCTGAACAGATTTATACGCAGGGCTAGCTTAACAATAACTTCGTGATGATGTGCTCTAGCTCGCTGTACTCTTCTTTGTCGATAGGTAAGAAGGGTGCAGGTAAGCTAGGCGTTTCACAGTAGCCCAAAATTTCTGCCGCGGCTGCAACCACACGCAAGCCGCCGCCATTGCGCGCAAACATGCTCCATATTCCGCTTAACGCTTGTGACTGAGACTGTGCATCTACAGCATTACCAGACTGAGCGGCGTCGATTATGCGCATTACAGTTCGCGGGAATATCCCCCCTATAACGGAGAGCCATAGGTCACAACCTTCACTCATTCCTGATGCGCCAAAACTATCACCACTCACGCCTATAGCAATGTGTGCAGGCATTATGTCTCGTAATGATGCTAATCGACGAGCGCCTTCGCTACTGCTTGCTTCAGAGGGTGGGATATCCTTGCTGGAACTATTATCCATTGAGCTTTTGGCAAACGGAGTACCGGGTATTTTAATCGCCCCGATATTCGGCAATTTGCCTATGCGGCGGTATAAGTCATCGCTGAAGGTAAAATTAGTCACCCGAGGATTTTCGTAAACGCAGATAGGCACAGATACCTCGTGACTCACTGCCTCATATAGGCCATACACTTCTTCTTCGTTAAGCACTTGATAGGAAACGGGTGCTAACAGCACAGCATTAACACCTGCTTGCTGCACAGCTTCAACGTTTTTTAGCACGTCATAGGTTCTCAGCGCCCCAACGCCTGCCATAACAGGAATGCCATTTGCGTGGTCGACGGCGAGCTTGGCTACGTCGTACTTTTCCCCTCGCGTTAGATAAGGATACAGCCCAGTAGAGCCTATCGCGCAAATTGAATCTACATTCGCCGAAGCTAAATTCTCAACAAGCCCTTTAAATGCTTTATAATCAATAACTTCTTGTTTGAATGGAGTAATGGGAAACGCTGATAATCCTGTAAACACCTGATGTCCTTTTTAAACGTTTAATGCTTAAAACCCTTCTACGGCTTCGCCTTTCAAACGGTAACCTACAGACGCAATGTCGCCTTTCCAACCGTCAGTCGACAGTTCGCCGGTTACCCAAATTGCATCATAAATATTATCTATGCGCACACCTTCTTCAAATTTTACGTAAACAATTTGATTAGACGGCGGCGGTGGTACGTGAATACAGGCTCCGAAATATGGAACAAGTAAGAACTCAGTGGTTAGCTCTGCCGTACCTTCTAGCGGCACAACAAAACCCGGGATTTTCACCCGTTTACCATCAAAGGTATCGACAACGGGTGCGTCAGGCTGAAGCTGACTCATCTCGCCATTGTGTTGAACTGAAGGTGGCGCGAGCTCATTAAAGCCCTCGGGCACTAGGTCTTCCCAATATACTTCAGTAGGAGTTTC
The DNA here is from genome assembly GCF_022348345.1 of Alteromonas sp. CNT1-28. Classification (NCBI taxonomy): domain Bacteria; kingdom Pseudomonadati; phylum Pseudomonadota; class Gammaproteobacteria; order Alteromonadales; family Alteromonadaceae; genus Alteromonas; species Alteromonas sp. CNT1-28. The sequence continues at coordinate 111,380 of NZ_JAKREZ010000005.1, read as the reverse complement.
ATCTGCCAGTGCGTTGAAAGTTACAACCATCATTATTACGGCAAACAATGAAGTCATGGATAATTTATGGTGAATCATACTGCTCTCTATCGTTGAGTATTTTGTTCGCTTTTTTGTATCGGCTTTTGCTTGTCGTTTTCAATCTTCACTTTTTAGCCACATACAAAAAGGGCTGGTATTACACCAGCCCTTTGTATCATCAATTTAAAGCAGCGTGAATTATTCTGCTTCGAAACGCGCGATGCTTGCGGTAATTTCTTCTTTTGCAGCGGCTGCGTCTGCCCAACCGTCAATCTTCACCCATTTGCCTTCTTCAAGATCTTTATAGTGCTCGAAAAAGTGCTCAATTTGCTTAAGAAGAAGCGGAGGAACGTCTGCAATTTCTTTAACGTCACGATAGATAGTAGAAAGCTTGTCTACTGGTACCGCTAGTACTTTTGCGTCTTTACCAGACTCGTCAGTCATGTTTAGTACGCCAACTGGACGACACTTGATAACAGAACCTGCAAGTAGTGGGAACGGAGTCATTACTAGAACGTCAACCGGGTCGCCATCTTCAGACAACGTGTTGTTCACGTAACCGTAGTTAGTTGGGTAGTGCATGCAAGTTGCCATGAAACGGTCAACAAATAGTGCACCTGTGTCTTTGTCTACTTCGTACTTCACCGGGTCAGCGTGTGCTGGAATTTCGATGATCACATTTACTTCGTCTGGTACGTTTTTACCAGCAGAAATAGCACTCAAGCTCATTCTTTGGTCCTTTCAATGATGTATAAGAAATTTTGGGTTAAGTATACGGTGACAGCAGCAAAATAAAAACGCTTTACGACCCATGTCGTACTAATCTCTTTATTTTTCGTTAAATTTTGCTGCTTTTTCGCTATTTCGCTTTGTCGTTGTAGCTCAAGCACATCTCAACTTCTTCTTTAGAGCCGATAATGCACGGTACACGTTGATGAATTTCTTCAGGCATAACTTCCAGAATTCGGCCAGTGCCTGTTTCTGCTTTTCCACCTGCTTGCTCCATTAAGAATGCCATCGGGTTAGCTTCGTAAAGCAAGCGTAATTTACCTGGCTTAGACGGGTCCCTGTTATCGAATGGATACATAAAGATGCCACCGCGACAAAGCAAACGATGAATATCACCCACCATTGCCGCTACCCAGCGCATATTAAAGTTTTTGCCTCTAGGGCCATCTTTACCTGCTAGAAGGTCGGCAATGTATGCCTGCATTGCAGGTTCCCAATGACGCTGGTTCGACGCATTAATCGAAAACTCTGACGTTTGCTCAGGTACTTGAATATTAGGGTGAGTAAGCAGGAAACCACCGTGGGTTTTATCAAGCGTATAAATGTGCGTGCCGCGACCCGTCGTCAACGCCAGCATAGTAGACGGGCCATACAGCACATAGCCTGCAGCTACCATCTGCGTACCAGGCTGTAAGAAAGCAGACGGATCATCTGGTTTCATCCACTGTGGCGCATGGGTAATAGAGAAAATAGTACCAATTAGGCTGTTAATTTCAGTGTTTGACGACCCATCTAGCGGGTCGAAGCTTACTAAGTAATTACCGTCTGGATTACACGGCACAACGTCATCTTCTTCTTCAGAAGAAATGGCTTTTACGTAGCCAGATTCCCTTAGCGTGTCTTTTAAAATGTGGTTAGAGATAACGTCGAGCTTTTTCTGTGTTTCGCCCTGTACGTTTTCTGAAAGGGTTGAACCGAGCACGCCAGCAAGTGCGCCTTGACTCACGCGGAAAGAAATTTCTTTACAGCCCGCTAGCAGTGTACGAATGAGTAAAATTAACTCAAGCGGTGCACCGTCTTGTTGCAATTGGGAATTTAAACGTTTCATTGAATGTAAGCCTTTTTTTCGTGTGTAGGGTGTTGTGCTACCAGTCGCTCAGCTTTCCTTACCGGCGTTTGTCTGAAGCACACACAGGTTTTAAACCTGTGGCTAGATTGTAACCGTGTTCTTGGGTAAGTGGAACACGCCCGTAAAATGTCATACACACACCATACCAGTTTGCACATCATAGATTCTTAGGTGTTTAGCGTATTACAACGGCTTAAGGCATTTATTGAATGATTTAAATTGAATTATCTATAGGCCACGGGGTTCTGATACAGTACCCCAATAACATGATAATTCATTGAGAATGCGCTATGCATGTACATATTTTAGGCATTTGTGGAAGTTTTATGGGCGGCATCGCCGCTATTGCTAAATCACTCGGCCACAAAGTAACAGGGTCTGATAAAAACGTTTATCCGCCCATGAGCACCCAGCTTGAAGCATTAGGCATCGAGTTGACCGAAGGTTATTGCGAAAGCCAGTTTGATCCAGCGCCAGATATGGTAGTAATTGGTAACGCGATGTCGCGCGGTAACCCCGCCGTTGAATACGTGTTAAACCGAAACCTGCCTTACACTAGCGGCCCACAATGGCTGCTTGATAACTTACTAAAAGATCGTTGGGTCATTGGGTTATCAGGTACCCACGGTAAAACGACTACTAGCAGTATGGTCGCGTGGATTTTAGAACACGCTGGTCTTAATCCCGGTTATTTGATTGGCGGCGTACCAGAGAATTTTGGCGTATCGGCTCGCGTGGGTGAAAGCCCCTTTTTTGTCATTGAAGCTGACGAATACGACAGCGCATTTTTCGATAAGCGTTCTAAGTTCGTACACTATCGTCCAAAAACCTTGGTAATTAACAACCTTGAGTTTGACCATGCAGATATTTTTGCTGACCTTGGGGCTATTCAAACCCAGTTCCACCATTTGGTTCGCATGGTGCCAGAAAACGGGCTTATTCTTACACCTAACAATACGCCCGCAATTGAGGATATGCTCAAGAAAGGTTGCTGGTCTTCTCGCCAATCGTTGGGCAAAGAGTGGCATGCGGAACTGTTAAAGAAAGACGGCAGTGAATTCAATGTATTACATAACGGCGTTATAGCTGGAACGGTAACCTGGGCTTTGGTTGGTCAACACAATGTGGACAATGCTTTAATGGCCATAGCTGCTGCCCACCATGCAGGTGTTACCTTACCTGATGCCATAGACGCCCTATCATTTTTTAAGAATGTTAAGCGTCGCATGGAAGTAAAGGGTGAAGTAAACAACATCACCCTTTATGACGACTTTGCACACCACCCTACTGCAATTGCGACTACACTTGATGGATTGCGCAAGAAAGTGGGTAATGCCCGTATTCTGGCTGTGCTAGAGCCGCGCTCTAACACGATGAAAATGGGCGTGCACAAAGATACGCTGGCAAACTCATGGCAGAAAGCCGATGAGGTTTACCTTTATGAACCTGAAGGCATGGACTGGTCGTTAGTCGATTCGGTAGCGCACAGCAACGCGCCTACGCACTGCTTCAGAGATGTAGAGAAGATCGTTCAAGGCGTTTGCAACGTAGCACAACCGGGCGATCATATTCTTGTAATGAGTAACGGCGGTTTTGAAGGCATTCATGGCCGAATACTCGACGCCCTAAAAATGAAGTCCAAATTGTAAATAGACAGAATAAAACCAAGTGTTACCCGATAGACAAGCGCATTACGCTTGTCATCTACAGAGGCTATATAATGAAACATGACAAGCAAGTCACGCTTGCTATCACAGGCGCATCTGGCGCGCCTTATGCGCTTACACTATTGAAATCGCTAGTTAACGCCGATTACCAAGTGTATGTACTTATCTCTTCAGCAGCAAAAGTAGTATTTGCCACTGAAGAGAATGTGAAAATCCCCGGGCGTCCCGAAGATGCAGCTGCGTTTTTTACCGAGCATTGCAATGCAAAGCCAGACCAAATCAAGGTTTTCGGCAAAGAAGAGTGGTTTTCACCAGTAGCTTCAGGCTCAGCGGCCCCCGCAAAAATGGTGGTTTGCCCGTGTTCTACAGGTACGCTTTCGGCCATTAGTATTGGCGCTAGCGACAACCTTATTGAGCGCGCAGCTGATGTCGTTCTAAAAGAGCGTGGACAACTTATTTTGGTGCCTCGTGAAATGCCACTTTCTTCTATTCATCTAGAAAATATGCTCAAGCTTTCGCAAATGGGTGCTACTATTATGCCTGCAGCGCCTGGCTTTTATCACAATCCTAAAACTATCGATGACTTGGTAGATTTTGTGGTGGCGCGCATACTAGACCACCTAGGTATTGAGCAGTCTCTTGTCGCAAGATGGGGCTACCAGTCTTCCAAACATTCTGAGGATTAACCATGTTCGCGTTTGCAAACAGGATTTGCGCAGTTGCGCTGAGCACGCTATTTACATTGTGTATTTCATCACCCGCTTTCGGATGGGGGCAAACCGGTCACCGAGTGACTGGCGCTATTGCCGAGCAATATCTTAGCCCTCTTTCACAAGCTGCACTAATGGAGTTATTACCACACGGTTCGTTGGCTGAAGCCTCAACTCACGCTGACGAAATGCGTTCTGACCCCAGCGAATTTTGGCAGAAAACCGCTAGCCCTTGGCACTATGTATCTGTACCTGAAGGAAAGACCTACGAAGAAGTTGGCGCACCAAAGCAAGGTGATGCGGTTACCGCGTTAAAGCAGTTTACTGAAACGTTAAAGAACGACTCCGCCACCGTTGAAGAAAAGCGTCTGGCCCTTCAGTTCATTGTACATATTATTGGCGACCTTCATCAGCCGCTTCATGCCGGAAACGGAACTGATCGTGGCGGTAACGATGTAAAAGTGCGCTTCTTCTGGCAAGACTCTAACTTACATCGCGTGTGGGACTCGCAAATGCTAGATCAGCGCGACCTGTCTTATTCGGAGTGGACGTCTTGGTTAACAAAAGCTATTACGGCTAAGGATATTCGCAGTTGGGCCACCACCGACCCTATGGTGTGGATTGAAGAAAGCACCGCTATTCGCGATACCATTTATCCTGATGACGCAAACAATATGAGCTATGACTACTTATACAACCACCTGCCTACTGCTAAAAAGCGTTTGCAGATGGCGGGAATTCGCATTGCCATGTATTTGAACAACGTGTTTGACGAAGCAGAGCACTAGTCAAAAGTTGAGCTCGATTAGCATCTCATAGTTAATCGAGCTGATACACTTCCAACCTTAGCGCTTCAAGAGCCTCTGTCGTACTACCTACATCTGCTGATTTCATAAAGTCTCTCAACAGTGTCATGGCAGGTTCTGCGAATTCGTGAGGCACGACCCTATCGAAATATGGACTTGTGCTTTCTGCCGTATTTAACTGCTTAGCGCCCATATCATTAAAGTAATTCGGAAAATGCTCACTTCCCGCCAAAGGAGAAAATCCCCCTGCGTGAAGATTAAATCGCGACTGGGCCTTGTGTGTCGCCATGAACGACAAAAATTGTCGCGCCGCTTTTTGCTTCGAAGAACTAGCCCGAACAAAAAACACATCCAAAGGAGCTAGCTCAATGGTTTCTTGACCGGGACTGAGCTCTGGGAAAGAAAATATCCTAATTTTTGACTCTGCACTTTCAGGAATACGAGAGCTTAGAAAATGTCCAATTAACGTAACGCCTGCCAAGCCTCGGTATAGATAAGGCATGGGATCATACCAGTCCATGTTCTCTCCCGTATCCATGAAATAACCCTTATCAATGAGTACTTTCCACAGAAGAAAAACCTGCACGACTCGCTCATCTTTATATGAGACACTGCCTGATAACAGTTCGTGGTGAAAGGACTCTCCATAAAGCCGTAAACTAATGAATTCAAACCAGCTTGTTAATACCCACGGCGCATCATACCCAATGGCTATGGGCGTAATACCTTTCTCTTTTAAAGCCTGACAGAGGTGAAGAAATTCGTCCCACGTATTTGGTGCAGCAAGTCCCAGAGAATCAAAAAGCTCGGCATTATAAAAAAATGACCACGGATAATGGGATACCGGAATAGCGTAGAAGCGGCCATTAAGGCTAACTTGAGAGGACACCGACACTCTAAACGCATCTGTTAGTCGCTGTGCTTGCCAAACGTCACTTATGTCGCTCACCCATCCACTGCGAACAAGGTCGAGCAGCCGCTCGTCGCCATACCAATAAAGTACGTCTGGCCCTTCACCCGTTTTAAGCCATTTGAGAACTTGCTGCTTATACTTATCGGTATGTACGCCCACCGCATTGAGCGTAATATCAGGCGCTATTTTGGCAAATTCTTGCTCAATGTCAGAGATTAAGTAACGTTCGTTAACGTTATCATTCAGCCATCCGACAGTAAGCGTCTCTGCCTTTGAGGGCAACGCCAACATAGCCAAAAAAACGGTAAGACAAAAAGGATATAACCCGTAAATTGCTCGCACCAAAAGCCCCTGCTTAAACTGAGTTTGCAGAACTTATCGGTTAATAAACGCCAGGTGCGCCCCTAAAATTACGCGCTATTTATAGCACTCAGTCCAGATCGAGAGGTTCAGGAGAGAGAATAACGCCCGTGCTATCAGCATACAAATGATCTTCTGGTAAAAACGTAACGCCACCAAAGTTAACGGGCACGTCTACCTCACCAATACTTTCACACTCAGCATTTACTGGAATGGCGGCTACCGCCAAAACACCGATATCTAATTCGGCAAGGCTATCAACTTCTCGCACGCTGCCGTATATCACAACCCCTTCCCAATCGTTGTCGATTGCAACTTGAGCAGAGGATGCATCGAACAGTGCACGACGGCTAGAACCACCGCCGTCAATAAGCAGTACTTTTCCAGCGCCGGGCTGAGCAAGTACTCGGTCGATAAGGCCTCTGTCTTCAAAGCATTTAATTGTGGTAATTTCACCACCGAAAGAATACCGGCCACCAAAGCTCGCGAAAATTGGATCTACCACGTCTACGCTATCAGCAAACAAATCGCATAATTCAGATGTGTTGTATTCCATCGTTCTGCCTTACTAAAATTGAGAAGACTAAAATTAAGTGAAAACAAAGCGCTGCTTACGCTTCTAAAACTAGCATAGCATTAAATGTGGCAATGCAAACGTTTGATTTCACGCCTTTCGTCGAATTTTCTACTTTTTTTAAAACTCATCAATACTTGCTCTCCCCTTCCCAAAATGAGCACATATTTTGCTTAGCTTTTTGTCTTTTATAGCCATTCCTAATATCTGTTCGCCAGGACAAAAGAAAAAGTAAAAGCGAAGCTCGCTGTCAAAAAAGTTTCTTTTTTTCGTCACCCACTGGTCACAGATGAACTTTAGCCTGTGCAGTAATTAACCGATAGGGGACAAGGCGATGTTGATTAAATCCTTGACCAAATACGATACTGACTTGTTTTATCGCCTGTACAAACTGACGCAAAAAAGAGACTGCAGAAGTATTATTTGGCTGTCGAAAACCGGCGATGGTTACCTGTACCTTGTTATCGGTGCGCTGCTTTGGGCATTTGAGCCTGAACACGGTGAGGTTTTCCTCTACACAGCGCTGATGGCTTATGCGCTGGAATTACCCATTTATGTGCTGCTTAAGAAAATGTTCAAGCGCCCTCGCCCTTGCGATTTTCTAATGAATTTAACAGCACATGTCACGCCTTCTGATAAATTCTCTCTTCCTTCAGGTCACACGGCAGCAGCCACATTGATGGCGAGCATAGTGGCTCATTATTATCCGTCGTTTGCTGTATTGGCTTACAGCTGGGCCGCGTTAATTGGTCTTTCACGTGTGTTACTGGGTGTTCATTACCCGTCAGACGTGATCGCAGGGACGCTTCTAGGCGTTACAATAGCAACGTTGAGCATTTCTATTCTGGGGTAGCATGAGATTATTGTATGGTGTGCAAGGCACCGGTAACGGACACATCGCCCGTGCGCGAATAATGGCTGCAGCTCTGGCACAGCGCGATGACATTAACGTTGACTTTGTGTTTACTGGTCGTCCCCCTGAGAAGTATTTCGACATGGAAATATTCGGAGAATACCGAACCTTTACTGGCCTGAGCTTTATCACCAAAGGAGGCCGGGTTGATAAATGGGCGACCGTTAAAGATGCAAATGTAAGCCAGTTTATTAAAGACGTGAAAGCCTTTGATACCAGCAACTACGATTTGCTGGTCAATGACTTTGAGCCCGTTACGGCGTGGGCAGCTAAACAGCAAGGTCTACCTTCTATTTCGATTAGCCATCAGGCTGCATTTGCCTACGACGTCCCTAAAAGTGGCAACACGATTTTCGATTCCTTGCTAATGAAAGTGTTTGCGCCAACAGAGATTCAACTAGGTGTGCACTGGTATCACTTCAATCAACCGATTATTCCGCCATTCGTTGCAGAAAAGCCGATTGTGTCTTCGGGAAATGGTCACGTTCTGGTTTACTTACCTTTTGAAGATATTGAAGATGTTCAACAAATGTTGGAACCGCTAAGCGATCAGGTTTTCGAATGCTTTCACCCGAACATCGATGAAGCGAAAGAAGTGGGACATATTCATTGGCACCCTACATCTAAGAAGCACTTTCAAAAAGCCCTACAGCACGCCAGTGGCGTAATCGCCAATGGGGGGTTTGAGCTATCGAGTGAGGCACTTCAACTGGGCAAGAAGCTGCTTATAAAACCTTTACACGGCCAGTTTGAGCAACTATCGAATGTGCTTACATTAAATAAATTGGATTTATGCCACACCCTGTTTCAACTTGATACCGACATTGTTGAAGAGTGGCTAGAAGCTCCTGACAACGAAGCAATTGCCTTTCCAGACAACCCCAACATTCTTATCGATTGGCTTAAAAACAAAGACTTTTCTGATACGCAAAGCCTGTGCGATGCGCTTTGGAAAAACGTTCGATATGGCGATAAAACACAAGAACGATTATTGGCTCTTGCAATTTAACGCCGCAATGCGATGATAGCGGCATTTGTCGTATTCTTCGCGGGATTTTTCGTGCTTAAAAAGTCAGTTGTTTTCTTGCTAACACTCACAGCATTATGTGGCTGTGGTTACAAAGGGGCGCTCTACATTCCTGAGGCGCCTGCACAAAACACGTCTGCTGAACCAGCGTCTTCTGAAAATGCAGAAACCGGCGCCGACTCTGACACCAATAACACTTCACCCGTAACTACTTCTGGAGAGCTGAACTAGTGGATTATTTCGCCTACAGCCAAGGTCAGCTTCATGCTGAACAAGTGGCTGTTTCTGATATTGCAGCCCAGCATGGAACGCCGGTTTACATCTATTCACGTGCAACGTTAGAGCGTCACTGGCACGCATTTAATGATGCCATTGGTGAGCATCCTCACCTTGTGTGTTACGCGGTAAAAGCGAATTCGAACATCGGTGTATTAAGCGTTCTAGCCAAATTAGGTTCAGGCTTTGATATCGTTTCAGCAGGTGAACTCGCTCGCGTAATCGAGGCCGGTGGCGATGCAAGTAAGGTAGTATTTTCAGGCGTTGGTAAAAAGCATGATGAAATTCGCTATGCGCTAGAACAAGGCATCATGTGTTTCAATGTAGAATCAGAGCCAGAGCTTCATCGAATTAACCAGGTTGCAGGCGAAATGGGCACGAAAGCCCCTATTTCACTGCGCATAAACCCGGATGTGGATGCCAAAACTCACCCTTATATTTCTACAGGCTTGAAGGCAAATAAATTCGGTATTGCCCGTGAGCGAGCGCTTGCTACCTATGAATTGGCCGCATCGCTACCTCATTTAAATGTTGTTGGTATGGACTGCCATATCGGCTCACAGCTCACAGAAATCGGCCCATTCGTAGACGCCTTGGAGCGCCTACTTTTGCTTATTGATGAATTAGCTGAACGTAACATTATCATTGAACATTTAGATGTGGGCGGTGGTCTTGGCGTTACTTATAACAACGAGCAACCACCTCATCCTAAAGCCTATACACAAGCCATGGCTGAAAAAATGGTAGGCCGTGAGAATCTAAAGCTTATTCTTGAGCCAGGCCGCGCTATTGCAGCAAACGCCGGTATTTTAGTTACCGAAGTTGAATTCATCAAAGAAGGTGAAGAAAAAAGCTTCGCCATTGTCGACGCTGCAATGAACGATTTGTTACGCCCTGCACTTTACTCAGCATGGCAAAAAATTATTCCTGTAAAAGAAGAAACTACGGCAACACCACGTATTTACGATGTAGTAGGCCCAGTGTGTGAAACTGGTGACTTTATAGGAAAAGATCGTGAATTAGCCATTGAACCAACAGACTTACTTGCAGTTCGCAGCGCCGGTGCCTATGGTTTTGTTATGGCGTCAAACTACAACAGCCGCTGTCGTCCAGCCGAGATTATGGTAGACGGTGACAAAGCAATTGTGGTTCGCGAAAGAGAAAAACAAAAAGATCTCTGGCAAGGTGAGTACAAACTTCCGTAAACTAGAGACAAACTAACAAGATAGATGCGCGTTTAATGCAGGTTCAATTTTCTAAAATGCACGGTTTGGGTAACGATTTCATGGTTATTGATAACGTTACTCAGAACGTCTTTTTCTCTAAAGAAAAAATTCAGCAACTGGCTAACCGAAACTTCGGCATTGGCTTCGACCAGCTGTTGATGGTGGAACCGCCTTACGATCCTGAACAAGACTTCCACTATCGTATCTTCAACGCGGATGGTTCGGAAGTAGAACAGTGTGGCAATGGCGCACGCTGCTTCGCACGTTTTGTTAAGCAAAAAGGTCTCATTAATCGCAACAAAATTGTCGTAAGCACCAAAGCTGGAAAAATGGTGCTGTATCTTGAGAAAGATGGTCAGGTTACTGTGAACATGGGTAAACCTGAATTCGAACCTGCGAATATTCCACTTAAAGCCAATAAGCAAGAAAACACCTACATATTGCGAGTCGGCGAAAGCACGCTATTCATTGGATCGGCATCGATGGGTAACCCACATTGCGTGATGGAAGTCGACGACGTTGATACTGCTAATGTGGCCGAGATTGGTCCGCTTGTTGAAAAGCACGAACGCTTCCCTGAAGGCGTAAACGTTGGCTTTATGCAAATAATCAATGAGTCACATATTAAACTTCGCGTATTTGAACGAGGTTCAGGTGAGACCTTGGCCTGTGGTAGCGGCGCTTGTGCAGCGGTTGCAATTGGCCAGATTCAGGGTAAATTAGGAAAAGACGTGCGGGTAGACTTACCCGGAGGCAGTTTACGTATACGCTGGCCTGGCCCAGATAACGTGTTAAAAATGACAGGGCCTGCTGAGCACGTGTACGACGGACATATAAATCTATGAGCGAATTATCAGGGCAGTCTAACGCTACGCAATTGATTGAGCCATTTAACGACACAACGGAATTGTCGAGTGCCGATGTGCGCGCGTTCTTGTTACAAAACCCTGAGTTCTTTGCCGAGCACCCCGACCTTCTTGAAAAAATTAAGCTTCCCCACGAGCAGAAAGGCAGTGTTTCACTAGTAGAAATTCAAAGCGATCAGCTTCGAAAGAAAGTTAGGCAGCTTAATTTTAAACTCAATCAGCTGGTGAGCATCGCTAAACAAAACGAAAAAATATATCGCGTTTACACCGATTTAAACGTGCAGCTTCTGCGCTGTGAAAGTGTTGCCGAAGTTCAGTTTACTTTGGAAGATGTGCTTCAAGAGCGTTTACAATTGTCATCGGCGGTCATTAAAAGCTTTAAAGGTCCGCACGCGATCCCCGAACTACAGCAACGTTTATTTACTGAAAAACGTTTTAAAAATACCAACTTTTTCTTCGGTCGATTATCTCAGCACGAACGCCAGCTTCTTTTCGGAGAAAGCCCTGCGGAGTCTGTAGCGCTAATGCTGCTTGGTGACAACCGTGAACTCGGTATTTTAGGCATAAGCAGCAGTGACGCCAGCCACTTCACCCCAGATATGGACACCTTGTTACTTCAACAGCTTCAGCAAGTGCTTAATATCATCTTGCCTGAAATGATGGGATATTAGGTGTAGTGTCTACGGACGCATTGATAAGCGAACCTTGCCAGCAATGGCTAGATAAGTTTCTGCTACATCTACAGGTAGAACGTGGGCTATCTCTTCACACCATCAAAAACTACCAGCGCCAGCTTACCGAAGTTGCAAAGTTACTTGGGCTTTACGAGTGGTCGGGACTAACGCCAAGCGACATAAAGCGGGTAATGGCTGATGCAAAGATGTCAGGGCACAGCCCGCGCAGTATAGCATTGCGCCTATCGGCACTTAGAACCTTCTGCCAATATCTTATCGATCATCAGCAACTATTCAGCAACCCTGTAGAAGGTATTCAAGCTCCGAAGCAAGGGAAGCCATTGCCTAAGCAACTAAGCGTGGATGAAATGCAACAGCTTCTTAATGCCTCCCCCCGAAGCAGTGACGACGATGAGGGTATGCAGTTACGTGATGTGGCTATGTTTGAGCTACTCTATGGCTGTGGACTGCGCTTGAGCGAACTGACTGGGCTTAATTTGGCCGACTGTCTAAAGGACGGTACGGTGAAGGTCATGGGTAAAGGAAGTAAACAGCGAATACTTCCGTTAGGCCGACACGCACAAAAAGCGCTTAACGCGTGGTTAAAGGTACGCCCTGCCTACGCATCACCTTACGAAAGTGCGGTCTTTGTGAGTAAGCGCAAAACCCGCATATCCAATCGACAAGTCGCTAATCGCCTCGATAAAATGGCAAGCGAACAGTCTCTGTCACAAAAAGTAAGCCCTCACAAACTGCGCCATTCCTTTGCTACCCACGTATTAGAATCCAGCGGAGATTTGCGTGCGGTGCAAGAGCTATTAGGTCATGCTAACTTGTCAACGACACAAGTTTATACCCATCTGGATTTTCAGCATCTCGCTAAGGTTTATGACGCGGCTCACCCTCGCGCACATAAGAAATAACGCTACTAGAAGGTTTCCCAATGCAGTTTTTCAGGCCTATCAATAGTGTCGAGGCTATGACCTTCGACCTCGATGACACCCTTTACAATAATGAACCTATTATTCGACGCGCAGAGCAAGCCCTTCAAGCGCATATTGCTGAACATCACCAACAGGCAGCTAAGCTAACATCACTTGATTGGCTACAGCTTAAACGTGCGGCTATCGCCAAAGACGCGCGGTTGGCTTCTGATATGGGGCAGCTTCGTCGCGTTGTATTAAGCGCTGCACTATCTGGCACGCCAGCAAACCAGTTATCAATAGTCCCTACAGAAGACACTGCATTACGTGCTGCTGTAGACGGCTGCTTTAATTGTTTTTATGACGCAAGAAGCGATTTTGCGTTAGTCAGTAATGTGCACCACACCCTCGATAAACTTAGCCAGCACTTACCGCTCGTTGGTATTACTAACGGCAATGTAAACGCGCAAAAAGTAGGGTTAGACCGTTACTTCACGGCGATCTTACACGCCAGTGTGGAACGGCCTATGAAGCCTGCTCAAAACATGTTTGATGAAGCGGCCTCACTGATAAAGGTAACGCCGTCGCACATTTTACATGTGGGCGATAATATTATTAAAGACGTGTTCGGTGCCATTAATGCAGGCTATCAGTCGGCATGGTTTGCATGTAATCGTCCAATGCAGTTGAAATTAGAACCCGTTTCAGTACTTCCACACGTTCAGCTTGATTCATTAGAAGAGCTTATTCAATTTGTCTAGGCGCTATTTATCTCGAAAATACAGACCTTTACTACTCATTCTTTTGCGGGATGTTAACCTTTGAGTAAGCCGCATTCTTAAAGGTCTAGAGAGCCGCACTTAGGGCGTATAGATTTTAACGCTCACTCGTTATACACTGAAAACTGAAGTCGTAGTTTTTGTGTCCTCATGGAAAAACCTGCTATCTCGAAGTCAAGGTCGCAACAAGCGTCCAAGGTAGATAAGCCAACCTCGAATGTTCATGAACATGCCGAGACAGGTCGTTCTTTTTGGCCGTTTAAGCCACTGTCTGGCTTGTATCAAGATGTATTTATTATCTTGTCTTGGATTGCCATATGGCAAATTGGACGCATTGTTGAATACACTGAACACGCCAGTGTTTGGTTTCCTGCGGCAGGCTACACCCTTGCATGCTTCTTAGTTTTAGGTTGGCGCGCGGTAGTGCCTATTATGGTGGCCGCCATTGCGATTACCGTCTGGAATGGTCATAACTACTCGCTGCCGTTAAGTAACGTAGAAATGATGTGGGGCGGCGTGTTATTCGGCGTTGCACATATGCTTCCTTACTATGCAGGAGCCAGTGTTCTCGGCCATCTATTGAGAAAACCCGACGTCACCACACCCCAATTAATCGTCTCGTTCTTAATTATCGGCTGTATTTCGTCGTTAGTTGCCACGCAACTTGTCATTGGTTCACTTGTTCTCACTAATCAGATGTCAGCGGCGGATATTAAAGATGCGATGCTGCCCTTTTGGATAGGGGATATGGCTGGTGTTGTTGTGCTTGCACCTCTTTTTGCTGGCTTGTTAGTAAAAATAAGTGCGGCTTCTAAAATAGACCTCTTGGCATTTTCTAACTGCGCTTCATCCGATTTACACAGCTACTTTAAGAAAGTGGCAATCAATTTGGCCCTCATACTATTCGTCATGTTACTGGCAAAACTTACCCAGTCCCGTGATAGTGCATTTGCTATCTTTTTTCTCGCCATTACCCACATGTGGATAGCGTGTACTGAAAGTACGAAGCGCAATGTTATAAGCCTTGCAATAAGCAGCTTATGCATTGTTTTGCTGGTGCATATATTCGCCTTAATGGATTACGTCAAAGTGTATCAGTTTGCACTCAACGTTATTGCAGCCAACGCGTTGTTTGGTATAGCCATTCCTCAGTTACAAGCAGACAATGCTCTGCTCAAAGACCGTGTTTTTGTGGATACCTTAACCCAAGCTTATACGCGGGAGTATTTGGCTCAGCGCAGCGCACTAGAAATGGCTCAGAGCCGTGAATCTGGAAGCTCGCTTTATTTCGTTATGTTTGATTTAGATAAGTTTAAACGTATTAACGACGAATTAGGCCATGTAGACGGCGACAACGCATTGCGCCGACTAAGTCAGGTGACGAAGGATATTGTGCGTAAAGCGGATGTTTTTGCCCGTTTCGGCGGCGACGAATTTGTATTGCTTCTGCCTAATATCAGCGAGCAAAACGCCCTTAATTTGGTGGAAAAAGTACGTGAAGGAATAAACGCAATCGTTATTTCAGAAGTGTCATTATCATCGAGCTTCGGCGTCACTCTCATGCAGCAAAGCGATACACTCGAGACACTTATTCAGCGCGCCGACCGCGCACTCTACGCATCAAAGGAAAAAGGCGGCAACACAATAACCCTCAAATAATGGGGTCAGAGTACATTTAATCACTCAAAAACCCCTGAAGACGAAAATGTACTCTGACCCCATTATTACGAAAGCAGAAATGTACTCTGACCCCAATTTTATACGTGGGAGTTATCTTCTAGTACGTTTTGGCGCATGGATTCACATGGGCTTTGACAAACCGGTCTCCCAACCACTTTAGCTGGAACACCCACCACAGTAACGTGAGCCGGAACACTATTAAGTACAACGCTACCAGCGCCCACTTTTGAGCCTTCACCTATTTCAATATTTCCAAGGATCTTGGCGCCAGCGCCAATTAACACGCCTTGGCGAATTTTAGGGTGACGGTCGCCCGACTCATTACCGGTACCACCTAATGTAACGCTCTGCAAAATAGATACGTTGTCTTCAACTACTGCAGTTTCGCCCACTACAATGCCAGTTGCGTGGTCAAACATGACGCCTTTACCAATACGCGCAGCAGGGTGGATATCTACACCAAAGCTTGCCGAGTTGCGGCTTTGTAAGAATAAAGCAAGCTGATGACGCCCATGAACCCAAAGATAATGCGCCATGCGGTGTACTTGCACAGCATGAAAACCTTTAAAGTGAAGTAAGGGAGTAAGGTAATCGTTGACCGCCGCATCCCGCGCCTTAATCGCTAGAATGTCAGCAATAGCCGCTTCGCTGATGCCAGGCTCAAGTAAGTAAGCTTCATCGAAAACTTCACGAATGGCGAGCGCAGGCATGACGTCGTCTGCCATTTTGTTCGACAGAATAAAACTAAGCGACGATTCAAAGTTGTGATGTGCAAGAACACTGGCATGCACATAGCTAGACAGCAAAGGCTCTTTTTCAGCAACAACTTGCGCTTCTTGTTTTAGCGTAGACCAAAAATCGATGGGCGTTGTAAGTGCGGTCATGAGCATGTCCCGTTATATAAAAATGCTGTGTTCTATCAGAAAATTGGGTAAGCAATCTAAACTTGTTCCTTGCTGTGCATATCTATGCTGACAAAAAGAAACGCATAAAAGTTTACCTGAGTTTGATGTGATGCAATACCGATGTGATACCGACCAAGCGCATAATTCGATCAATTTATCGAATTAATTCGTTATAGCTAATAACCGTATCGTACATGTATACATCGTTAAAGCACTCTGCTCTCTCGCTGCGTCTAACTGAGTGCTTCCATTAATTTAATAGAACGTCCAGAGCGCTCGTATCTTTCATTAAATAATACTAAAAATCATGATTGCACAAGAACGTATAATGCCGTTGAAGTTTATCTTCACTGGGAAAAACTGGACTGTATAAATTAACAGGCAGGTGGCATAATAGTGCGCTGCTGAATGTATAACACTATCAACTAACAGGTACCACACTATGGATGTATCTCGACTGCTAGACGAGCTAAACGACAAACAGCGTGAAGCAGTAGCAGCCCCACTATCTAACGCCCTAGTTTTGGCTGGCGCGGGCAGTGGTAAAACCCGCGTATTAGTGCATCGCATTGCGTGGTTAATGGAAGTCGAAAACATCGCCCCTTTTTCTATTTTGGCAGTGACCTTTACCAATAAAGCAGCCAAAGAAATGCGCGGCCGAATAGAGTCGTTGATGGGTCGCAGCCTGCACAATATGTGGATTGGTACCTTCCACGGGCTTGCACACCGCCTGTTACGCGCGCATCATGCAGAAGCCAACTTGCCTGAGAATTTTCAGATAATTGATTCGGATGATCAGTATCGACTTATTCGCCGCATTCTGAAGGCCATGAACCTGGACGAAAAGCATTGGGCGCCTCGTCAAATTCAGTGGTACATAAATGGCAACAAAGACGAAGGCTTGCGCCCTCAGCACATTGAAACCCACGGCGATCATATTCAAAAGACCATGCGCGAAGTCTATGCGGCATATCAAGACGCTTGCGACCGTTCAGGCTTGGTAGATTTTGCTGAACTGTTGCTACGCGCACATGAATTATGGGCTAAAAACCCAGAAGTATTAGCCCACTATCAACGTCGTTTCCGTGCAGTGTTGGTAGACGAATTCCAAGATACCAACAATATCCAATATGCATGGCTTCGTATGCTGTGTAGTGGTGGTAATAATAACATTATGATTGTTGGCGACGACGATCAGTCTATTTACGGCTGGCGCGGCGCAAACGTAGATAATATTCAGCACTTCCTGAAAGACTTCAACGAGCCTAATACTATTCGCCTTGAGCAGAATTACCGCTCTACAGGAAACATTCTTAAAGCGGCGAACACGGTTATCGACAACAATACGGGCCGTTTAGGGAAAGAGCTTTGGACGGAAGACGCGCAAGGCGAGCTGATTTCTGTATATGCGGGTTTCAACGAGCTAGATGAAGCGCGCTTTATTGTTTCGAAAATCAAAGATTGGCTTAATCAAGGCAACGCCCTTACTGATACCGCTATTCTTTATCGAAACAACGCCCAGTCTCGAGTACTGGAAGAAGCCTTGCTGCACGAAGGGCTGGCGTATCGCATATACGGCGGTCTGCGCTTCTTCGAACGCCAAGAGATTAAAGACGCCCTTGGCTATATGCGTATGGTGAGCCACCCGCACGACGATGCAGCTTTCGAGCGTGTAGTAAACACCCCAAGTCGCGGTATTGGTGAGAAAACCTTATCGCAAGTGCGCGACACCGCGCGAATGCACAACTGTTCAATGTGGCAGGCGTGTCAGTTGCTCATTAATGAAGGTGGCTTTAAAGGCCGCGCGCTAAACGCTATGCAAAGCTTCGTGTTGCTAATTACTGAGCTAGAGCAATCCACGTTAGATGAGCCCCTTGACCAACAAGCCGATAAGGCTATTCGCCAGTCTGGTCTGTACGCCATGTACCAAGCAGAGCGCGGAGAAAAGGCCCAAGCACGTCTAGAAAACTTAGAAGAATTGGTTACTGCATGTAAAACTTTTATCGTGCCTGAAGAAGCCGAAGAAATGTCGCCTCTGGCAGCCTTTCTAGCTCATGCGTCGCTGGAAGCAGGTGAAACCCAGGCGGATAAAGACCAGGATGCCGTGCAAATGATGACCATTCACACCGCTAAAGGCCTTGAATTTCCACTGGTATTCTTAGCAGGTGTAGAAGAAGGCATGTTCCCTAGCCAAATGACTAACGACGAGCCAGGTCGAATGGAAGAGGAACGCAGACTTTGCTATGTTGGTATGACCAGAGCAATGCAAAAGTTGTATATTACTTATGCAGAAAGTCGTCGACTCTATGGCCAAGATAAGTATCATACTGCTTCTCGATTTATTCGCGAAATGCCAGCAGACTGCGTTGAAGAGGTTAGGCTGAAATCGACTATTTCGCGGCCCGTGCACAACCGCTTTAGCCAAGCGACGTCGCACGCCAGTTTTGAAGAAACGGGCTTTAGTTTAGGTGAGCGAGTTGTACACCGTAAATTTGGCGAAGGGATCGTACTTAACTACGAAGGGAGTGGTGAGCACGGTCGAGTTCAAGTAAACTTCGACGAATTTGGCAGCAAATGGCTGGTACTTGCTTACGCAAAGCTGGAGAAAGCGTAACATTATTAATAGGCAAGGTAGCCTAAACCTAAGTTGAAATGTATGCAGCAACACGTGCTGATCATCGAAAATGGTGAAGGCAACCTTGAACTTATAGCGAAATTAGTACGCCGGGCTGGTCTTACCCCCGTTGGCGCAACGTCGCTGACAGAAGGCAAAGCACGGTTTTCGCAAAATATGCCGGAAACCTTTCTGTGTGCTATTGTCGCATACTCGCTTCCCGATGCACCAAAAGGCGAAGCCATCGACTTTACGGTTGAGTCTTTCATTCCCACCATTGCTACAACAGAAAGTTTAGATAGCGCTATTCGCGATAAAGTCCTAGAACGTGACGTTGTCGATTACATTCCTAAAGAAAATTCGCAGAACTACGACTACCTCAATCGTCTTATTAGCCGATTAGAAAAAAACAAGTCTACTGGCGTCGTCGTGGTAAGCACTAATCGGGTGTTGCGTTCAAAGACCGTTTCATTACTGCAGCGCCACAATTTTATTGCGTTTGAATGCCTAACGGCCACAGACGCTATGCAATGCTTGTCTGAACACAAAAACGTACGTCTTGTTATCACTGACAACACGTTGCCTGATATGACAGGCACACACTTTGTCGCCAGTTTAAGAAAAGCCTTCTCGAAAGAGCAGCTGGCAATTATGGGCGTTGCTGGAGGCAAAGGCATGTTAATGTCTGCGCACTTCATTAAAAGTGGTGCAAATGACTTCTTGCGAGTGCCCTACTGTCATGAAGAGTTCTTGTGTCGCGTGATGCAGAACGTAGAATATATTGAGAGCGTTGAAGAAATTCGCCGTGTGGCCAACACCGACTATTTAACAGGTTTGCCTAACAGGCGCCACTTCTTCTACATGGTTACTGTACAACACCAAAACCTGTCTGAGGATCACGCTCTCGCCCTTATTGACCTAGACTTTTTCAAATCGATAAACGATACCCATGGCCATGACGCCGGTGACATTGTGCTAAAAGCCATGGCGGCCCTTATTGAGTTTTATTTTCCAGACGAAATTATTTCCCGCTTTGGTGGCGAAGAGTTTTGTATATACATGCCGTCAACACCACTAAAAGAAGCCTGTGAGCGTTTAGACGACTTCAGAAAGGTGGTGGAAGCGGAAATTATTCAGCTGCCTAAAAGCGACATTAAAGTGACCTGCAGTATTGGAGTAAGTGGCGCCCACACTCAGCGCGTAGATAAGCTACTAAGCCTTGCCGACAAGCAGCTTTACGCCGCCAAAAATAGTGGGCGTAACCAAGTAAAGTGCGAACCACCAGATGTTCCTCAGCAAGAGCAAGCTTCACTGCTTTAGCTTTTCACTCAATCAACCGCCGCTTAGCTGTCCGACGTTTAATTAAAGACTTGTGCGCAAAAGCCCCTACTCCACCGCTAGCTTTCGCGCTTTACGTTGACTGCGGTAATTAACTAGCGAGTCGGCACTAAACAAGATAAGCGCAAACCACACAAAGCCGAAGGTTACCAAGCGCGACTCTTCAAGCGGTTCGCCGTACAGGTAAACCGCCAGTATGAACATAAGTGTTGGGCCAATGTACTGAAAGAAGCCCAGCGTTGAATACATAATGCGCCTTGCTGCAGCGGTAAAACAAAGTAGTGGCGCGGTAGTTACAATGCCAGCCGCCAAAATAAGGATATTTAGCGTGGCATCGTTATTAAATAAATTGCTGTATTCAGAGCCAAAGAACACCCAGTAAATAATAGCGAATGGCGAGAGCATTAAAGTTTCAATGAAAAGGCCTGGTAGCGAGTCTACTGCCACTTGCTTGCGCAATAAGCCATATACGCTAAAACTTCCCGCAAGCACCAGAGCAATCCACGGCACGTGGCCGTAAGAGAAAATAAGAATAGCCACGCCAATAACGGCAAGCCCAACGGCTACACGCTGTAAGTTACGCAACCTTTCACCTAAGAAAAGTCGCCCTAAAAACACGTTGATAAGAGGGTTGATGTAATAGCCAAGGCTTGCATCAAGAATATGGTCGTTATTAATTGCCCAAATAAACAAGAGCCAATTCGCCCCGAGTAACAAGCCAGCAACGAATAAAATCTGCATTACGCGCTTATTGCGAAGGGCGGCGCCCACTTTGGGCCACTGCTTTAGCGCGGCTATAAGCCCAACCAAAAGCACCACAGACCAAATTACCCTGTGCATTAGGATTTCAGCAGCCGGCAATACCATCAACTGTTTGAAATAAACAGGTGCAACACCCCACATGCTATATGCGGCAATTGCACAAATAACGCCGACTTGAGCGGCACTGGCTTGCTTAGACAAGACTGACTCCAACGAAATTCGGGGGAAGAAGGCGCGTATTGTTTATCAGGTTAGGTGAATACACAACCCTTAACGCTTTCCAATGCGGCAAAGGACGTGTAACAAGCGGCATAATTAATGAAACGTAATTAACAAAAAATGAAAAAGCCCCACTAAATGTGCTCATTCAATGGGGCCTAAGATGCGTTCGTCATGAAAAAACAGAACAAGGTTTATCGCGGGAATGGTGCTACAGTAGAAACAGTGTGCCCAAACCTAAGAATGCTACAAAGCCTACAATGTCGGTTACGGTAGTCAGAATGACCGACCCCGACAGTGCAGGGTCTATTTTCAGCTTGTCCAATATTACAGGTACAAACACGCCTGCTAGTGCGGCGGCTACAATGTTGAACAGTATGGCCAAACAGATAACCAACCCTAACATGGCATCGGTAAACCAGAAATAAGCAACAACGCCAATTACCAAGGCCCAAATCACGCCATTTACGCCGCCTACTTTAAGCTCTTTCACCATCAGCGCCCGTAAGTTGGCAGGCGTGACCTGCCCCAACGCCAAGCCGCGTACAATCAGGGTTAGCGTTTGACTACCTGCAATGCCTCCCATACTTGCCACTACCGGCATCAGTACCGCAAGGGCAACCACTTGTTGAAGGGTGCCTTCGAACAATCCAATAAACCACGAAGCTAAAAATGCGGTAAGCAAGTTAATGCCAAGCCAAAGGGCACGATTTTTCGCACTTTTCGCCACAGGCGAGAATAAATCTTCGTCCTCATCCATACCGGCCGAAGCCATCACTTGGCGTTCGTAAAATTCGTTAACCAACTCACTTGCAGAGGTCACATCTAATCGGCCGAGAAGCTTGTTGTTTTCGTCAACTACCGGCAGCGACGCAAGCCCAGAACGTTGAACAAGTAGCGACGCATTCATAGTGTCGTCAGCCCCTTGAATGGTCGTCACACTTTCTTCCGACAAGTCGAATAGCGACACGTGATCTTGCGCATTGAAGAGGTGGCTAATTTTAACCAGCGCGGAAAATTGACCTGAGCGGTTCACCAAAAAAATGCTGTCACAGTGCTGAGGTATGTCACGTCTTAATAAACGTAGCCCTTCGCGTACTTTCGCGTTCGAAGGTAGCACTAACTGCTCGTGGTTAACCCAGTGCCCTATTTGGTTATCGGGGAATTGTGTCGCTTCTCTGAAGTACTTACGCTCTTTAGAATCAAGTGATTCATAGGCCATATCGACAAGCCGTTTTGGCAATGAATCGAGTAGTTCCAGTAAATCTTCTGCGTCAATATCAGCAAAAATAGACGCCCATTCGTCGTGCGGCGTATTGTCGATAAGAATTTCACGGGGGTCGCTACGCATCTCAACCAATACGTCGAGCTTACGGTCGCGAGGAATGCCTTCCCATACCGCCAAACGTTTTTCTACGGGCAACGATTCTAACAGTGATGCGATGTATACCTCGTCTTGCCCCGCAAGGGTGGCTAACAAGGTCGCCGGATCGTCACCCATACTTTCGGTAACAATCTCTTCAATTAAATCTGGTAATGGCTCTGCCATGCTACACCTCCCGTTAATACCGCTCACTTCCTTTACACAACGTCACAACAGGCATTGTGGGATGATGCAAACCTATTAAGACACTGCTATCCCAGCATATACGTACCCGTGCCAAAGGCTATATGATCGCCTTTTTCGTTGTGCAATTCCATTCTACAAACCACTAATTTACTGCCCTTGCGTATAATCGTGGCTGTCGCAACAAAGCGCTCGCCTCTTCCCGGCCTTAAGTAGTCAACGCGCATATCGACCGTGCCCATGGTGGGCAATCTAACTTGAAGGTCCGCAAGGTGTTCACGTGCGGTTTGTTTGATGGTTTCTACAATTGAAACTAAACCACCGATGGTGTCTAGCATAGTCGCTGTTACACCGCCGTGTAGGATTTTTTGCATTGGATTGCCGGTTAGCGCTGGTTGCCAATCAAGGTGCAGGGAGATCTGTGTATCCAGCCCCTCTCCTTCGGTAACAAATTCCAAGCCCAGCAACTGGTTAAACGGCATAGTATCACGAAAAAGCGCAATTACATGTTTAATCATTAGTTCATGGTTTAGTGTTTCGCTGCCCTTAGCTTCGTCTTTATTAGTCGTTTTGTTATCCACTCGCTTTCCTTGATGAATTGATATTTGTAATGTGCTTATAAGCAACATTACTACCGAACGTAAGTTTGACGGAAATTCATCCAACCAATGATATTGAATCAAAATAAATTATAAGAGCTGCTGCCCCTCTGATCAGGACTATCGCTGAATTTTAGTCTAGTTTTTTAAATTGCCCCGTGAAGACGTCGCCAAAAACGCGTAAAATCCAGCGCCATGACAACTGCAATAGCTCCATCAGAATTAGCGCCAGAAACGCAACGTGTAAAAACACCAGAAACCGTCTTAAAAGATGTATTTGGTTACGATGCTTTTCGCGACGGTCAAGGCGAAGTCATTCACCAAGTATGTGAAGGTAAAGACGCACTTGTTTTGCTTCCAACAGGTGGTGGCAAGTCGCTGTGCTATCAAATTCCTGCGTTAGTGCGCCAAGGCACCGCTATTGTTGTGTCACCGCTTATATCGCTTATGCAGGACCAAGTAGAACAGCTTAAAGCGCTGGGCGTAAACGCTGCCTATCTCAATTCAACGCTAGAAGCAGACGAACAAGCACGCATAAATGACGCACTTCAAGCAGGAAAGCTCGAATTGCTCTACGTGTCGCCTGAGCGTTTAATGCAGTACTATTTTCAGCAGTCGCTTGCGCACGCCGACATTGCCTTATTTGCCATTGATGAAGCGCACTGCGTTTCCCATTGGGGGCACGATTTCAGGCAGGATTATCGCGCTCTGGGGCAAATAAAATCTCGCTTCCCCTCTATCCCTGTTATTGGACTCACAGCGACTGCAGATTCAGCGACCCAAGCAGACATACTGACGCAGCTAAACCTTAACGACCCGCTGGTTTATAAAGGCAGCTTCGACAGACCCAATATTCGCTACCGCGTAATGAGCAAGTACAAAGCCTTTGATCAAGTTGTTGCTTACGTAAAACAGCAAGAAGGTAGCGGCATTATTTACTGTAACAGTCGCGCTAAAGTCGACGACCTGCACGCTAAATTATTCAGACAAGGTTTTCGCTGCGCGGCCTATCACGCGGGTATGGACAACGACGAGCGAGAGCTGGTACAACGCCAGTTTCTTAACGACAAAATTGATATTGTGGTGGCCACCGTTGCCTTTGGCATGGGTATCAACAAATCGAACGTGCGTTATGTGGTTCACCACGATGTTCCGCGCAGTGTTGAAAGCTATTATCAGGAAACCGGCCGAGCGGGGCGAGACGGCTTGGAGTCAGAAGCTTTATTGTTGTTTGATGAAAAAGACGCAGCCCGCGTAAAACAGTGGATAGAGCAAGGGGAAATAGCCGAGCGCAACCAAATAGAGTTACAAAAATTTGCGGCTATGGAAGCTTTTTCAGAAGCGCAAACCTGTCGTAGACAAGTACTCCTGAATTACTTTTCGCAGTTCAGTGGCAGCGCCTGTGGCAACTGCGACATTTGCCTAGACCCACCTAAGATGATCGACGGTTTGGTGATTGCACAAAAAGTACTGTCGTGTGTACTTAGGCTCTCACAGCAAGCCTCTAGCCAGTATGTCATTGATGTCTTGCGAGGCAAGCAGCTTAGGCGCCTTCAGGAAGCAGGCCACCACCAGCTTTCCACATACGGCATAGGTAAAGATAAGTCGGATAGCTACTGGCACAACATTATCAACCAGCTTGTTCATAAAGGCCTTATACGCGTTGATATTACCGCCCATGCCGCATTGCGCTTAACCGAGGCCGCTCGGCCTGTGTTAAAAGGTGAAGTAGCGGTTCAGCTTGCCGTTCCGCGACTTGAATTTAAGCCCGACAAGAAAAAAGCAAAACAAGCGCCGGCCAATTACGATAGAACGTTGTTCACCCGTCTTAAGCACTTACGCAAAGTGTTGGCCGAAGAAAATGAAGTGCCGCCGTATGTGGTATTTAGCGACGCCACTTTGGTGGATATGGCGTGTAAGCTCCCTACTACGCGCAACACTCTATTAGATGTAAGTGGAGTGGGCCAAACCAAACTCGAACGCTATGGTGAGGCTTTTATCCAGCTTATTGATGATTACATAAATCGAGAGCACTGAGGGCTTGCAGGCCAACTAGATTCTGTTTTCCAGCTGGCCGCAGTTTGCACAAAGTTAAAGTGCACGCAGTAGAGATAAACACACTAGGCGTAAGCGTATTCTCCCCCTTTCTCAAGCGCAGCTTTGTAGGCTTCTCTGGCATGAACCCGTTTTACGTAACCTTGAATGGCAGTAAAGTCCTTCGCACGCCCGCTGGCCACCAAAGACTCTAACGGAAATATCATTTGAACATCAGCGCCACTAGGTGCGTCACCCGCAAACCAAGTATTTTTCGATAAGTAAGATTCCACATAGCGTAAGCTCTGCGCTAAATTAGGGCCATAATAGGCATTTAAAATACCGTCTATCAGTTTGTTAGTAATTGGCTTAATAAAGAAAGGCTTCGAACCTTTTTGACGCGCTTTCTCCAGCACTAAGTTTGCCACTAGTGGCGGCATTAGCGAACCTTCAGCGAAATGCAGCCAAAACCAATACTGTTGAAGTGCCTCTGGGTCTTGAGGTACAGAAAATGCGTCTGTGGCGTGGTGGCGAACAAGGTATTCCACAATAGCACCAGACTCGGCAATAGCACCGTGCGGCGTAGTAAGCACCGGAGAGCGTCCCAGCGGATGAACAGCGCGCAATGAATCCGGCGCTAGGTTTGTTTTACTGTCTCGTTGATAGAATTCTATTTTGTACTCTATGCCTAGCTCTTCAAGAAGCCACAAAATTCGCTGCGAGCGAGAGTTATTTAAATGGTGAAGTGTTAGCATACCCCGTCCTTAATACGCTTAGATTAAAGCTATTGTTTTTGTGTTGTACTATATACACTTTATAAAGCAAGCAGGTTTACAATAACCAGCGAATTGATAAGTTCTATGCAAAATCTCACCAAAGAAGACATTCAACAGCACGCCGTGGTTAACGAACAAAGCGTAGAAATCCGCGTTGCATTACCTTTAACGCCTCTTAAAACTCAGCAGTGGGCAGAGCAGTTTTGTGAAATTTTTCACTTTTCACTATCCGACGCAGATTGGGGAGCCGATCGCTTTCAGGCGCTTATTACCACCCAATCCAGCAATACAAATTTTCAATGCATACTTTGCATTGAGTGGCTTTGCGAGGCGATTTGGCTGGAACCAGTAGGCACTCAACAATCACCGAATGCGATCTACCTGTATCTTCAAAACACGTAAGTATTACCACACCTTTTTCTTTCTGTTTGGCTTTTAGGACAGACTAGTATTATTCTATAGAAAACACATAATTAGCGCTTCAAGGATCATGCTAGTGCCAATCTCCCAGCTAACAAAGTACGTTGCAGCTTTGCTCATTAGTTGGGTGGTTCTAAGCATAAACGCCTTTGCCAGCCCACGGCTTGTTATCGATGAGTCTTTCGAAAGGGAAATCATCAACCATTATGCACGGGTATCAATTGCACCTAATAGCGCAACCTATTTTGATGTATTGACGGGAAGCTCCACAAAAACACCGACAGCAACGGCTTCTTCAACAGAACGTGTGTGGTATTCAACAGAGCTTGTCCACTCTGGCTATAGTGCCATTCCCTTAGTGCTTAATATCGACCGTCTAAACGTTGATGATTTGCAGATTTATCTTCTAGACAGCAGCCAGCGAATTATAAAATCGTACCGTTATCAAGCCGGTAAAGGTGACTATTCGTTAAGACAACCGCTTCCAAATATCAGGCTTGCTTTCACCCTTCAACCATACCAAGACGCTCGGTTACTAATCGCAGTGAAAGACGAGGGGCTAAAGTACTTTCCAATGTCACTATGGGAGCGAGACCTGCTTACTCAACATGACACTAATATGCTGACTTTGCTTGGTGCTGTGTCGGGTGTGATGGCACTCATTGCTTCCTATTTTCTTTTTTCCTACTTATATCAGCGTATTCCTACCCGCTTCTGGCTTACCATGTCGTCATTGGTGCTTATTGCGTTATTGTTCATTACAGAGGGTGGCCTCGCGTTTTGGCCTAGCCTGACCAACGCCAGCGAGCATTTTTACGCCGTATGCTTCGGCGTATTACTACTGTGTATTGGAAAAGTGACTCATCACCTGTTCTCTCGTGTGCCTTTTGTTTTAAGACTGCTAAATTATGCTCTACCTATTGCTGCTACCATTTACTGTTTTACCGTAAATGCTTATATGGTCACAATCACGCTGCTTATACTCACAGCGGCAATGGGTTTGTATCACGTTACCCTTGCTCTTATCTTTAAAGATAAAGGCAGTAGTGTTGTCAGCACCACTTATATTTTGGCCTGGCTATCTTTCTTTGCGTTTTACGCATTGGTGACCCAAAACCTTTTCAGCGACCTTATTTATACTGTCGATGTCGCGATGGGAATGCTGTTTTTCTTAACCTTGGGTTTCCTGTGTTTTGGATTTGCGGTCATCACAAAAGAGCAGGTACTCAATCAACATAAGCTCTCCTCTCAAGCTGAAACAATTTCTAGCTTAAATCACTTTTATGACTTGTTCCGAAACTCCGCTGAAGGACACTACACATCAACTTGGGACGGTAAGCTAATTTCAGTTAACCCTGCGATGTGCACGGTGTTTGGGTATGAGAATGAGGAAGAAATGCTTAGCGAAGGAGCAAGCACAAAAGCCTTTTATGCATCACCAGAAGACAGACATGTATTGTTAGGTGAGATATCACAGCAAGGCCACGTCACCAGAAAAGAGATACGGGGAAAACGTCGGGACGGCACAGAGTTCTGGTTTTCATTGTCTTGCCAGATCCGCGAGAACGATGAAGGAACTTACCTGTACGGCTCAATTATTGATATCACGGAAAAAAAGCAATCCGATTTAAGCCTTCAGTATTTGGCTACTCACGACTCACTAACCGGCGTATACAACAGACGGCAATTTGAATCTGTCTTCAAGGAAAAAGTGAATAACCACAGCGCGTTACCTGTGTGCCTACTCTTTTTAGATTTAGACCGATTTAAAGTCGTTAACGACACCTGCGGTCACAAAGCGGGAGATGTACTTATAAAAGACGTCGCCCGCCTGATTGAAAATACGCTGCTACCCAACGCGCAGCTAGCAAGACTCGGGGGCGATGAGTTTGGCGTTATCTATTCAGATTTAGATGCTGATGCGGTATATCTCAATGCAGTGAAAATACTCAATGCAGTACAGGCCTATCGGTTCATGTGGGATAACCGCATATTCAATCTGGGCGTAAGTATTGGCATGGTCGTATGCGATGATAGTAACGTTAGCTCAGGGCAGTATTTAAGTATGGCTGACGCCGCCTGTTATTTTGCCAAAGAGCAAGGCAGAAATCAGGTGCATAAATATAATAAAGATGATGAGAGCATGCAGCGCTATCAGCGTGAGTTGGACTGGGTCTCTTCTATAAACAACGCCTTGGAAGAAGGGCGCTTTGAACTTTATTACCAGTCTTTAAGACCTTTGAGCAAAGCCAGCGATGGTCACTATTATGAAGTGCTATTGCGCCTAAGGGAAAAAGACGGAAAAATTGTTGAGCCCGCTAATTTTTTACCCACGGCCGAGCGCTTTGAAATGAATGTAAATGTCGACAAATGGGTAGTCACAAATACGTTCAAATGGCTGTCTGAAAACCCTGAACATCTCGCTGAGTTAAGGCGATGCAGTATAAACCTTAACTGCCACTCATTAGCAGACAGAGATTTTACGTTATTCATTTTAAACGCTTTCGAAACCTTTAATATTCCTTACAACAAGATTTGTTTCGAGGTGATCGAGTCGGTAGCGATTATAAAAATGGAGGACACCCTTGCCTTTATGCGTACTTTTAATCGCCTTGGGTGTTCGTTTGCCCTAGACGACTTCGGTAGCGGCTTCTCTTCGTACAGTTACCTTAAAAGCTTGCCAGTTAATCAGGTAAAGATTGACGGTATGTTTATCAAGGATATGCTGAACGACAGTGTAGATACGGCTATGGTTGCGTCAATCAATGATGTAGCGAAAGCCATGGGTATGCAAACCGTTGGGGAATTCGTTGAAAATGAAGGCACCATGGCACAACTTGGCAAAATGGGCGTTGATTTTGCCCAAGGCTATAGCGTTGCAAAGCCTGCCCCGCTGCGAGAGTTTACGCCACTTTAATAACTGCACTTAATATACGTCTTACGAAAAAAGTGATAGCACTAGCGTCAACTCGCGTATAATAAAATGGTAGACTTGCAAAAAAAGAAGTCATCCCCACTTATTGCCTACTGTCCAAAGTGTAGAAGTAACATGAGTAGCAAACAGCCTAAATACGAATATGTCAGTACCGCAAAATTACCCACTCGCATGGGTGATTTTAAAATACACGGCTTTGTTGAAGCCAGCGGCCAAGAGCACGTTGCCCTTTCTTATGGAGAGTGGAAAGAAGACGACGTAGTGCCAATTCGTATCCATTCAGAATGCTTAACAGGCGATTCTTTATTTAGCACTCGCTGTGACTGTGGCTTTCAATTAGAAAAAGCCATGCAAAATATCGTCGATAATGGTCACGGTGTGCTTTTATACCTTCGCCAAGAAGGTCGCGGTATTGGTCTTTTAAATAAAATTCGCGCCTACAACCTTCAAGATAGCGGCATGGACACGGTAGAAGCTAACGAACATCTTGGATTTGACGCCGATTTAAGAAGTTACGATATCTGCAAGCTGATGCTAGATACGCTGAATGTGAAGCATGTTGAGCTTATGACAAACAACCCGAAAAAGTTGGCAGCACTAAAAGCGCTTGGTATAGACGTGGTTGCACGTAAGCCTATTGACCACGGTATCACCAAAGACAACAAGCATTACTTAAAGACGAAAACAGAAAAGCTTGGGCACGCTTTCGACCCCCACGTTTTCAAATAGACGAGTTATTTGAAAACGCCCACACCAATGTGGGCGTTTTCTATTCAGCTTGGGTTAATCATAGACTGGTTATAACGTATACAGACTTACCATTTAGCGCGCGAAAAGCCGTTGCTCATGCGCTAAGGAGAATGTATGAAAAACATAACCTTATCTGTGATTGTCGCACTGTCTAGTGTTTCAGCGCTACCTGCCATCGCCCAGTCGAACGCCAACCTTGCACATGCTTCTGCGTCAACGCAGCAATATTCTGACGCTGAATTAGACAGTGTACTTGCGCCCATTGCGCTTTATCCTGATACCCTACTTACTCACATACTGATTGCGGCTACCTACCCGCTTGATGTAGTTGCAGCCGACCGCTGGCGCCAAAGCAACAAGCATTTAACCCCGGAACAGGTGGAAAATGTGCTGGCGAGTGTTAACTGGGATCCCAGCGTAAAAGCACTTGCTCCGTTCACCGACTTACTCAGCACCATGGCGAACGATCTTCAGTGGTTACAGCAACTTGGTGATAACGTACTAATTGATCAAAGCCGTGTACTAGACCGAGTGCAGGTGCTTCGACAACACGCCCTCAACACTGGCAATCTGGTGACCAATGACTACATTGAAGTTGAACGGGAACGTGAGCCTACTCGCGAAATAATTTACATTGAGCCCCGTCAGCGGGAAGTGGTGTATGTTCCTTATTACGACCCTCATGTTGTATACGGTCACTGGTGGCACACAACTTCACCAGTTCGCTGGCGTCATCACGTAAGCTATCATCATCATAGCAATGTCTATTGGTCTCCTAGTATTCATCTTTCTACGTTCTTTTTCTTTGGCAGCGTGCACTGGCATAACCGCCATGTGGTTATTCACCGCGAGCCTGTACGCCGGTATTATCACGGTAGCCCAAGAAAACGCGTAATAAGCCGAGACTATCGTCGCTGGGAACACAACACGGTGCATCGTCGTGCGCGTTACTCTACTCGAGTAGTTCACAACGCGCCTTCGCGATATGAACATACGGGTGTGTCGCGGGAAAAGCACTTGTCTAATAAACACGTTAGCACGGTAAATACATCGAAACGCCACAATGACAAAAATACCGTAAGACCCATTGCGCGCACGGAGAATATCAAGACAGTAAGACGCACTATTGAACCAAAACAGGTAACGCCACTTAGAGAAAGTCGTTTTCAGAACAAGCAAGACTCGGTAAGCCGCAAACAATCAATTGAGCACGCGCTAAAACGCAATCAAGCGGCGAGCAGAAGCGAGAAGCCGACTAGAGACCGGACGCTAAGCCAGTTAAAGCGGGACAAACCCGCTCGGATATCAACGCCGTCAGAGTCGAAGCGATATGCTAATAGAGAAAACACGCTAAAACGCCCAGCTAAACAAAACATAAATCGAGAGCGAATTGAAAGAACGAGTCCGCAAAACAAGCCGGTGGCTCGAGAGAGCAGTAAGCCAAGACGAATTGAGCGGGCGAGGACTTCTTCAGTAAGCCGTGCTCAAGTTAAGAATTCTGAATCAAGCAGAAACAGGACGATAAAGCAGGGACGAACTGAGAAGACGCTGCGTTAGCACTAAATTAGAACGTTAGTTTCCTATCAGTAAGCCAGCAAACCTATAATTTGCTGGCTTCACTTTTCATTTATTTAACGCTTAGGCTCTATTCAAATGAAAGCTTATCAATGCGTCGACAAAGCGCAGGGGAGACTGTTCATCTAAATTGAAGTAAAGAGAGGGCTCAATAAGTTCAAGTTCCATTATCGCCCAGCCACTGCCCTGCCTGACTAAATCAACCCGTGCATAAAGTGCTTCGCAAGGCATTGCTGACAATGCTTTCTGGGCAATATCTAGTTGTTCTTCATCTACGGCAATGGGATGTAAGCTCCCCCCGTGTTCTTCTTGTACGCGAAAATCGCCTTTCTGCGGCACCTTTTTAATGGCATGGCTGTACTTCCCGCCAAAATAGAAAAGCGAGTACTCCCCTTCTTCAACCACGCTATTTAAGAAAGGTTGAATCATGAAATCACGTTGATTAAACGTATCAGAAAGCGCCTGTTGCTGTTCATGCCAATTTGAGACCGAGAGCTTAAACGTATCATCAGCATTAGCGCTAAGCGTAGGTTTAACCACCACAGTGTCGCAATTGAAATGGGAAAGGGCCTCATCAATAACACTGTTATTAAATGTATTACTCCACCGTGTACTTACAATAGGCACGCCCTTGCCCTGTAGGTCTTTTAAGTAGTGCTTTTCAATATTCCACTGCATAAGAGGCAATGGATTGAGCAAGGTTGCGCTCGACGCATCAATTTGAGTTAAACAAGCCAGAAAGGCCTCTGGATGCTGCTGATAATCCCATGTACTGCGCACAATCACGTAGTCAAACCTATCCCAGTTCTCTGACTGACTATGCCAAGATATGATTTCTATAGACCAACCGTTATCATTGAAAAACGGGATCAAAAGCTCGTCGTACACAAAGAAGTCTTCAAGGTGGTCAGTAGAAAGAAAGGCGATGGCAGGCATGATTGTGTCCTTTAGCTTATTTAGGCATTCGAAGATTAAACTTTTTTAATAACAGTAACTTCTATACAAAAGTTAAATGGCGTAAAAACCGTGACTTACGTAAACTGTGGCGAAGTTAGCACACCCCTTATTTTTAACCTACACTTAATCCCAAATACTTGTCGGAGATTGGCATGCAGTATCCTTGGCTCCTAGAAGGTCACAAGATTTTTCGCGTTGTAATTGTTATCCAACTGCTGATTGCGATTGGCATCGGTTTTTATACTGGCGAGATTCTTCCTGCATTTGTTATTGGTATTCCAATTGCTGTCGTACCACTTGTCCTTAGTTTGCAAACCCCCTATTCAGCGATAAGTCGCCATGCGATGGCTATCGGTGTTCAACTGCTGACAGCCCTCCACATCCACCAGTCATTCGGGTTAATTGAAGTCCACTTTGAAATCTTTGTTCTTCTGGCATTTCTTTCCTACTTTAGAGATTGGAAAGTAGTTGCAACCGGCACTGCAGTCGTTGCTGTCCATCATATTTCGTTCTTCTTTTTACAAGCGGGCGGCGCGCCGTTATTTATTTTTGAAGAGGGTCACGTAACCTTTCCTATCTTGCTGATGCACGCCGTATTCGCGCTTTCTGAGGGCGGTGTTTTGATGTACATGGCTAAACAAAGTCATCAAGAAGGTGCCGGTGCGGCCGAACTGCGCTTAGCTATTGAGACCATGCAAAAGGGTGACGGTAGACTCGATTTATCTATTGAGCTTAACCGAGGCCACAAAATTGTGAGACCATTCGCAGAGCTCATCGACCAAGTAAAAGCTTTAATTGAGCTTGCTTCAAATTTAACAGACGAAGTTGTTAGAGGCTGTGACAAGATGGAGCTGGCGGCAAACAACATGTTTGAAATCAGCAGAAACACTGACCAAGAGATTGCCATGGTATCGGCATCGTCAGAAGAAATCGCACAAACGATGCAGCTGTCTACCGAACAGACAACCCTTGCCAGCGACAAAGCCTCTGCGGCACAAAGTTCTTCGCAGACTACGCGCGACTCTATTTCCAACACAAGCCGCACCATAGATTCGCTGCGCAACACATTAAATGCGGCAGCGCAGACAAACTCGGCGCTTAACGAGCAGTGCGCGCATATTTCTGACGCAATGCGCTCTATCACCGCCGTTGCCGAGCAAACTAACTTGCTTGCGTTGAACGCAGCAATCGAGTCAGCCCGCGCAGGGGAACACGGCAGAGGTTTTGCCGTTGTTGCCGATGAAGTACGCACTTTGGCTATTCGCTCAAAAGAAAGTGCAGACCAAATCACAAGTATTACTGAGCAGCTAGTTGCCCAAACCGCCAGTTCAGTCGAACAAATGCAAACCTGCATTCAGCTGGTTGATGAAGCCGTTGTATCGAGCGATAACGCCACTTCAGCCATGACCCAGATCATGCAGCAAATTCGCGAAGCGAGCGAAAGCATGACCGAAATAGCGACATCAGCGGTGGAGCAAGAAACCGCATCGTCTTCTATAGCGCAAAGTACGGCGCGATTAAGCGAATTCACTTCTGAGGAACTGGCTACCGCTGAATCGCTAGCAGGCGAAGTTGAGGTGTTGTCACAAATCTCTCAACGCATGCGCAGTGCTATCGAGCGATTTAAGCTTTAACCAAAGCGCTAGAAGCACGCTGTTGGCATTTGGGTTATGCATAAAAAAACAAGCTGGATACTTTTGTTGTTATGGGCGGTGAGTTTACTCACCGCCTTGTTGGTTTACGGTCAGCGCCAGCTTTCTTCCTTCGACCCAAATGGTGATTTACTTCACCGCACAACAGCGCCTAATTTTGACGCTTCACTTGTCGAACTACTAAACGAACAAAATATTGCCCCTGGTTCTGTTATTCATGTGGGAACGCAGTCTCGTTGCTACTGTGAAACGTTAACTACACCCCATCAAACTCAGCTATTAACAAAGCTAGGAAATGACTTTCATCAAGTCAGAGTGAATATAGAAGACGTACCAGAACTCGCCGCTATGCTTGATGCAGTGCCCGCGCTTATAGTTTTAGACATGCAAAATCAGCTTCGCTATTTAGGTCCATACGCAACGGGCTACGGATGCTTTACCGGAAAGAACCTTGTCGAACAGGTTGTAAGCTATACCACACAACTCCCCTACAACGGTGCGGTAATTAACACTGATGCAACTGGATGCTTCTGTTAAACTCTTGGCATGGATTATGTAACTTATCTTTGTATATCGTGATATCACTATAAACATGGCAGAAGGCGCGCATATTTTGCGCACTAGGTGCCGTTTCGTGAAAGGTTTACAAGGAGTCCACAATGTCAAAGCGCGCCGTTCTTTATCGCATGGTTACCCCTGATCACATTTGTCCCTTCGGACTTAAGTCGAAAGATTTGCTAGAAAGAAAGGGCTACGATGTTGAAGACCATCACTTGTCCAACCGAAGTGAAACTGACGCTTTTAAAGAGAAGCATAATGTGAAAACCACGCCGCAAACGTTTATCGATGATAAGCGAATTGGTGGCTATGATGACTTACGAGATTATTTCAATTTGAAGCAAGAAAGTGAGTTCGGTTCGCGCTACACACCTATCATTGTGATTTTTTCTTTAGCCGCCCTTGTGGTATTTGCGCTCATGCTAAAAGGTGGACTCCCGACAGGTATTGAACCTTTCATAATGAATTTCATTGGCGTCACCATGGTGATCCTCGCATTACAAAAACTACAGGACATCGTAGCGTTCTCAAATCAATTCATTACTTATGACTTACTTGCAATGAAGCACGTAAGGTACGCGTATGTGTACCCTTTCGCAGAAGCGTTTGCTGGGCTTGGTATGCTAGCGGGGCTTCCCGCACTATTAGTTTCACCTGTTTCTATTTTTATCGGTGCAATAGGTGCAGTTTCAGTTATTAAAGCGGTATATATCGATAAACGTGAACTTAAGTGCGCCTGTGTGGGCGGTAATTCAGACCTTCCTCTTGGGTTTATCTCGCTTACCGAAAACCTTGCCATGTTAGGTGCTGGCCTTTACATGCTTACACGATGGATAGCCTAAGTTAAATGAAGGCTGATGCACCGGTGTTGAGCTGGTATCTATTACCGTGTTTACCCGTTGAATTAACAACACGATAATTCACTTGCTATGAGACGCTATTGAGTTTCTTCAATAGGGCGGCTCATACCTTTAAGGTGCGACACCACACTGCGGCCTAGTGCACTTAAATCGTAGCCACCTTCTAACATGCTGACTATGCGACCGTGACAACACTCGTCAGCCACTGCGCGAAGTTGTTGGCTTATCCAGAAATAATCGTCTTCCACCAGTCGCAAATGCGCCATAGGATCTTCTGCGTGGGCATCAAAACCCGCTGAGATAAAAATCAGCTCAGGTTGAAAGTTGCGCAATGCGTTAAACCAGTGCTGCACTTTTTCTCTAAATACCTCACCTGTAGAGCCTGCTTCTAGTGGTACAGAAAGAATATTACTTGCCGACACCGGTGAACCACTGTGTGGATAAAAAGGATGCTGGAAACTGCTGCAAAGCATGATGCGTTGATCGCCAGCAACAATTTGCTCGGTACCGTTTCCGTGGTGAACATCAAAATCGATTATGGCAACGCGCTTTAGTTCATAGTTTTGAAGGGCATAGCGCGCGGCTATAACAATGTTATTAAAAATACAGAAGCCCATAGCGCTGTCGTATGTAGCGTGGTGACCTGGCGGCCTTGTCGCGCAGAACGCCTGCCTGTCACTACCTTCCATAACCCAATCCACCGCGTTACATCCCGCACCAGCCGACTCAAGTGCTGCATTTAAGCTGTGTCGCATCAAGCCGGTATCTTCGTCTAACCATGCCACGTTATCCTTGCGTTCGGAATAGAGCGTTTTTTCGTGGTCTCTAAATATGGACTGAGCCGCATGCTCAAACACACTTTTCACATAGTAAGGGTCATGGGCTAGCTTAAGATAAGCTTCAGCAATTGGCGTAGCATCAGCGTGCTCACACACCATATCGAGTCCAGAAGACAGTAATTGGTCGTCTATGGCGAACAGGCGGTCCGGTGACTCGGGATGATCTTTCCCCAAGTCGTGTTTAGTGCCGTGTTTGCCGCGAAAAATTTTAATTGTCATGCGAGTGATGCCACATCTAGTACTAACTCTATGTCACTGGGGTCGCCAGTGAACTTCCGTTTAAATTGCGCTTGCTCGAAAATGGCAATCATCGGGCTGTTGTCGCCACGCACGTAGGCCATCATCTTTGCAATGCCTCGTTTTTTCGCAACGTTGATCAATTCGTTTAGCAGCCTGCTTGCCATCCCCTTCCCTTGCTGGGTTTCACGGGTAACAAACGCTGCTTCACAGGTATTGTCATTTGGATTGAAGTAAAACCGCCCTACTGCGTGAATGGTAATACGGGAGCCTTCTTGCCTTACAATACATAACGCCGCATCTGAGCTTTGATCCACCGACACCAAATTACACGACTTTTCGCGCGACATTTGCTTCGGGTCGTAGTTGTAACGCAGCCTTAGTGTTTCTTTCGTATGGGAGTAAAAGAATTCCTGCAAACGCCTTTCATCGGCGGGGTTCAGCGGGCGCATGTAATAGGTTTCCCCCTGAATATTCAGTTTTTTAAGCTGAATAGCACCCAGTTCTGGAATATCGGTTGGGTACTTTTCCTGATAATGAGGTACCCAATAATGCTGTCTTACTTCTTCTAAGAGCGCTGCACGGAATTTGGGGTGTGCCACACGAATAAGTTCCAATGCACGCTCTCGAATGCTTTTGCCTTTAAGCGATGCTATGCCGTATTCGGTCACCACGTACTGAACATTGCCCCGCGAAGTAACAACACCCGCCCCTTCACTTATACGGGGTGTGATACGGGAAATGGTTTCATTCTTGGCAGTAGAAGGCAGCGCTATAATCGCTTTCCCACCTTTGCTGATAGACGCGCCCGTTACGAAATCAACTTGCCCGCCTATGCCACTGTAAAAGTCGTAGCCCAATGAATCGGCGACGACCTGACCGGTTAAATCCACTTCAAGCGCACTGTTAATGGCAACCATATTATCGTTCTTGGCAATATTGGTGGGTTTGTTTACGTAGCTACTTGGATAAAACTCGATGTGAGGGTTGCTGTCGATTAAATCGTAAAGCTGGCGAGTACCAATAGCAAAGCTAGTAACAATTTTACCGGGGTGGAAAGTCTTCTTCTTGTTGGTGATAGCGCCCGACTCCAACAGTTCAATAATACTGTCGGTGAGCATTTCGCTGTGAATGCCTAGGTCTTTATGGTTACACAGATATTTAAGGGTGGCACTCGGTATTTTCCCAATACCAAATTGCAGCGTTGCACCATCGTCCACCAGCATAGATACATACTGACCAATTCGCTCTGCCACCGAATCGATAGGCGGCGGCGTTACTTCAACAAGCGGCTCTTCGGCTTCAATGCAGGCCGTTATTTCGCTGATATGAATATAAGAGTGCCCGGCGGTTCTTGGCACCTGAGGATTAATTTGAGCGATGACCCTTTTGCTTTGTCTGATTGCCGACATAGCAATATCCACTGCAGGACCTAGTGAGCAATAGCCGAATTCATCGGGTGGGCTTACGTTAACCAGCGCAGCATCCAGTGCTAGCGTACCGTCGCTAAATAAGCTTGATATTTCAGACAGGAAAACGGGGGTATAGTCAGCGCGGCCCTCATCGACCGCCTTACGCATGGCTTCGCCACCAATGAAGAATGTATTCGCTTTAAAGAGGTTTTTATACTCTTCTTTCACCCATCGGGTGTCGCCTAAAGCCAGCATATGAACCAGCTCGATGTCGCTAAACCCTTCGCTGTTATCAATGAGATGCTGCACTAGTGCATGCGGCACCGAGGCATTTCCGCCAACAAAGACACGGCAACCAGACTTTATCAGCGACGACCATTGTGGCGCTTGAGGTAAACTAAATGTCATTTCCATCTGCCCTGTTTTAAGCAATAACTCATCATGCCATAAAAACAGGCGCTTTCCCGCATTTGCGTAAGCGTGAACTATAAGCGATTGGTCGTAGGCTTACCGATTCATCATTAGTATCGAAATTTTTCCAACCAATTTCTGAAAAACGGAGAAATAACAGATTTGCTGTTCGCGAGGCGATGGCCGTCATTAAGTAATAAGAGCTGAGCTTTTTGATGGCGCGCGTACTTTAAGCTATTTTCGATAGGCACGATATCGTCATTCCAGCCGTGCACTAGGCTCACATAGCCGTCGTAGGGGAACCGTTGAATTTCGTAGTTTGGCAAATACAGTGCAGGAGCCATAAGAAATACGCCTCGTGCCGAGATTTGGCTTGCTGCGGCAAGTGACACATAGCCGCCCATGCTTGAGCCAACCAGAACAACATCATTGCACTTTTCAGCAATAAACTCTTTAAGTCGCGCTAGGCGAGCTTCCGGGCAGTCGAGATCTTGATAATCAATACTCTCGACGCCAAAACCCATATCGCTCGCTACATTTGAAAGCGTTGTTATTTTACTGCCCCATGGACCGCTTTCTTTGCCGTGAGAAAAAACAACGGTGGTCATTACCGATATCCCTATTCAAAAATGAAAAGTTTTTCCCACTCTAGCGCACTTGCTTGTTACTTGTCTTCCCTATGAAAGAGTTTTTCTACCAGCACATAGAACATGGGCACGAAGAAAATCGCCAAGAAAGTAGCGGCGAACATACCACCCATAACCGCAATACCTATTGCATTTTGGCTGGCTGCGCCTGCTCCGCTAGCTAGTGCTAACGGCGTTACCCCCAAAATAAACGCCATTGACGTCATTAAAATTGGGCGGAAACGCTGAGAGGCTGCATTTGAAACCGCAGTCATTAAACCTTCGCCGTTTTCGTACTGCTCTTTTGCAAATTCGACAATAAGAATAGCGTTTTTCGCCGCCAAACCTACGGTAGTCAAAAACGCTACTTGCAGGTACACATCGTTCGGCAAGTTGAAAATAAACGCAGCGGTTACCGAGCCAAGAATACCCAAAGGCACCACTAACATAACGGCGAATGGTACAGACCAGCTTTCGTACAGGGCAGCTAAGCACAAGAAAACAATCAAGATTGATAGTGCGTAAAGCATAGGCGCTTGCGAGCCTGCTTCCTGCTCTTCATAAGATAGGCCTGACCATTCAATTGCGAAGCCTGGCGGTAACTGCTCAACCAATTTCTGCATTTCAGCCATTGCTTCACCCGAAGAGATACCTTCAGCAGCACTACCTTGAATATTGACAGACGACACGCCGTTAAAACGCTCTAACTTAGGTGAGCCATAAACCCATTCAGTGGTCGAGAACGTGTTAAACGCCACCATCTCGCCGTCGCTGTTGCGAACAAACCACTTATCCAAGTCTTCAGGGGTCATGCGATGAGGCAAATCTGCCTGCATGTAAACACGCTTTATTCGACCTTTATCAATAAAGTCATTTACATAGCTGGACCCCCACGCTATTTGAAGCGCGTTATTGATCTCACTTAAATTCAATCCAAGTGCCGACGCTTTCTCGCTATCAATATTGATTTTAAATTGAGGTACGTCACTTAAACCATTGGGGCGAACGCCAGCCAGCTTTGGATTCTGCGCTGCCATGCCCAACAGCTGATTACGCGCATTCATCAGCGCTTCGTGACCATTTCCACCACGGTCGACCAGCTGCATATCAAAGCCCGTTGCATTACCTAGTTCCATGATAGGCGGAGGCACTATGGGAAAGGCTGAAGCATCTTGAATTTGGCTAAACGCGCCAAAAGCTCGGTTCATCACTGCAAACGCAGAATTGTTTTCGTCTCTTACACTCCAGTCGTTGAAGTTTAAGAAAGCCATACCCGCGTTTTGCGCCTGACCCGCAAAGCTAAAGCCCACAACCGCGAACATGCCGTTAACCGCGTCTTGTTCTTGTTCAAGAATATAGTCTTCCACTTGCTTGATAGACTCGAGCGTACGGCCAGCCGTTGCACCAGGCGGTGTGCTTACCAACACCATCATACGCCCTTGGTCTTCATCTGGAAGAAACGCACCAGGAAGCTGGCTGAAAATAAATGCCATACCACCTACCAGCAAACCATAAACAACGAAATAGCGCTTAAAGCGTTGCGCCATATGAGTTGTAGTCTTTTGATAGCGATCGCGGCCTTTGTTAAACGTGCGGTTAAACCAGCCAAAGAAGCCTTTGTTCTTGTCATGGTTTTCCGGATGCTTTTTCAATAACGTGGCGCACAAAGACGGTGAAAGGACAATGGCGACCAATACCGAAAATGCCATAGCCGACACGATAGTAACCGAGAACTGACGATAAATAGCGCCTGCTGAGCCGCTGAAGAACGCCATTGGAATAAATACCGTTGAAAGCACGGCCGCAATACCAACAAGTGCACCTGTGATTTGAGTCATCGACTTTTTAGTGGCTTCGGCAGGTGAGAGACCTTCCTCTTCCATAATACGTTCAACGTTTTCC
The DNA here is from genome assembly GCF_022348345.1 of Alteromonas sp. CNT1-28. Lineage (NCBI taxonomy): Bacteria > Pseudomonadati > Pseudomonadota > Gammaproteobacteria > Alteromonadales > Alteromonadaceae > Alteromonas > Alteromonas sp. CNT1-28. Next base: position 70,159 of record NZ_JAKREZ010000005.1, on the reverse strand, counting down.
ACCACCACGATGGCATCATCTACGAGCAGACCGATAGCAAGTACCATAGCAAACATGGTTAGCACGTTAATACTAAAGCCAAATGCCAGTAGCACAGCAAAGGTGCCGAGCAATACCACAGGTACCGCAATGGTAGGGATCAACGTTGCACGCCAATTTTGAAGGAACAGTAGCATCACCAAGAATACCAGTACTACCGCTTCAATAAGCGTATGTACTACCGACTCGATAGACAGCTCGATAAAAGGAGAACTATCAACCGGGTAAACCACTTTAACTGTATCTGGCAAATTCGAGCGCAGTTCTTCAACTCGGGCTTTTACTGCCTTAATGGTATCTAGTGCGTTTGCGCCAGAGGCAAGGCTTATCGCCATACCTGATGCAGGCTTGCGATCGTATCGAACAATAACGTCGTAGCTTTGCGCACCCAGTTCAACACGCGCAACGTCACGCACGCGAACCTGAGAACCATCGGTATTTACGCGAAGTACGATGTTTTCGAAATCTTCAACGGTTTGAAGGCGACTTTGCGCTTGAATAGTCGCGTTAATTTGCTGATTTTCTATTGCAGGCATGCCACCTAATTGACCAGCAGACACATCTGTATTTTGTACCTGAACGGCGCCTTGAACGTCAGTAGGTGTAAGATTGTAGCTGTACAGTTTATCTGGATCTAACCATATACGCATTGAACGCTGCGCACCGAATACCCGTACATTTCCCACCCCATTAACACGGGAAATCGGGTCGCGAAATTGAGAAACTAACAGGTCGCTCAGGTCATATTGCGTCATTGAGTCGTCTTCAGAATAGAAGCCAACTGCCAATGCAAATGCGCTATTTGCTTTAGTTACGGTTACCCCTTGTTGCTGTACTTGAGTAGGCAACAGTGGCAGTGCACCCTGCACCTTATTCTGAGTTTGTACTTGCGCAATATCAGGATCAGCACCAGGCTCAAAAGTGAGCGTAATAGACATGCTGCTGTTCGAACTGCTTGCCGAGAAATAACGTAGGTTATCAATTCCCGTCAGGCTTTGTTCTATTACCTGAGTAACCGAGTTCTCTACGGTTTCTGCAGATGCTCCAGGATACGTTGCTGAGATAGTCACCGAGGGCGGTGCCACCTTGGGATATTGTTCAATGGGGAGTGAGGTAATTGCCAACACACCCGCCATCATTGTGATAATTGCCAGCACCCATGCAAACACGGGCCTGTCTATAAAGAAACGAGCCATATTACTTAAATCCCTTGTTTGCTATCGTGAGCCACGTGATGATGGTTGCCACTCTGACGGATTAACTTTCGCGCCAGGCTTCACCTTCTGATATCCAGTTACAATTACCTTTTCGCCTTCGCTCACACCGCTTAGGGCAACATATTGGTCTCGATAGATTTTGCCTATTTCCAAGGTACGACCTTCTACTTCGTTGTTCTGGTTAACAACATAAACTGAAAGCGAACCGTCTGGTTGGCGTGTCGTTGCGCGTTGAGGAACAAGCAGCGCATTTTCGCGTCCAGTAATGACGTGGCCTTTCACAAACAAGCCAGGCAGCAATACGCCATCTGGATTTGGCATTTCAGCACGAAGTGTTACCGAACCAGTGGTCTCATCAACCGTTACCTCAGAAAATTTAACGCTGCCTGTTTGGTCGTAACGCTTGCCTGTTACTTCATCTACCGTTAATTCAACATCCATTGAACCTTGGTTTCTCATTGACTGGCGAAGCGTAATAATTGACGCACCTGACTCCTGCATATCAATGAAAACTGGGTCAAGCTGTGTAATGGTTGCAAGTTGCTGAGATTGGTTCGTGGTAACTAGGGTACCTTCAGTAACAAAAGAGCGGCTAATACGTCCGCTGATTGGGGCGTACACTTTGGTGTAACCCATATTAACCTTCGCTACGTCAACAGCAGCCTCAGCTACGCTAATTGCCGCTTGCGCTTGATCTTTCTGAGCAATTACGTCGTCATATTCTTGTTTGCTTACCGCGTTTTGCGCAACAAGGTCGTCATAGCGTCGCGCCTTTGCTTCCAACGTTTTAAGGTTCGCTTGAACACTTTTCAAATCGGCTTTTGCGCTATTTAACTGTGCTAGATAACGGGCTTCGTCAATTTGATAAAGCTGCTGTCCTTTTTCTACATGTGCGCCTTCTTCAAACAAGCGCTCCGTAATAACACCATCTACCTGAGGACGCACCTGAGATTGACGAGACGGGCTTACGCGGCCCGGTAACACCATTTCATGTACTACAGGTTCTTGTTTCAGTGTAACTACCGATACTGAGGGTGCAGGCATACCTTGCTGAGCACCTTGCTGTGCTTGCTCGCCTTCATTCGAACACCCAATAACGCCGACAAGGGTTATTAATGCTGCAGTAACATAAAAAATGCGACTCATAAATTTTCTATTTCCCAATAACTTTTTGTACAGAACACGGCCTTTGCTCTGCATATCCAATTTTAAAATTAAAGCTTATTGCTTCCGGTGCACCGAATTATCTAGCGCATTTCAAAGCCTGAAACTGCGATAATTGGTTTTGAAGTGGCATAGTTAAGCGATCATTGATACGGATCTACGCTCTTATAGGTCATATTGTGCGCATTTATAGATGATAATAAAAGTCAATGAAGTTGAAATTACTGAAGTTGTCGGTCAAATACCTGAGCGTGTATACGTTATACGAATAAAGCGAAATCACAATGCACTTAACGTTCTATTTTAACGAATAATAACCCAGCAATAACTGGTAGGCGTGAATGACGTCTTGGGCTTCCTGTTGCGTTCCTCCCTTATCAGGGTGAACCAACTGCAGGGCTTTTTTATATACTCGTTTTAGTACCGACAAAGATACATGTTCATCTTGGGGCAGGCCCAGAAGCGCGTGGGCATCAGCAATATCTTCCTGCTCAAAGGTGTGCGCGTTTCCTGAGGCCATGCGATGCCAAAACGCATTAAGCAGTGCATCTACACTTTTTCTGTCGGCCTTCTCAAAATTGCCCCAGTCCAAATAGTATTCAGCTAAGGTATCAGCTTCGGTTATTGCTCCAGCCTTTTCCTGGCTTTTTTTATCATTGTCGCTGCGAGCACTTTCTTGGTTTAGCTTAATATTAAGAGTATGAATGTCTAGCACGCCTTCGCCCTGTTCTATCCAACTATGTTTAAGTTGGTAAAGGGCGTGAAACACAATGAAATGGGTTTTAAAGAGCATTAAAGGCTCTCGTAACGAAGCGTCATCAAAAAAGTGATATGGCGCTTTTTTCAAAATCTCAATGAGCTCATACTCGCTCACACCACGTTGAAAAAGCGGCTTTTGTGTCGATAACGTATCAACAAGTAGTTCGGCTTGAAGCACGTAAGCTTCGCTGGCATCAGGCTGATTTTGCAAAACTAATTACCTTGCTTTAAATAGGGTTCATCCAGGGCCTGCTGGTCTTTAATGTACGTTAAAGACCAACAGCCCTAGTGTACAAACATGTTAAATATTGGCCTAGTACCGATTTTATTGCTAGAAAGTAATCCAAAACACAACGTTCACTGTTAAAGTAGCTTAGTAAAAATAAAATAATAACTTTGGAGTTCACTTGAAAGCACTCATTGCCCTTACCAGTATTGTCGGTTTCCTTATGGTGGTATTACCCGGCCCCCTTTATCAGTATGCCGGTGTGAGTTTAGGCACCGCATTTACTTCACTGCGATTTGGCGTGTATGTGGGCGGCGCAGCGTTGATACTCATTATTTTGCAGGTTTTGATTAACCGTAAAAACGTTAGCTGGGGAAGCACCTTTATCTGTGCCATTCTTGCCCTGGTTGCTGTGGGAATGCCGGTGAGCATGATGAGCAAAGCCAGCGCAGTTCCTCCGATCCATGACATTACTACCGATGTCACTAATCCGCCGGAGTTCGTTGCAATTGCTCCGCTACGCGAAGGTGCGCCTAACTCCATCGCTTACGAAGGCGGTGAAGTCACTAAGCAGCAACTAGAAGCTTACCCTGAAATTAAAACTCAATTGCTGCCGCAACCTGCAAATGAGGTCTTCATCGCTGCAGAAAAAGCCATAGAGGCGCTTGGATGGGAACGCGTTAATGAAGGCGCATTGCCGAACACCTTAGAAGCCACCGACACCACAGCGTGGTTTGGTTTTAAAGACGACGTAGTTATTCGTCTAACCGCTAAAAGCGACGACACACTGGTTGATATCCGCAGCAAATCACGAGTAGGGAAAAGTGATTTAGGCAAGAATGCTGAACGTATCGAAACCTTTATGGCAGAGCTTAGAAACCAACTTGGATATCACTAAAACCTGACCACCCGCTTAAAAAACAAAGCCCGTTCGCACTAAGCTAACGGGCTTTTTTGTAATTGGACCTAACTTTAGTGGGCCAACTTTAAGACAACGACTCCTGCAACAATAAGCGCTACGCCGAAATATCGTGCCAATGACGAGGGGTCGCCATAAAACATAACACCCACTAAAAATGTGCCCGCGGCGCCAATTCCTGTCCACACAGCGTACGCCGTACCAATTGGAATTTGTTTTTGCGCCATCCATAAACAAAAACCACTGGCAGCCATAAACCCAACCGCAAGTAAAATACCCATTACGCGGGTTTCCGCCTCTTGTGACATTTTTAGTCCAACAGGCCAACCAATTTCCAGAAGGCCCGCCACAATCAAATAAATCCAGCTCACCAGTCTACCCCTCTCTTCGCGCTCATCGTCAACTATCACAGATGCGTAGCGTACCGTCTTAAATCATAAAGCGTACTCGACGCGTCGTAATATTTTGCTATTTAGCGCTTTTGCCTTACAAACTCGCCAACTGAATACTTACCATACCTAATACCGCAGCATTAAGACGGTTAAACCAACGCCAGAAATTAGGGCGCTGCATATGGTGTGCAAAACGTGCGGTTAAGGTACTCAAACCTACGAACCAAACCACCGATGCACCAATAGCTCCACCCACAAACCACCATTTATTTTCTTGCCACTGACTCGCTAAGTTTCCCATCAATAATAAAGTGTCTAGGTAAAAGTGGGGGTTTAACCAAGTTACTGCCAACGCAATGAGCAGTGCTTTTTTGAACGACAGTTGCTTTTTCGCCATTTCTAAAACAAGCGCGTCGTTGGCCAAAGATGATTTTATTTTGTTAAAAGCAATCCACAGTAAGAACGCAACACCAGCCCACTTGGTGATAGACACCAGCATTGGGTATTCCTGCAATAGCAAGCCAAAGCCCATCGCTCCTAAGCTTATTGAGATAGCATCGCTTAGGATAAACAGCAGGACAAATAAGGTTGTCCACTGTCGCTTCATCGATTGCTCAATCAAAAAACTGTTTTGTGCGCCTACTGCAATAATTAGGGTACCGCCCATCACGAAACCACTTGTTGCTGCCGCCAACATGATAAATGCCTCTTAGTGTAAATAAGTTCAAACGCCGTAGCTGTAACGCGGTTTAAGGTTACATGCTGAATAATTGGCTTGATTTTATACACCTTGAAAGACTAAATTAAATTAATGATATTTGTTTTGAATAAGCAAAATTAATACTTATAACCTTCTTTTCACAGGTAGTCATTAATGTTGGATTACGACGCGCTTCGATGCTTTCATGAAGTGTTACGCTACGGCGGATTTGAAAAAGGTGCACAGGCCCTAAACCTCACCCAGTCGGCGGTATCGCAAAAAATAAAACGGCTAGAGCAGAGTGTCGGCGGCCCAGTGATGGTTCGCACCAAGCCGCTTCGCGCTACGCCACTGGGAAAAGAGCTGCTGGCGCATATTCAAAAAGTAAGCGTATTAGAAGAAGCGCTGAATATACAAAGTGGATTAGAAGCGTCGGCTGCACCTATAAGCGTTGCCGTGAATAACGATGTGCTGGCTACCTGGTTCTCGCAAGTAATGGCCGCGTTTAGTGATAAGCGTGCCAACCCGATTCATATTGTTAATGCGGATCAAACTCAAACCCGAGACATATTACAGCAAGGCCGTGTGATGGCTTGCATTAGCCAAACAGGTACACCCGTTACCGGTGGGCAATCTATAAGACTGGGAACCATGCGCTATCAACTTTATGCATCGCCTCGCTTCATTGAGCGATACCTGCATAAAGAAATATCCCCCCAGAGCGTGATGAGTACACCGGGTTTGCTGTACGACGAATACGATGTGACTTTGCTGACTGATTATCAACGAGAGTGTTTAAACATAGCCCCCTCTTTTACAACTTGTCATTGGTATCCATCGTCTCATGGCTTTGTCAAAATGGCGCTAGATGGCGTGGTGTGGGCTTTGCTACCCACGCTTCAAGTTGAACATGAGGTTAACGAAGGCGATCTCGTTCCGTTATTTCCTCAAAAAGAGCTTGGTGTACCGTTATTTTGGCATTGGACAACCCTTGAATCGGCAGCGCTTGCCGACTTGACCAAAGCCGTAAAGAATATAGCGAAAGCGCAGCTTAAATGACCCTAATACACTGCGTGTGTGATACGTTGCTGGAAGGTTAATTAAGAAGACGCCAATTGAGCCGTCTTATGCTTCTCCTTAACACTGTACATCAGTTTATCTGCTTTATTTAACAGAGTGGTAAGATCTTTGCAGCGTTCATTTGTGATGTATGTGCCTACGCTTGCCGTAACAGAAATAACAACGTTATCGGTTCTAATATCCCTTTCCAGCAGACTGGCTTCTATGCGCGCAGCCAAGCGCTCAGATTGTCCTTCACTGTAACAGTGGCTTAGCACCACAAATTCATCGCCGCCAAGGCGCCCTACTGCATCTTGGTCTCGGCATCGGCTCAGCAGAATTTTAGCAATAACCTGCAGCACTTTATCGCCGCAATGGTGCCCGTAATGATCATTAATCTCTTTGAAGTTATCAACGTCGATAAATAGCAAGGTCAAATATCCTCCTTCCTTGTTGAAGTTAGTAAGCAGACTTTGTGCTATTCCTTCCCATCCACTGCGGTTTAGCACTTTACACAGGGAATCTGTAGACGCACGTTTGAATGCACTAAGCCTGTCGTCATCGAGCTTTTTTACTTTTCTCGACGTGGCAATAGCAAAAATAAACGCTTCAATAGTTATTCCCACAATAAGTCCGTAGCGGTACATAAACGCTGACACGTCTGAAAAAACCAATCGAAACATCATGGAAAACACCATGACAGCAATACCCATTAATACTAAGTTTGAACAATGTACTTTGCGGTAGGCGGCATAAACACAGCTTGATAGCGTACAGGTCATTGTTATCAGCGTGATAAGACTTAGCGTACTATTTACTCTCATCGCATCAGAAGTGGACAGAATGATCTGCACAAATGAAAGTGCCAGTGCCGAACACGCCATTCCCAGAATAAACTGGCGCTGCCATACTTTTAGCAGTGCTTTGAAATCGAGTAGTTGATCAAGAAACCTTACCGCAGCAAATACCGTGATCCCTGCGAATAACAGATGCAGTTTAAAGTTCGAGAAAAAGGCGACATGGGGAAACGCAATGTTCAGTAACCCTTCTTGAAGCAAAAAGAAAATTGCAGCACTGAGCACATAGAAACTGTAGGAGTAAAAGCCGTAGTTGCGCATACTCGTTCCCAGCATTCCTACGTACAAGGTTAACGCTAGGCAAAAGCCAATGAACAAGCTTAATGTGAAGGTATGTATTGACGCCAATGTCTGAAAATCATTTAACGTAGCGATATTTAGCCTAACAGGTCGCTGTACCTGAGAGTTAATATCCAAAAATAGACGCTTATGGGTATTATCTATTGCATAGGACTCAAATGCGCCGGTTAACTTGGGGACTTTTTGCATCTCGCTGTCATACAGCTGATTATAAGAAAGGTAGTTTCTTGGGAAATAGAGAACGTGAGTCGCGTTGACATCGCAGCTTAACGAAAGACGCTGTGCACCTTCTTTAAGTACGATAGACAGAGCACTATCGGTATCAGTATCAGAAGTACCATTTTCAGCATTAATGACGCACGCTGCATTGGCAAACGTGCCGAACGTCAGCAAAATCAACCCAAACAACAAGCGAACAAAATTACGAGACACTCCACATGCCATAGATTTGCTTCCTACTGGTACCGCAGCTAAATCCGTGTAGCAAAAATATCCCTGTACGGCTATTACACAAAGATGAGTTATGAGTATTTATATTCTGGTATAAAAACTCACACCCATTAAGCTTAGTTTAAAAATGTGAGAACGCTGAAAAATATCCTGCGGAATGACAAGAAATGTATACATTGCTTCTGAGCTAACGATTGGTCCCAATTAACGTCTTTCTATGGCTGGAATCTCAATATATGCATCGGGATCAGATTCTTTTAGGGCATTAAGTTTACGTTTTCTTGTCGCTCGCTCATCAATAGTTTCACCAAAAACCTGTACATGTAAGTCGGCAATCAGCGCCTTGCCCTGTTCATTCGTAATTATCCCTAGAAGCTCGCCAGCGTGCATAAATCCTTGTACCCGATATTTCTCAGCATCGACCTTTTTACCGTTTTTGCTGGCTGTATAAAGCGCGATAAGCTGTTCGGTACAAGCATCTAAAAAACGTACCTTCTGTTTCTCATCAATCATTATTTTATTCTTTCCTTCGGTGGCTTGTATTCAGACACCTTAGCGAGATTTTGATGTTATGGGTAGATGTAAGCTTAACTATGCGCCTAACGCCGACTAAGTTAGGCCTATCGATTACTTCAACTAAAGTTCATTGGTGAAATAGCCGTTTGATGCCTACGCTCTCATTAGTGCTAGAAAGAAACTTTCTAGGTAGTCACCGTTAAATTTATGTGAGCATCACTATGCGAGTTCAAATAGCGTTAGGCTTGGTTGCGGCCTTAGTATTTGCCCCCGTTGTTGTTGCAAAGGGAAATGCTCATCATTGGGAAACGTCACCCCATCATTTATCTGCATTGGTAGGTACCACTTACACAAAAGAGTGCGGAAACGCTTTTACACTAGGTATCGATTACGAATACCGTGTGAGCGACTTTTTAGGCGTAGGCTTTGTGGCTGAATACGCGTTTGAAGACTTAGACGCTTACACCTACCTGCTTGTTGCTGACCTGCACATTACCAATAATTTTATTGCACAAATAGGCCCCGGCGTTGAGTTCCACGGCAGCCATAAAATGGAGGTGGCCCGGTTAGGCTTTTTGTATGAGTTTGAAGTATCGGGGGTTACCATATCGCCGCAGCTTCATTACGACTATCATCGAAATCATAAAAGTGCAGTGGTTGCAGGTCTGGCAATTGGTATGTCGTTTTGATTACAGCGCAATACTGCGCGGTTTTTATCTTTTTATATAACGAAGGCTTTTAATCTAACGTTAATCTTCTAGAAAGTTCTTTTTAAGTAAGTCTGTTTAGTCTTATCTGTGTTCAATTATCAGACTGAGAGACTACGATGAAAAACTTAGCTTTAGCACTAACCGCCCTTCCCTTTATAGCTTCAGCATCCAGTGCAGTTGCATTTGAAAAAGGCGACATTCTCGTCCGAGGTGGCTTTGCCACGGTTGCACCTGATGAATCGTCTTCAAACATTAACGTGGGTGATGACTTGGGTTTTGGCCTGACCATTGATAACAACACGCAGTTGGGCCTCACCGCGGCCTATTTCATCACGGATAGGGTTAACGTAGAAGTATTAGCCGCAACGCCGTTTACACATGACGTTAATTTCGCTGTCGATAACCCATTAGGAACAGGTAACCAGCTAGGCGAAGTAACCCACCTTCCGCCCACAGTGACGGTTAACTATTACTTTAACGATCCATCAAGTGCTTTTCAGCCCTATGTGGGTGCGGGCCTAAACTATACGTTTATTTATGACGAGCAATTTACGGGAGCTAATGAAGAGGCAGGGCTTAGTGACTTATCTCTAGATAACTCGTTTGGCTTAGCCGCACAAGTGGGAATAGACTATCAGTTAAGCGAAAGATGGTTTTTGAATGCCGCAGTTCGTTGGATAGATATAGACACAGAAGCAAGCTTCAACCTAGGTGATACCCGGGGCTCTGTGAGCGCTATTGAAATAGACCCCTTTGTCTATGCTATTTCGCTAGGTTACCGGTTTTAGGTAACCGTTTAATGCGTAGGCAGTTATGAGTGGAAACCCAGTCTTGAGCTGAGAAGCCTAAAATAAACAAAAGCTAATCTACGACTTAAGTTTTTATTCATTGAGTTTATGGATAATGTACAAGACTCTGCTAACGCTAATTGTGACTTTTCAATAGTTATCGGCGTCTTGAGTGTTATGAATAACAAACTTGAGGCGTCTATGCATAATTTAGAGCCTATTTTTTTACTTGTTTTAATTGGCTTTTTTTCTATCGCGAGTCAGCTAATAGCCTATCGATTGCGCCTACCTGCGATTTTGTTCTTACTGCTTTCAGGCCTGTTTATGGGGCCAGTAAGCGGCATTTTTAACCCCGATGCGGTATTCGGCGATTTGCTGTTTCCGATTGTTTCTTTATCTGTTGCCATAATTTTATTTGAAGGTGCGTTAACCTTAAATCTTCAGGAACTTGGCAACCATAAGAAAACCGTTATGCGGTTATGCTCATCAGGAGCCATCCTTTCTTGGTTGATTGTAGCGCCTGCTGCATATTATCTAATGGGTTTAACGTGGGAATTAGCCTTTCTATTCAGTGCTATCGTGACGGTAACGGGCCCTACTGTGGTAATGCCCATGATACGCGCCGTTAGACCATCTAAGAATGTTGCTCAAATCTTAAAATGGGAAGGCATTGTTATCGACCCAATCGGTGCTATTTTGGCTGTACTGGTATTTGAATATATTGTGTCTCAGCAAAATGCGTTGAGCCACACGCTGCTTGTTTTCTTTAAAACTGTGGCGGTTGGTATTTTCTTCGGCTTGGCAAGTGGATATGTATTGTCCAAAGCAATCAAGCGAGGATACATTCCTGAATATTTGATCAATACATCTGTGTTGATTTCCGTGCTCATTAGTTTTGAAGCATCAAACTTGCTTGCGCACGAGAGTGGATTACTTGCTGTTACCGTAATGGGTATGTTTTTAGCCAACAAACGTGACATAAAAGTAGACGATATTGTAGAGTTCAAAGAGACCCTTTCCGTACTGCTTATTTCTGGGTTATTTGTCATCCTTGCCGCGCGAATCAAGCTAGAGGAATTATATGCGATTGCTCTTCCAGCAACGCTTTTACTTCTAGTGATGATTTTTATAGCAAGACCGCTCAACGTGTACTTTTCTACAAAGCGCTCGTCGTTAATATGGCAAGAGAAATGGCTGATATCTTGGATGGCACCGCGAGGCATTGTGGCTGCCGCAGTATCTGCGTTATTCGCTATTAAGCTCGACATGATTGGCTACGCAAACGCCGACATTCTTATTACTCTGGTCTTCTTTGTTATTGTGTTTACCGTTACGTTACAAAGCTTAACCTCTACGCACATAGCCAAAGCACTAGATCAAAGAGAAGAAGCTGCTAAGGGTTACCTTATCTTTGGCGGCGGTCACTTCGCGAGAATGCTGGGCAAAGAATTGATGTCGTTGGGCTACACAGTAAAGATTGCTGATACGAACTGGGAATCCATTTGCGCTGCAAGAATGGAGGGAATACCTACTTATTTTGGAAACCCAAGCTCTGCACACGCAATGAGGACAATGGATTTAACCGGCATTGGCAACGTACTGGTCATGTCTAGTTATAAACATTTAAACCCCATTGTTACTCAGCACTTCCAGTATATTTACGGTGATGAACACGTGATGGGCATTAGTCACAACGATCAAAAGGGATTTGAAGGCCATTCTTTGAGCGAACATTACCTGCAATCTTTGGGATTATTTGGAGACACAACTTACTCCAAACTGGCTAGCCAGACTTCCAAAGGCGCGGTGATAAAACGCACTGCATTAACGGCCTGCTTTACGTTTGATGACTACAAAGCCAAGTATATGAGTCAGTTTACCGCGCTTTTCTTTGTGGACTCAAAAGGCAAGCTTACTGCATTTAAGAGTAAAGAGAGTACACCTCCCGGTGAAGGTTGCCAGATTATTAGCCTAATTAGCCAGATGGGTTAAAAGAAGAGCAAAAAAAGAGGGGGAATTGCTTCCCCCTACTTCATTTCATCGTAATGAATGGTTTCCTCAGGCATGAGGTTTTCCACCAGTTGGTCGAGGTTGTCGACCACATCCTCAGGCTCTTCAAACAACGCAACGTGGAACATTGCATCACCTTCTTGTACCAAAGGTATGTTTTGTTTACCAATGATGATACCTGAGCGCGGCGCGATGACATCGTGAACGTAAGTGCCTGTAGGACTACAGACCTGCGCTAAGACATCGCCTTTTTTTACGTGATCGCCCAGTTGCTTCACATCACGCACTATCCCGCTTTCAGGTGCACGTATCCAAGAACTTTTATTCGCAATAAAAGGTTCAATTAACGGCTTTTTACGGCGTCGCTTCGCTACCATGCCAAGGCTTGCAAGCACGTTGTAAATACCCTTTATTCCTGCCCTTATTGATAGCTCGTCGAATCTTAATGCCTCACCTGCCTCGTAAAGCAAAATACGAGTACCAGACTCCGAGGCCGCCTGTCTCAATGAACCATCGCGCAAATTGGCGTTGAGTAACACCGGAACGCCAAATGCTTTGGCTAAGCTTAAGGTGTCTTCGTCAGCCAAATTCGCACGAACTTGTGGCAAATTGCTTCGGTGAATTGCGCCGGTATGCAGGTCAATACCGTAATCGCATTTGCTAACAATTTCAGTCAAAAACAAGTTAGCTAAACGCCCCGTTAATGAGCCTTTGCTAGACCCAGGAAAACTCCTGTTGAGGTCACGGCGATCTGGCATATAACGGCTTTGCGTTAACATGCCATACACATTCACCATAGGCACCGCTATCAAGGTTCCTCGAGTTAGCTTAAAGGTGTCCGACGCTAATAAACGCCGAACTATTTCAATACCGTTAAGCTCATCTCCGTGAATGGCCGCACTTATGAATATTGTCGGCCCCTGACGCTTTGCTCTTATGACTTCAACGGGAATAGACATTTCCGTGTCAGTGTAGAGCTTGGCAGAAGTAAGTGAAAGCTTAACCCTACTTCCCGCCTTTATCTCTGTATCGCCGATAAACAGTGATGGAATACGAGACATGTATTAGCCCTGCCCACGGGTTTTAGTGTTGTGCGGCTTAGCTTTAGTATTTTCGATAAATTCGATGATCATGTTTGCCACGTCTTTATTGGTAGCATTTTCGATACCTTCAAGACCTGGAGATGAGTTCACTTCCATTACCACTGGGCCATGACTTGAGCGCAATAAATCAACACCACAAACGTTAAGCCCCATTGCTTTAGCCGCTGCTACTGCAGTTGTACGCTCTACCGATGTAAGTCGAATTAGCGTTGCACTTCCGCCGCGATGAAGGTTAGAACGGAATTCACCTGGAGCGCCTTGACGCTTCATTGCCGCGACCACTTTCCCACCGACTACGAAACAGCGAATATCTGCTCCACCTGCTTCTTTAATAAATTCTTGAACCAGAATGTTCGCCTTAATACCCATAAATGCTTCAACAATACTCTCAGCAGCTTTGTTGGTATCGGCTAACACCACACCTATGCCCTGCGTACCTTCTAGAAGCTTGATTACAACAGGCGCTCCACCTACGTTCGCGATTAAGTCTTTAACGCTATCTGGGCTATGCGCGAATCCGGTTCTAGGTAGACCAATACCTTTGCGCGATAATAACTGCATTGAGCGCAATTTATCTCTAGAGCGACTAATCGCTACTGACTCGTTAACACTAAACGCCCCCATCATTTCAAACTGACGAACAACGGCCGTACCATAGAAGGTAATAGATGCGCCTATACGTGGAATAATGGCGTCGTATTTGGGTAGAGGCTGGCCTTTGAATCGAACCGAAGGCTTGTTACTGGTAATGTCCATGTAGCAATGCAATGTGTCGATAATATCAACTTCATGGCCACGCGCTTCAGCCGCTTCTTTAAGACGTTTGGTAGAGTAAAGACGTTTGTTTCTCGATAAGATAGCGATTTTCATAAATGCTCCTTTGTTTTTTTTGTAGACGATTACGCAAAAACAAAAGTCACAAACTTTTATAAAAAAAGGCGACATCTGAAATGAGTCCAACTTAATGGGGTCACTTCAGATGTCGCCTTTTCTTTATTTACTCTGAAATAGAAGGAGCTGTTTCCTTTTTCTCCGTTTGCGCGCTTACCACATTAGAGAGTAATGCCTCTGGCATGGCTGAGCTTATTCCCTTAAGCAACCTACCTAAGATATCGGCGCCCGTGATAATGCGGGGCTTTTCTCCCCACACAAGCACTAGATCCACATCAATGGTGCCATCGTGATGGGCATCTAACGATTCCTGCGCTTTTAGATGCCAAATTACATCTCCCAGCGTTAAGTTCTCGTCGCGAACAATTAACGGCCTGTGACAATAATCGTAAATATCAAATGGCTTGTCGGTATCGAACAATGCTGCGCGAAGTGCACCATCCGCGTCTAAAATAAGGTGCGGCTGGTTGTTTTCATCCGCCAATACAACCCAGTTATGCCCGCTACGGTTAATTCTACGAAGTAATTCGTCAGAACTCTCACGCACAAAATCAGGCACTATTGGGAAGTCCACTTTTGTAGGTAATGAAATAATGGAATCAGGGTCTAGTAACTCACCTTCTTGAGACACGCGAATATCATCGATTGCCAGAAAGTTCAGTGCTCCAATACCTTCAACGTGATCAACCTCTGCTTCTTCGGCTTCAACGTGCTGTTTTAACACGCGGCGTAGATCACGGTCTCGCATGTACTCCACACCCTCTTTGCCTAACCAGCCATCGAGAATAAGTGCAGAAGGCTTGGCTACAGGATATAAAACCAGCTGATAAAACCGCAGCGCAGGCGACAAGATTGACGCCATTTTCATCGCATTTCTTGAAAAATAGGCCTGCGGCAATATTTCACCAAAAATCGTGATAAAGCCGGTAGAGAAAATAAACGCACTGGCGCCAACAAGTACCGAGTCAGAAAGCAGCGTTAATAATACGTTTATCCCAACATTACCCCACAGTATGGTAGTAAGCAGAAAGTTCGAATCCTGTCTTAACTTAAGGATTTTCTGCGCGGATTTATGCCCATGAGACACTTCCATCTCTAGCTGCAATCTGTTGAGCGAGAAAAAGGCCAGGTTCAACCCGGAAAACATCGCTGATTGTGAAATACAAAACAATATGCCCAACCAAATGTAGAGCTCTTGTTGAGTAAGAGAAAACTCCATAAAAACGTCCTAAACTTGTAGCGTTAAGTTAACTACATTAATAACAAAGTACCGAGACCTAGAAAGGCAACAAAGCCCACAATATCCGTCACGGTGGTGAGTATGACCGACCCCGATAACGCAGGGTCAATATTGAATTTTTCAAGTAATACAGGAACAAAAATACCTGCAATTGCGGCGGCAATGATATTAAAAAGGATCGCAAGTCCAATAACTAACCCTAGCCAAGTATTGCCAAACCAAAGCATAGCAACGGCACCAATAACAAACGCCCAAATAACGCCATTTAACCCACCTACTTTTAGCTCTTTAACAAGAAGTGCGCTTACGTTTGCTGAGTTCACCTGCTTCAGCGCTAACCCTCGGATGATTAACGTCAATGTTTGACTACCTGCAATACCTCCCATACTAGCGACAACAGGCATCAATACCGCCAAGGCAACCACTTCTTGCAAAGTAGCCTCAAATAAGCCGATAAATGCACTTGCCAGAAAAGCGGTGAGCAAATTTATCCCCAACCATAACGCACGCCCCTGGGCACTTTTTCTAACTGATGAGAACAAATCTTCATCCTCATCCATACCCGCACCTGCCATCAGCTGGCGTTCATGCTCTTCAAACGAGAGTTCGGCTGCGGTAGTGACATCCAGCCTACCTATCAGCTTTTGATTTTCATCTACCACCGGCAGTGCACCGAACCCAGAAAGCTGCACGGTTTTCGCTGCCATTGCGCAGTCTTCGGTGTCCCTTATAGTGGCCACATCTTCCAACGCTACATCGACCAAAGGTAAATGCTCTGGCAGTCCGTGTATCTGCGATATCTCCACTGCCAAAGAAAATTGACCAGAACGGTTCGTCAAAAACAAGAGGTCGCAGTGTTTAGGGGTTTCCCTTCTAATCAATCGAAGCGCGTCTCTTACTTTCGCGTTGCTTGGCAGCGATAAAAAGGAATGCGACGCCCAGTGACCAATTTCCTCTTCACTATATTCGTTAGCTTGGGTGAAATACGCTTTTTGAACTTTATCCATCGCCAAAAATGCTTGTTCCACTAGCGCTTTGGGTAAAGAGTCAGCCAACTCCAATAAGTCATCAGCCTCAATGTCAAAAAACAACGTCTGCCATAACGATGGGTCTGTTGAATTAATCAAAACCTCTCGTGGGTCGCTGCGCATTTCTATCAGTACATCTAGCTTTTTCGCGTCGGCAATGGTGTCCCATAATGACAAACGCTCATCAATAGGAAGGGATTCCAGTAAAAGCGCCAACTCTTTTTCATCAGCTTGTGCTATCACTGTGGCGCTACCAAGAAGTTCTTCATTTGCGGGCGAGTGTTGAATCACTTCTTCAACCAATGTAGGCAATATTTCAGACATGCCGCATTCCTTAATTCCAAAAACTACGGCTACTGACGAGCATTGATTCAATAAAGTCACATTTTTTTATTTTTTTTGTGACTTTTCGCGATTTCCTCTCGTCTATTTAACTATTCATAAACTAAAGGCTATCTAGCCGGTAAAAACGCAATCTGCGCATAATGCTCAAAATGTGAAGCCCAAACAAAGCATCATCTCAATGGTATATGAGGTTAAATGTGAACTTAGATGAAGAAAAGTTTAAGCACTTGCTAAACGAAGAGGTTGACGGGGTCGATGAATCTCAGTCCTTAGAGACGGTGCTGTCCAACGGCAAAAGAGTTGTTGCCGTTAAAGATGTGGCAAGTTTGTTTGTGGGCTGGATTTGGGTTGTATTTTTAGGTTTTGGAGCCTCTTTGTATTCTGCAAAAATGCAATACGGGAAACATGTTGCAGCAAAGACAAATCCTTTAAGACTAAGAAGTAAAAGTAAAAATAAATAAGGAAAACAAACATGGATCTCGATTTATGGGCACAGTCCTTTAGTAATGCATTCAGCCGCTTCTGGACCGAAGTAGCCGGCTTTTTACCTAACTTAATTGCAACCATAATCGTTGTGCTTTTTGGCCTGTTCGTGTCGAAGGTACTCACTAAATGGGTAGCAAAACTCCTTGAAAAATTAGGGTTTAACTCACTCTGTGGAAAGCTGGGTATTCACCGATTAATAAAATCCATTGGATTTAAAACTCGCGGCTCTGAGTTAATTGGTAAATTGCTTCACCTGTTTTTCATTTTGATCATTTTAGTAGCGGCTGCAGAAACCTTAGGGCTAGAACGCTTCTCGTCAATCCTTGACGAATTTATTCTTTATCTGCCTAAGCTATTTGGCGCACTGCTAATCGCCTTCATCGGACTTTTCATTGCTAAGACTGGTAAGAGTCAACTTGAGATGTCTTTAGAGAACGTTGGTGTTGAATACGGCGCCGCGGCAGGACGAGTGTTACAACTTCTTGTACTTTTCGTAACGTTTTCTCTCGTTATTGGGCAGCTGGAGTTAGAAACAGAGCTGCTGAACACAATTTTTACGGTGTTGATTGCTAGTTTAGGTATTGCGCTGGCCTTGGCACTGGGACTCGGTACGCAAACAGTGGCAAATAGTATTGTGTCAGGCATATACGCCCGTGAGCAGTTACTGCCAGGCGATGAAGTAGAGTTTGAAGGTTTCGTTGGCAACGTAGTGTCTGTAAGCACAGTTAATACGTTGTTAGAAAGCAAAGAAGGTAAGCGCCTAAGCATTCCGAACCAAGACCTGCTTTCAAGCAAGTTTGTTGTCACCAAGCTTGGAGCCACTAAACGTACAGATAACAAAACGTGAGATAAGACATGAACGATCTAGAGAACGAAATGATTCGTCTCTCTGATCGGCTGTCGCAACTCAGTGATGACGAATTAGTGCGTATTGCAAAATTGCAGCTCCCTTATGTGACTACGGCGTATGAAGCTATATTTCATCGTCACTATAAAAAGTTGCTGCAGATATGCTTCCGTTATTTGAAATCAGCCGAAGAAGCAGAAGAGACGGTAAATGATACGCTTCTGATTGTATTTAATAAAATCAACCAGTTTGAAGAAAGAGCTCATTTTAGAACGTGGTTGTACAAAATTGCACACAATCAAGCAATAACTCGTTTGCGAAAGAAACATACCAAGTACGTCGAGCTTAATGAAGCGTTGCCAGAAATTGAAAAGCACGAGGAGCTATCTGAGCACTGCCATGTGAGCGAGCAGCAACAGCTAAACAAACTTTTGGACTTACTTAGCCTCGAAGAGCGCTCTATTGTTGTGTTTCGCATAACGGGCAATTTAGAGTTTTCTGAAATATCGCAAATACTCGATATGAAACTTAGCGCTGTAAAAATGCGCTTTAAACGAGCTTTAGAAAAAATGGCTATATCGGCTAAAAAAGCCCTTGAAAGTGAATAAAAGTTTCGGAGTATCAGGTTTACCTTGCTGCCCATCAGGCAAGGTATGGTTTTCCCCTTTGGAACAACCTGGTACTCCTTTTTAATAACCAAATAAGATATTGTCTACTCTAAAAGAGCAAGAGTCACTAAAGTGGTGTTAGAAGAAATACCTTCGAATACAGTACACATTTTTCTAATAAAAATAGCGCAACGCAAACTTAGCAACACTTCGTTTAATGCCAAATTTAGTATCTTGCAAGGTGTGAAAGAAAAGAGACTGATTCTTTCGTACGCTATATCCATCAATTGAAGAAAAAATCGTCATTATGTAAATCGAGCCTTATTAAGGAGCTGGGATGAACGACGTTATTGAGTTTTTAAATCAGCCCGTACTCGAGTTTATGTCTCGTGAATTCACGGTTGGCATGCTGACCCTAATCCCGTTAATGCTAATCGTGGCGGTATGGCTACTTAAATTCATTTCTAAAATTATTCCACGCTTGCTAATCAAGAATAGAGTAACACCCGACGCGGTGCACTTAATTAATCGCGTTGTACAGATATTGGTGCTGGTCATGTTAGTGATAACCACCCTCGATATCTTGAATGTCCCGTTAACTGCTTTCGCCTTTGTATCAGGTGCAGTAGCGATTGGTGTTGGTTTTGGTGCGCAAAATATAATAAACAACTTTATAAGTGGCTGGATCTTGATGTGGGAGCGGCCAATTCGCATTGGAGACACATTAGAAGTAGATGATACCCGAGGCCGAGTAGAAGCCATTAATACCCGCTCAACGCGTATTCGTCGAGTAGATGGGGTGCATATGCTAGTCCCTAACAGCAAGCTGTTGGAAAATACAGTCATTAACTGGAATCTGGTGAATACTGAAACGCGAACCTCGGTAAAGGTAGGGGTTGCGTACGGCTCTTCAGTAAGAGAAGTGGAACAACTCATCTACAGTGCCGTAGGCAAGCTTGACGGTGTTCTAAAAACCCCGGCGCCCGCGGTAATGTTTGACGACTTTGGCGACAATGCCCTTAATTTTGAGGTGTACTATTGGCTAAATGCGAGCTCAGAGATGGAGCGGCGTAAGTCTCGTAGTGACCTTCGCTTTCTTATCTGTGAAGCCTTCGAAAAAGCGGGAATTGTGGTCGCCTTTCCGCAACGAGATGTTCATATTGATGGGGAGCTAGTACTGACTAAAACAGAACAGAATTGGCGTCCTTAATGCTGACACAAGATTTCTGCTAGCTGAACAGCTGCGACGCATCAGTGCATGCATCGCAGCCACGCCTTCGTTTTATTCGATTTCACCGATGATTGGTGCGTTTAATTTTATTCTCTGGCTGTTGCGGATAAACTTACTTCCCTGTTCAATCAATTGCTGGCCTTCCTTAATACGCTCAAATGCTTCCACTTGACGATCTTTGGATTTTTCAATCAACGAATTACCCTTTCTAACTTCATTGATGGCATCTTCCCACCGCTCTCCTATTGAAGAGAGTGTGGTCGCTTCAAACGCAACTTCTTTTGGACTAGTGGAAGCGCCTAGCTGTAGTACAGCCAACTGGTAAGCTTGCTTTGCCGCGATGATTTTCTCGGTTCCGGATTGAATAGATCCTTCACCCTCTCTAAGCATGGCACGCGCCTTCTCTAAATCTTTTTCACCTCTTGTTAATAATTTTTCCCCTCTCTCAGAAAGCTTTTTACCTTCTTCCCACATTCTATCTGGGTCATTTGTATAGTTTTCCATGCTAGGTGTTGAAGTACACCCCAATAGGATTACTACACTTGCAAAAACTAAAACCAAATATTTCATTTAATTCTCCTTACTACTAATCGATTCTAACTTAATTAATCTATTAGCTTTCGCTTTTAAACACGTTGTACTTAGAGTTGGACATCAAGATACCCACCGTCATTCCTATTGCAAATGCAGCACAAATCACAGCCGCAACCGGAACAGATAAACCGTTAAAACTTGACGCTATATAAGTATCTTGTTTACTTAAAAGAACACTTGCCGCAAACAAAAAAAGCAGTAAAAGCGATACCGTAGTTGCAATTACTCTCATTCTTTACCTCGTTTTTCTGGGTCTTGTCGTAATAGATGCGCCCCCGCGATCAAAAGTCACAAAACACGAAAAAATAAAATTAAAATTTTTTATCAAAAGTTGTGACTTCGACGTAGTAAAAATCGTCAGTAAGGGAAAGAAGAGGAGATTATATGAAAACTAAAGTCGCAATTTATTTGTCATTAGTTGCTTTACTAGGCGCTATACTTTTTCAAAATATTGATACAATCAGTCTTCAAATTTTGCTTTTTGAGTTTCAGATTCCGCTGGTTTTGTTAATGGTCGTTATGTTCGCGCTAGGAGCGTTAACCTACGGTTTGCTAGATTATTTTAGCGTTAAAAAGAAGAGGTAATGCGTCACTGACGCATTACCAACTCATGCTAATAACGAGTTGCGGGGTCTGAACTAAACCACCTGCCCTGCTGCCCAACCACTGCTCCATGCCCATTGGAAGTTAAAGCCACCTAGCCAACCAGTTACGTCAACCACTTCGCCAATGAAGTACAGGCCTTCGACATTTTTCGCCATCATGGTTTTTGATGATAGGTCATTGGTATCAACACCGCCTATAGTAACTTCGGCGGTGCGATATCCTTCTGTGCCGTTTGGCTTTATTTGCCAATTCTCTAGGGTGTCAGCAATGGCGTCGCACTCGCCGTGAGTCAGCTGTTTCACCGGCACGTTGCGCCAACTATGATACTCAATAAGGCTCTGTACCATACGCTTTGGAAATACTTTATTTAAACAGGTAGCAAGCAATGCGTCTGGCGTCTCTGTGCGTGCAGTTTGTAGAAGCGCCGTAGCATCGTCGTTAGGTAGCATGTTGATACTTAAGCTGTCACCCGCTTCCCAATAGCTGGAAATTTGGAGCATGGCAGGGCCGCTTAACCCTCGGTGGGTAAACAACATTGCCTCTTTAAACGTAGTGTCGTTGCAGCTGGCATATACATCAACTGCGATACCGCTAAGCTCTGCCAGTGTGTCTTTATCTTTATCGTGCAAGGTAAAGGGAACAAGTGCTGCACGAGTAGGTAATACGTTAAGACCAAATTGCTGCGCTATTTTGTAGCCGAATGGCGTGGCACCTAGCTTGGGCATGCTTAAACCGCCGGTAGCAATTACAAGGGATTCACATTCATACTCACCATTCGAGGTTGTAAGTGAGTACCCACTTTCATTCTTTTCTACACTTAGAATGTCGCAACGAGTGGTAATCGTCACATCCGCTTTGTTGCACTCATTTAGCAGTAAATCGACGATCTCTTTGGCGCTATCATCACAAAACAGTTGGCCTAAGGTTTTTTCATGGTAGGCAATGCCATACTCGGCAACCAAGCCAATAAAGTCCCATTGAGTATAGC
Organism: Alteromonas sp. CNT1-28; assembly: GCF_022348345.1. Taxonomy (NCBI): domain Bacteria; kingdom Pseudomonadati; phylum Pseudomonadota; class Gammaproteobacteria; order Alteromonadales; family Alteromonadaceae; genus Alteromonas; species Alteromonas sp. CNT1-28. The sequence goes on along the minus strand of NZ_JAKREZ010000005.1, from coordinate 48,086 downwards.
GACTGAGTGCCGACTTACAAAAGTGAGGGTTTTGCGAAAGAAAGTTTTCCGGGCCTGCATACATGTTAGTGAAGTTACAGCGGCCACCGCCTGACATCAGGATTTTTCGGCCCACTTTTTTAGCGTGATCGAGCACTTCTACGCTGCGTCCGCGCGCGCCGGCCTGCGCCGCACAAAAAAGCCCTGCAGCTCCTGCACCAATAACAATTACATCGCGCTTGATCACAATTAACCTCTAGGAAAAACGGCCAATGGATGTGTGGTTATTAGCTGTACGAAAGCGCGAGTACCGGGCTTTATAGCATTTTCGTGGCTTACTCGTACTTTAAGCTCGTCGCCGCAATCTAAGACAACCGCGTAAAGCCGACTTTCGCCTTCGTAGCGTACCCATTCAACCGTACAGTTAGTTTCACTTAGTGCAGCATCTAAGCTTAAATCGTCAGGGCGTACCAACAAGTCTACGTTGCCGCTTGCACCTTGAAGCGGTGTGCCCGGCACATTACCAATATCGGTAACCACTGTTTTGTCTGTATTTGCTGCGCTGCTATCGAACGTCGCACTTAAGAAGCTCGCTTCGCCCATAAAACGCGCCACAAAACGGCTGGCAGGAGAAGAGTAACAGGCTTCAGGTGTGTCTAATTGCTCAAGCACACCTTTATTAAGTATACCCACTCTATCGCCAACGCTTAGCGCCTCTTCTTGATCGTGCGTTACCCAAATAGCAGGTACGCCTGCTTTTTTTAAGGCATCGCGAATTTCCCAGCGCAAGCTGTCTTTTAGCGCAGCATCAAGGTTTGAAAGGGGTTCGTCTAGCAATACAAAGGAAGGTTCGTGAGCTAGCGTTCTTGCTAGCGCAACGCGCTGCTTTTGACCGCCAGAAAGACGTGCAGGTTTTGCATCGCGGAAGTTATCTAGGCCTAATAATTGAAGCCAATGATCGGCCAGCTTAGTGTCTTTTAAACGAAAGCAAACGTTCTGCTGAACGGTAAGATGAGGAAACAACGCAAAGTCTTGAAACACCATACCCACGTTACGCTTTTCAGGCGGAACATGTTTGTTTGCTGTACTTTCCCATTCACCTAGGCTCATAGCACCTTCTGAAATAGGAATAAGCCCAGCCAACGCTTGCAAAATGGTGGTTTTACCGCAGCCGGTTGGCCCCACCAGCATCAGGATTTCGTCTTGTCCAAGCTCAAGATTTAACTTGTCGACAACGCGGGTAGACCCATAATTCACAGACAAATTATTTACACTAAGCATTACGAACGATCATCCTCGGTAACGGTAAACTGGGCTTTTCTTTCGCCCGACAGCATGAGAATTAACCCCACACCTGATAATAAAACAAGTAAAAGCCCTGGCACGGCTGCGCGGCCAAAGTAACCCGCTTCGTAAACTCGCCACATATAGGTAGCTAAGGTTTCAAATCCTGTAGGTCCTAACATAAGCGTTGCAGGTAGTTCGCGCATGGCTTCTAAGAACACAAGCGCTGCACCCGCAATCATACCACGAAGGGTTAACGGCAGCGTAATTCGCATAAATGCCTCACGCGGGCTAGCGCCCAGCACGCGAGCAGCTTTTACCAGACCTGAATCAATATTCTCAGCTGTACTTCTTACACTTCCCACAGCAAGTGGGATAAAGCGCAGTACATAAGCCATCACAAGCAGACTTAACGTTTGATAGAGCGCAGGTAAATATTTAAGCCCTACGTATACCAGCGCCGTTCCCATAACGATACCAGGTACACCAAAACCAAAATAAGTAATACGCTCCATAACGCGCCCTGCCTTACCCGCAATAGCGGCATGGGCAACTGGAATAGCCAGCAATACGGCAACCACCGCGGCAATAAAAGACGCGTGAGCAGAGTTCCATGCGTAGCTTAACTCGAACCCCCCAGTGCCTTCACGTATTAACCAAAGGGTAAAAATGGCTAACGGAAGCACTATAGCTAACAGCACTATCGGCATAGTAGCGAGCAACATAAGGTTGCGCTGCCATCGTCCAGGAAAGAGTGATAAATGCCTGCCGGGACGCTCTGAGGCGCCGCTGATGCGGCTTTCAATAAATAGAATTAGCCCGACAATAACCATAAGCTGTAAGCTCAGCATCGCCGCCTGACTCAAGCCAAAGGCATTGTATTCAACAAAAATAACGCGGGTGAAAGTGTCAAAGCCCATAATGGCCGGCGTGCCAAAGTCAGATAGTGCATAAAGCGCAGCAAGTAAAGCGCCTGCCGCTACGCTATTTACCACGCGCGGTAGCACAACACGCCATAGGCTAGCGCCTAACGAGAGCCCTAACGTGCGAGCCGCATTCACCAAGCTTGCATCTAAGCTTAACAGGCTAGAACGGGTGGTCATCATCACAAAGGGGTAAGTGTAAAAACTCATCACTAACGCAGAGCCCCACAAGCCGCTGATGGGCGGCGTGGTAATACCTAAAATATTTTCTATTTCACCGCCTCTGCCAAATGAGAAGTACATAGCAAACGCGCCGATATAACTAGGTAGTGCCAGTGGCGCGGCAAGTAAAATTAACCAAAAGCGCTTAAACGGCATTTGCACATAGGCAGTGAGAAAGGCAAGCGGCACACCAATTAGCACCGAACCAATAATGGTAAGTACCACCAGTGAAACCGTGTTACCTAGAACACGAAGATTATGGGTATCGAAAAGTTGCGCACTGTCTTGGGCTAAAGAAAATAAAACGCCGACGGGCAATAAAGCCATCAGCGCAATAAGCAGTGCCAGTGGATACGACTTTGGCCAGTTTGTCACAGTACGCCAACTTCCCTCATAAGGTTAAGTGTGGGGCGTAAATCAGCCAGCTTACGAAGGTCCATTTCAGGCGGCGAAAGCGTGCTCAAACTTGCTAAGCCTTGCGGCTGGTCGACGCCCTGAACAAGCGGTATTTCGTAGGCTTCACGAGCAAGATACGACTGCACTTCCTGCGACAGTAAGTAACGAATAAAGTTAACCGGTAAGTCGCCTTCGCTTAATGCCACAATACCAGACGCATTCACTAAGCAACCGGCATCGCCTTTAGTGTAAGCTAGCGCTACATTCGCATCGGGCTTGCCTGACTTAAGGCGCAGTGTGTAATAGTGATTAGCAAAACCAATATCCACTTCGCCACGCTCAACGCCCATTACCACGCCAAGTTCGCCCGCATACTTTTTAGAATGCTTATTGATGCCTTTAAGCCACGACTTTGTCGCTTTATCACCCTCTAAAATACGCATAGCAGTAACAAAAGATTGGAACGACGAATAAGCGGGTGCCCAACCTATTTTTAGGTCGCTATCAGCAAGCGCCATTACGCTTTCGGGTATCTGCTCTGGCTTAACGCGCTCGGTGTTGTACGGCAGCGTGCGTACTCGGCCCGTTACCGGTGACCAGCTGGGATATTGAAAATCTTCACGAAGCTGTGCCGTTAAATCGTTAGGCAATGGCTTGGCGGCACCGATGTCCGTCACCACACCAATTGAGCCAGTATCTACTGCCCAAAAAAGGTCTGCGCGTTTAACGCCCGCTTTGGTTTCAGCCACAATCGTGTTCGCCAATGCTGCTGAGCCACCACGTCTTACCTTTAAATTTAACTTCGGGTTGCGCTTTTCAATGGCTTTAAGAACATTCTCGTACAAGCCGCCTTCACCGCGCCCCAAGTACAAGGCGAGATCACCTTCTAATTTAGGCAGGGATTCTACTGACACACTACCGGTTTGTGTCATAGCGTTTGCAAAGCCTAGCGGCAAGCCAGATAAAGCACCGGCTGCAGCTAAGCCTTGTAAGAATGTTCTACGTTGCATACACCTTCCTTAAAATACGTCTTTACGACTTTGTTCTACTTCAACCAAAAGTGCGCGAGCGCGGTCAAGTTTGGCCTGCATAGACTCTACGACCTTACGAACTGAATCAACGCCAGTGTCTTTTGAGATAGCTTGTGGAAGCGTTACGTTAAAGTCTTTCTCCAAGTCTTCAACCAAAGCTGCGTTTTTCGCAATCAAGTCACCTTCCACACCTTCAAATCGTTGAAGGTAAGTATCGTGAACGAGTGTAGTTGCTACTTCGTGAAGCTGTTCCGCGTACTTAGCAACAACACGATCAAGACGTGTTTTAATATCGTCGATAACTTCAGGGCCTGTGGTAGGTTCTTTTTCGGTGGTTTGAACCTTGTTCACTAAGCCTTTCTTTTGATACTGGGACGCAAGTTTAACTGCGCCTAACGCCTGCCACAAGGCATGATTTAGCTTCTCTTGCTCTACGCGCACGTCTGCAACAGGCTTGCCTTCATCAATGGCGACTTTCACACCATAAATACCTTGCCAAATAGAGGCGTAAATAGGCACATACTGGGTTTCAATAGCAGAGTGAAAATCCACCTCTTCCCAATACTCAATCAGTGCATCGGTCTTAAGCGATTTATCTTTTGCTTCATACGCATCAACAACACTGCCAAACTTGCTTTCTAACCAATGTACCTCTTCCGTATATTCGCCGATGTGCGCGTGAAGATTGTTCACGTGATCGCCAATGGCACCGTTAGCAAGCGCCTGAGAAGATAGCATCGAGAAAGTGACCGCAGAAGCCAGTACCAGAGCACTCATTTTTTTCAGTGTTGTTGTCATAATTATTCCTAAAACGTTTGTCTTTTCACGCAAATGATACTTATTATCATTAAGCAAGTAAAGGTAACTGAACGAGCCCACATGCTAAGTAACGTAGTGTGTTAGCCCTTATTTTTTCTGCACTTTCGACACAGAATACTACATGTTAGTTCATTAACCTTCACTGAACGTACTGATATTCAACGCTATTTACAGAGCACCAGATCATACATAGGTTACATTTTAATGAAAATGGCGACCAAGTATACGCTTAAGTCAATTGACCTATTCACAAACATCTAAACGAAAAAAGCCCGCAACCTTAGTTGCGGGCTCTTGATATTATTAACGCCGTAGTATCGGTCTTACAGGCTATCTAGCATGGTTTGCGCATCGCTAACGTCGAAACGACCTGGGTCTTCAACGTTTAGCTTTTTCACTTCGCCATCTTCCACAAGCATGGAATAACGTAACGAACGCAAGCCGCCGAAATTGCCCGTGCTCATGTCTAAGCCAATTTGCTTGGTAAAGAAACCATTGCCGTCTGCCAGCATTATGATCTCTTCAGCGTTGCTCGCTTTGCCCCATGCATCCATAACAAATGCATCGTTCACGCTTAAGCAAATAATACTATCAATACCTTTGGCTTTAAGCTTATCAGCAAGCGCTACATAGCCCGGTAAATGGGCTTGAGAACAGGTCGGTGTAAATGCACCGGGTACCGCAAACAATACAACGCGTTTATCCGAAAACAGTTCGTTCGTTCCTGGGTTGGTTATTTCGCCGTTTTCTAAAAGGCTAAAATCTACTTCAGGCAAAGTGCCCCCAACTTGTATCATGCTACTCTCCTAGATTTTTTTGACACAAATACACATCAAATCTGTGCTTTTTGCTTTCAATAGCCATTGATGCTTTTATTCCTGCCAGCACGTCTGCACTGTTTGGGCGTTTCACCACTACCCGGTGCGTGGCTAGCTCTAGTGCTGGCGGTAACAGCGCATCTGCGTCTGGGTCATGACCAAGCAGTTGCTGAAACAGCCGCATTTCCTTTTTCACCAAGGCTGACTTCTTTTTGTGTGGGAACATGGGGTCTAAGTAAATAGCGTTCACATTCTCACCAGTGAAGTATTGCATTACCTCAGCACTATTTCCATGTTGAAGCGACATTTTAGCTGCAAGTTCCGGAAAACTAAGCGCTAATCTGCGAATACCATCTTCAAGCAAGGCGGCAACCACGGGCGATCGCTCTATCATAGTGACCTTGCAGCCAACGCTTACCAATACAAAGGCATCACGACCTAGCCCAGGCGTTGCATCCACTACGTGCCATGCTTCATTGCCTTTAAGACCAATGGCCTTAACAATGGGCTCTTTGCGCCCACCGCCGTGCTGCTTGCGATACAAACTAGCCGGCGAAGCAAAATCAACCTCTACCGGATTCACTTTTTTCTCACCTGCGTCGGCAAGTCCAAGCACGCCGTTTTGTACCTGCAAATACAGGCCTTCGCTATGCTTTTCACTACTGCTAACAACAGGAAAACCCCACTTTTCGCTGATTGCACTAATTAATGCAGCGTCATCCCTATTGGCGTCATCACAAATAATTAAAGGCACATGATTAAGCATGACCGTACTGTTCCTTATGCCCTATCCATCTATTAATGATGGCTTGAGCGTGAGAGGGGTATTTGTCCCAAAGGGTATAGGCAATTTCCTGAACCTTAGGGATAAGAGCGGCGTCGCGTACTAGGTCTGCTATTTTAAGCTCGGCCATTCCCGTTTGCTTAGTACCCATAAATTCACCCGGGCCACGAATTTCCAAATCGCGCTGGGCAATATAAAAACCGTCGTTAGATTCGCGCAATACGCCAAGGCGCTGAGTAGCGGTTTTCGATAGTGGGCTCTGGTACATAAGTACACACTGACTTTCTACTGCACCACGCCCCACTCGGCCTCTAAGCTGGTGAAGCTGCGCTAAACCCAATCGTTCAGGGTTTTCAATGATCATGATGCTGGCATTAGGTACGTCTACGCCTACTTCAATAACGGTAGTCGCTACCAATAAATCCAGCTTTCCGTCTTTAAAGTCGGCCATAACCTGCGCTTTTTCAGCAGGCTTTAAACGCCCGTGTACCAAACCAACGTGTAAGTCTGGCAGCGCGGTACGAAGGGTAACCGCAGCGTCTTCTGCTGCCTGACACTCCAACACTTCCGATTCATCAATAAGCGTACACACCCAATAGGCTTGGCGGCCGTTTTCTTTACAGGCCTGACGTACGCGCTCAATTACATCGGCGCGGCGTGTATCGGGTAATACCACGGTTTGCACCGGTGTTCTGCCTGGTGGCAACTCATCAATAACCGAGGTGTCTAAATCGGCATAGGCTGTCATGGCCAACGTTCTTGGAATAGGCGTTGCCGTCATAATTAGCTGATGAGGGTAGCGACCTTGCTGTTCGCCTTTATCGCGCAGGGCCAAACGCTGATGTACACCAAAGCGGTGTTGTTCATCCACAATAACCAGCGCTAGCTGCTGGTAGTTCACGCTTTCCTGGAAGATGGCGTGAGTACCCACCAGCATTTGAATATCGCCAGCTTCTAAGCGGGCTAATACTTCATTGCGGGCTTTGCCTTTCAGCTTGCCGGCAAGCCAGCCTACTTCAATACCTAAAGGTTCTAGCCAGCCACGAAAGTTATTGGCATGCTGTTCAGCCAACAGCTCAGTAGGTGCCATTAATGCTACCTGATGCCCTGCACCAATGGCTGATAGCGCGGCCAGTGCCGCAACTAAGGTTTTGCCCGACCCTACATCGCCTTGTACAAGGCGCATCATAGGCCGCGCGTGTTGCATATCTTTTTGAATATCTTCCACTACCCGAGCCTGCGCACCCGTTGGTGAGAATGGCAGTTGAGCGAGCATTTTATCGATAAGAGGCTGGTTCACCCTGATAGGAATACCGGGCTGGGCGTCAGATAGCTTGCGTACTTTCAACACGCTTAGGTGGTGTGACAATAACTCTTCCAAAATTAACCGATACTGAGCAGGGTGCAGCCCCTCTTCCATTTCGTGTACGTCTACATCTGGTGGCGGGCGATGCACCAAATGAAGCGCCTCATTAAGGCTAATTTGGTCATCGTAAATGCCGTCGGGCAGTAGGTCGGCCAGCGCGCCTTTATCTAGAAGTTTTAAGGCCTGGTCGGTTAAATTACGAAGGGTTAACTGCTTAACACCGTCTGTGGTGGGGTAAACTGGCGTCAATGATTCTTCTGATGGTGGCGCGTCTTCATCCACTAATTTAAATTCGGGGTGCATCATTTCAATGCCCCACTTTCCAGTACGCACTTCTCCGAAACACCGCACCGTGTTTCCTGGCGTCATAATAGACCGCTGCACTGCACCAAAGTGGAAAAAGCGTAAGGTTATGGTACCCGTACCGTCGCTAAGCTTAACCACTAGCATGCGCTTCTTGCCGTACTGAATGTCGGCGCTCATTACCTCGCCCTGCACGCTTACATGGGTAAACGGGCGGCACTCTGCCACGCTATAAATACGGGTTCTGTCTTCGTAGCGGTGAGGGAGATGAAACAGAATATCTTGAAGGGTAAACAAACCTATTTTGTTAAGCTTTTCTGCCACCTTTGCGCCTACGCCTTTAAGCGCAGTAATGGGTGTAGTGGCCAGTGCTTGCATCAAGCGATATCCTTCTTTTGGAACATTAACTATTTAACCTTTGAATTGGCACAAGCTGGTGTTATTCAACGTGTTATAGGAAAAGAAGTGTAAAGGATTGTTGAGGGGTTGGCGAGTACGCTTTAGGCCAGTTTTTTACGCTGGCCCTTATACAAGTAAGAGCAAAACTAAAAGTGCAACCAATAGGTTAGGCCCTAGTCGGCCTCTAGCGCGTTTGCTTCTGCTTTTGTGATCTGCATTTCTTTCCACCAGCTATCGTCGGCATCCACTTCACCAATGGCGTTAATAGCAGGCAAAGGCAAACCTTTGCGTTGGCAAAGTTTATACAAACGCGGGTAACCATTTTGAAAGGCCAATGCTTGGCACTCTGCTTCTGGTAACTGCTGAGTGTTATACATACCTGCAATAGTACGTTGGCGCTGGGCTTCGTAAAGTACTAGCGCTGCGGCCACCGATACGTTCAACGACTGCACCATGCCCATCATAGGAATAACAATGTCGTGATCGGCAACGGCTTTCGCCTCATCAGAGGCACCGTATTTCTCTTGACCAAACAAAATAGCCGTTGGCTTGGTGTAATCAATATCACGAAAATCGACAGCGGTATCAGATAAGTGGGTTACCAACACCTGCATGCCTTGGCCTTTTAGTTCAGCCATCGCGTCGTTGATATTATCGTGATTGGTTTGACGCACCCATTGTTGGCTGCCCATAGCGGTGCCGCGACGAAACTGGTATTTCTTTTCCCACACGGTGTGAACGCGATGAATACCCACTGCATCACAGGTTCTCACTACTGCAGATACGTTATGCGGCTTGTGTACATTTTCAAGGCAAACCGTAAGATCTGTTTGCCTTCTTTCCAGCACTTGTCTTATGCGCTGGTAACGCTCAGGTGACATGGCTTACTCCGGCAGTTCCATTACACCATCAATTTCAATTTGTGCACCTTTAGGCAATGCCGACACCTGAACGGCTGCGCGTGCTGGGTAAGGCTTGGTGAAGTAACGACTCATAATTTCATTAACCGTTGCAAAGTGACCTAGGTCGATAAGGAAGATGTTCACCTTCACTAAGTCGTTTGTAGTGCCGCCCGCAGCGTCACACACCGCTTTAATGTTCTCAAAAACTTGTACAGCTTGCGCTTCAAAGTCGTCAGAAACCATTTCCATAGTTTCAGCAACAAGAGGAATTTGACCTGAAAGATAAACGGTAGTACCTGCTTTAACCGCTTGGCTGTAAGTACCAATAGCAGCAGGTGCCTTATCGGTCTGAATAATAGACTTAGACATAGTAGTTCCTAAATAGTGTAGTAATTAGTGTCGTGATTGACTATGACGAGACACTCTTTGAACTTCCGGCATGGTACGTATTTTCTTCATTACGCGAGCCAGGTGCACACGGTTGTGCGTGGTAAGTTCAAGGTCAATAAAGTAGATATTACTCTCTTTCTCTTCAGTTTGCAGACCAATGATATTGGAATCGCACCCTGAAATGGTGTTCGTTAAAGTTGCCAGTGTGCCCTGATGGTTAAACAACTCTATACGCAGTGAGGCTTTAAATTCACCTTGCGGGTTGTCGTCCCACTGCATGGGCAATACGCGTTGAGGTTCTTCGCGTGTTAGCTTGCGAATATTGTTACACCCAATTTGGTGAATAGTCATGCCGCGACCGGGGCTTAAAACCGCTACAATTTCATCGTCTGGAATAGGATGGCAACAACGAGAATAGTGAACAAGCAGGCCTTCTGTGCCGCGAATAGCCACATTACCTTTCTTATCTGATAAATCTGTTGTGCTTTCACCCAATAAACGGCGCGCTACAATTGCGCTTAGCTCGTTACCAAGGCCGATATCTACTAGCAAATCGTCAAAATTAGCGTGCTTGGTCTCGGCTACCACACGTTCAATATCTTCGTTTGGAATATCGTCTAGTTTTACGCTACCTAACGCATGACGAAGCAGACGATTACCCATGTTCACCGCTTCTTGAGAATGCTGTTTACGCAGATACTGGCGAATACGGGTGCGAGCACGAGCGCTCACCACAAAGTTTAGCCAGTTCGCATTTGGCTTCGCTTTCGGCGAGGTAATAATTTCCACGGTTTGACCGTTTTCAAGCGGCTTGCTTAAGCTAAAGTTTCTGCGCTCTACGCGCACACCTACGCAGGTATTACCCACATCGGAATGCACGGCATAAGCGAAGTCAACGGCGGTTGCGCCCATTGGCAACTCGATAATACGTCCGTCTGGTGTAAATACGTAAATTTCATCAGGGAACAGATCGGTTTTTACCGATTCGATGAATTCAAAGGATGAGCTGGCCGATTGCTGAAGCTCAAGCAGGCTTTGCATCCACTTGCGCGCTCGAAGCTGTGCAGTGGTGCCATTATCGCCAGGCTCTTTGTAAAGCCAGTGCGCCGCCACTCCTTTGTCTGCCATTTGGTCCATTTCCTGGGTTCGAATTTGAATTTCCACAGGAATGCCGTGCGGGCCAATTAATGACGTATGCAACGACTGATAGCCGTTGGTTCGAGGGATAGCGATATAATCTTTAAAACGGTTTTCAATAGGCTTGTACAGCCCATGCATAGCACCAAGGGCGCGATAACAGTTATCTACCGATTGAACAACGATGCGAAACGCATAAATATCCATTACCTCATTGAACATAAGTTCTTTGTTTTTCATTTTGCGGTAAATGGAATACAAGTGTTTTTCGCGACCCAATACATTCGACTCAATTTGGTAGGCGTCTAAACGAGTGTTCAGCTCTTCGCGAATGTTTTCGATAATCTCTTTACGATTACCGCGGGCCTGGCGCACAGCAGACTTTAGTGCGCGATGGCGCATTGGATACATGGCCTGAAAGCCTAAATCTTCAAGCTCATTTTTAATATCGTGAATACCCAAGCGGTGGGCAATTGGCGCATAGATTTCTAGCGTTTCTAGCGCAATGCGGCGGCGCTTGTCCGGTCGTAATGACCCGAGTGTGCGCATGTTGTGCGTGCGATCAGCAAGCTTGATAAGAATAACCCTGATGTCTTGCACCATGGCCATCATCATTTTACGGAAGTTCTCCGCCTGCGCTTCCTGTTTAGTGCTAAACGCGAGTTTATCTAGCTTACTTACCCCTTCTACCAGTTCAGCAACGGTATCGCCAAAAGCTTCGGCTAAGTCTTCTTTGCTGTAATGGGTATCTTCAATAACGTCGTGAAGGAGTGCTGCCATGATCGTTTCGTGATCAAGGTGCATGTCAGCCAAAATACCGGCAACTGCAACTGGGTGAGTAATGTACGGATCGCCGCTTGAACGCATTTGTCCGTCATGCGCTTCTTGCGCAAGCACAAAAGATTCTTGTACCAACTGAACGCGGTCGGCTGGTAAGTACTCTAAAACTTTCTGCTTTAAACCTTCAAACAAATACACAGTGAAGCGTGACCCTTATCTAACGTTACAACCCTAAGAATACGTTTAATTGTGCAAGAAGCCAATACGCCAAAAGTAAAGCGCCAGTGCTTTTTTCAAAGCACTGGCGCTAAAATACCGATAAAACCGTTAAAAAGAGGTTTTATTGATCAGATAGGATGTTTGCTACTGATGCAAATTCAGCATGTTCTTGCTGCTCTTGAGCTTGAAGTTCTGCTTGTTCAAGCGTAGCAGCCGTTACTAAACCTTCTTCAATTTCACGAAGTGCTGTAACAGTTGGCTTATCGTTTTGAACGTCAACCATAGGATCTTTGCCTTCAGTGGCAATTTGACGTGCACGGCGTGCAGCAACAAGCACTAGGTCAAAGCGGTTACCAATTTTATCTACGGCATCTTCTACAGTTACGCGAGCCATGTATTTCTCCGAAAATTAGGTTGAGCAAGTTATTCAAAAAACGGCCGCGTAGTATACACAGATACGTGGCGCGATCCTAGCGTTTTGTTTGAATTTGAAGCAGTCAGATCATGCAATTTATGCAGCGATCGTTCGATGCTAAAACAAAACACGTATTGTTAAGTTAAGCTTACGCGCTACCGAGCAGTTCGTCCAATAGCACTTGATGGCGCATTTGTTGTTTTCCTGTGCGAAGTCGCTGTGCTGTCACGATGGCTTCCAAATCATTTAACGCAGTCGCAAAGTCGTCGTTGATAATTACGCTATCGAATTCATTGAAATGAGACATTTCAGCTACGGCTTGCGCCATACGCCCTGCAATGACTTCTTCACTGTCTTGACCGCGATTATTTAAACGCTGCTCTAGCACGTCGAGTGAAGGCGGAAGAATGAAAATACCGCATGTGTCTGGCATAAGCTTTTTGACTTGGCGCGCGCCCTGCCAATCGATATCTAAAAATACGTCAATGCCACGGTGCAAAGTTTGTTCAATTGTCACGCGGGATGTGCCGTAATAATTGCCAAATACTTCTGCGTATTCAAAAAACACACCCTGTTCAATCAGCGCTTCAAACTGCTCTCGGCTCACAAAATGGTAATGCACGCCGTCGACTTCACCCGGACGAGGTTGACGTGTTGTATGAGATACAGACACCTGCATTGGCGTAGCTGTATTGCTTTCATACTTTTCCATTAGCGCCTTTATAAGGCTTGATTTTCCTGCTCCAGAAGGAGCTGCAAGAATGAATAAGTTGCCGAGTAGTGAAGCCATAGGGTATTAAAATTCTTCCAAAATGTGGTGATTTCAAGTGGCAATGATAGCATATTAAGCGGTTGTGCCGTACCTTTCATTGCATAGTGAAAACTTGGATCACTCTACCAAGCTTATGCCGATGGGTTACCACAGCAAAAATTAATGGGGTCAGAGTACTTTTTCTGGCCCTAAATGTACTCTGACCCCAAAACTAGGAAATAAAGCATGACTCAGCAACTTCTGCCGTGCGTAGAGATAAACCCATCCACTACGCCTGATGCCTGCGTTATCTGGCTTCACGGTCTTGGCGATTCAGGCCATGGTTTTGCGCCTATTGTGCCCGAGCTAAAATTACCCGAATCAATGGCGGTTAAATTTCTCTTTCCTCACGCTCCAGAACGCCCTGTGACTATCAATGGCGGCATGAGAATGCGCGCTTGGTACGATATCAAATCGTTAGATTTTGAAAGCCGTGCGGACTTAGAAGGTGTAAAAGAGTCGGCTGCTCAGGTAGAAGCGCTTATCGAAGCACAAATTGAAAGTGGCATTCCTAGCGAACGTATTGTACTTGCAGGATTTTCTCAGGGCGGTGTTATTGCTCTGCACTTAGCACCTAGATATGCCAATAAATTTGCAGGTGTTATCGCTCTATCTACCTACATGTGCGAGCCATCACTTCTTGGAAGCGAAGCAAACGATATAAACCGTGAAACGCCAATTATGATGGCACATGGTGAGCAAGACGAAGTGGTGCCGGTATTTATGGGCAATGCTGCGTTTAAAACGCTGAGCGGAAGTGGCTTTAATGCCACGTGGCAGACTTACACCATGCAGCACAATGTTTGTATGCAAGAGCTTAACGACATAAGTGCTTGGCTTCAAAAAGTTCTAGGGTAATGCCTTAAGAGCCTGTTGGCCCTTGCTGCAAATTACGTTCATATAATAAAACCCAACAGGCCCTAGTATTTGAACAAAAGAGAAAGCTGGTGACGCAACAAAAGCCAGCTTTATTCTTAGCGTAAGTGGGTACACGTCTATCGATTGCAAAGTTGCGCCTTCCGTCTCTTCTTTATTTCGCGTTTATTCCAATAACTATTCGACGACTCTGTTGCGCCCCGCATTTTTAGCTTTGTAAAGATTGTCATCGGCCTGCTTCAAACAAGCGTGCAAGTTTGTATCAGTAAGCGCTGTGGCTACACCAAAGCTTGCGGTTATGGAGTGATTAACATCACCCTCTACAAACGGATTAGCTTCAATCACCTTTCTCATTTTTTCCGCTAATTTTACCGCTTGGCTCAACGTTGCATGAGGGAATAGAACCAAAAACTCTTCACCACCGGTTCTTGCCACCACGTCAGTAGTTCTTACTGCTTCTTTCATTAGGCGAGTGATGTGTATAAGCACTTCGTCACCAATATCGTGGCCATAGGTATCGTTGATTGTTTTGAAATGGTCAATATCTACCACCACCGCACTTAAAGGGAAATGAGCACCGGGATCTTGCATTGCGCGTTCAAAAAAAACAGCTTCAAGGAATCGCCGGTTAGGAAGTTTTGTAAGCGGATCGGTATTAGCCTGCCGCATGCGCTCTAAATTTTCACGCAGCATTTCTTTTCTGCTTTGATGCCAGAAATTTTCACCTATAAAGGCGACGCAAATGAAACAGAACGTAGCGATTAAGAAGCGGGAGACATGCTCTGCTGGGTACTCAGCCACTATTTTTTCTTGATTGTAGAGCATAAAAATAGCGATACCCATGGTCACTGCTACGTAAACCATGGCGGGCTTGAAACGCACAACAACTATCTGAATAAAAAGCAGGGGAAAAATAAAATAAAGCCCAGTGTTATTGAGTCCGCCGGTATAAACCAAGCCGTTTATGGTAAATGCTACCACTAAGCCTGCTAAATAATAGAAGACATCAACGCGAGGGAACATATGGGATAACGCCACATTGGCGTACACAAAAGCGGCTGACCCCGCCAGCGTTCCAACGAGCAATGGGTTGTTTGTACCCATGTTAATCCACGCCATAAACGCCATAATTGTGCCACCAACATAGGATATGAAATATAGCGTTAAGCGCCTTCGTTTTGCTTCCGCTTCATCTTGCTGAGCACTTCTAAGTAATTGACGCAACGACGAACTGTCCATAAAAAGACTTATCTCCGCATTTAAAACTAATTGACCATTATTCCTTTCAGCATAGACTGAATGTCTAATAATAACCAAGGAGAAAACTGCGCCTAATTTCAAACATTAATACAGAAAATGCGTATACTACGGGGTATATCGTATGACGTTATGTGATACATCGTTTTAGTTTCTTTTTATATAGTTTGGAATAGCCATGAGTCACCTCAACACTACCCGCACCGT
This sequence comes from Alteromonas sp. CNT1-28, assembly GCF_022348345.1. Classification (NCBI taxonomy): domain Bacteria; kingdom Pseudomonadati; phylum Pseudomonadota; class Gammaproteobacteria; order Alteromonadales; family Alteromonadaceae; genus Alteromonas; species Alteromonas sp. CNT1-28. Next base: position 32,768 of record NZ_JAKREZ010000005.1, on the reverse strand, counting down.
TCGAATTGCTACTAGAAAAAGTGCTTTAGCGCTTTGGCAAGCAGAGTATGTGAAGGCAAAATTGTTGGAGCATTATCCGTCAATGACCGTTGAGCTTGTGCCTATGAGCACGCAGGGCGACAAAATTTTAGATACACCTTTGGCGAAAATTGGTGGTAAAGGGCTTTTCATAAAAGAGCTTGAAATTGCCATGCTTGAAGGCCGTGCCGATATTGCCGTTCACTCTATGAAAGACGTACCGGTTGAATTTCCTGAAGGTTTTGGCCTTCACGCTATTTGTGAGCGAGAAAACCCGTTCGACGCCTTTGTTTCAAATAACCACGACAGTTTAGATGCCCTACCCCAAGGCGCAGTAGTAGGTACGTCTAGCCTTCGCAGGCAGTGCCAAATTCGCAAGTATCGCCCTGACCTTATTATCAAGGACCTGCGCGGAAACGTGAATACTCGCCTAGCCAAGCTAGACGCAGGTGAGTACGACGCTATTATCTTAGCTTCTGCTGGCCTTATTCGCCTTGAAATGGAATCTCGTATTCGCATGCCGTTACCCGCTGATATTTCACTACCCGCCGTTGGACAAGGTGCCGTAGGTATTGAGTGCCGTAACGACGATGAAGAGCTAATTAAGTTGCTACAGGCGCTGAACCATACGGACACCAATACGCGCGTTACTGCGGAACGCGCCATGAACGAGAGATTGGAAGGCGGCTGCCAAGTACCTATTGGTAGCTTTGCCACGCTTGATGGAGATGTGCTGACACTAACCGGTATGGTTGGTAAGCCAGATGGTTCAGAACTGCTCTTTGCTTCTGCTACAGCGTCGCGAGAAAAAGCCGCAGATATTGGTGTTGAAGTTGCGGAATCCCTTCTTGAGCAAGGTGCCGGTGAAATCTTAAAGGCGCTTTATAACTAAGTTATAGTTTGTCGAATGCGTGCAGGTTTACGCAGTAAAATAAAAGGATGAAAATTCGATAGTATGTTGCTGTTTACACGCCCACTGCCAAAGTTAAAAGCAAGCGCTTCTGCCTTTGAAAAAGCCGGAATTGACGCGGTAGGCGTTGCCACGTCTAGCATCATTGATATTTCGTCTGAAAGAAAAGCTGCTGCAGAATTTTTAGCGTCAAATGCAGTAAACGCAATTGTTGTTACCAGCGTATATGCTGTAGACACCGTTATTGAAGGCTTACGCGAAACGGCTAACGAATCACCATTGATCATAGCTGTGGGCGATGCCACTGCACGAAAATTACAAGCGGGACTTCAGGCGTTTTCATCGGCGCAGGTTGCTATTCCCGAAGCCCATACATCCGAAGGTATACTGGCAATGCACCAACTTAATGAGGCAAACTGTCAGCATGTCGTTATCATTAAGGGTGAAGGTGGGCGCGACGCCATAGCCACTGGATTAGGCGAAAAAGGTATTTTAGTGAATAGCTTTTGCGTTTATAAAAGAGAGGAACTTACAAGCCCAATTTACACAAAACGGTGGAAAATGGGCGAAGTTAGCGGCATTATCGCTACAAGCGAAGCAATGGCACTGCAACTAATTGCGCAATTTGGCCAAGCACTTAAATCTATTAAATGGTTAACAGTGAGCGACCGAATTGCCAAAACCCTCATTAGCCAAGGCATTAAAGAGGTAGCGGTTTGTCAGCGAGCCACCGATCAGGCACTCATCGCCTGGGTAAAGGATAACTGGGAGTATTGAATGGCCAACAACAATGAAAGTAGCCCACAAAAAGAGGAACTCGTGAAAGTGGAAGCTGAAAAAGACGTTATCGAATCTTCTGCCACGCACAGTGAATCAACACCATCGGGTGCTGCTAAAAAGAAATCGTCGGGAAATGGTCTACTGTGGTTTGTTGTAATCATCCTTTTCCTTATTGTGCTTGGTATGGCTGGCGCAGGTTACTGGTATTACATGCAGCAACAGTCGGCAAGCAAGGACTCTGAATCTGCACTTCAAACGACGACCTCTCAGCTAAACACTATTGAGCGTGAGCGCGCTGGTCTTGTTGCCTCTATCGACAAAGTAGCTCGTACCAACCAGACGTTAGAAAGCACGGTAGCCGAGTTAAAAGCGCAAAACGAAAAGCTGACGCTGCAAGCTGAATCGACCCTTGAACAACTAAATAATATGGAAGGTCGCCGACCGGCCGACTGGCTTATTGCTGAAGCTGATTACTTGGTTCGCATGGCAGGCAGAAAACTTTGGTTAGAAAACGACGTACGCACAGCTATTTTGCTGTTGGTTAATGCAGATAAGCGATTAAAATCGCTGGCCGACCCGTCAGTACTGCCTGTTCGTGCAACACTCGCTGAAGACATTCAAACCCTACAACAGCTTAACCCTGTATCACAAAGTTCCGTAGCCCTTGCGCTTACAGGCATGATAGCGCAAATAGATAAGCTACCACTTGATACCTTCGAAAAACCAGAAGACGCCAATGCAGAAGACACGACCTTATCGGAGTCAGCTGACGACTGGCAGGAGAACCTTGCAAAAGTGTGGCGTTCACTGGTGAACGATTTTCTTACCATAAAAACCATTGAAGGCCCGGTTGAACCAGTGCTTTCACTGGAAGCGCAGTTTTTAGCAAAAGAACAACTTCGTCTGCAGCTTATGCACGCGCAAACTGCCGCGCTTCAGGGCGATGCAGGACTTTACAGCCAGTCGCTTCAATACGCTCAAACGTTAATTATTGAAAAGTTCGACACAGAAAAAAGCCAAGTAACGGGCTTTGTAGATGCACTACAAAACCTCATTGCTACCGATGTATCGCGCCCAATACCTACAGAGCTAGCGTCACAAAAACCGCTAGAGCGTCTATTGGATAGCCGCGTTAAACAGGTGTTCGGACAAGGAGCAAGTGCACTATGAAATGGTTAGCTATTGCCCTTGCGGTATTAGCCGCATTCGTTGTTGCACTAATTGTTGGCCCGATGTTGTTAGGCGATAAGGGCTACGTACTCATATCACTGGGTAATACCGCTGTTGAAATGACGGTGATTAGCTTTTGTATTTTAGTGATAGGTGCCGTCATTGCCTGGTACGTACTATCTCGACTTGTGTTGTGGGCGTTAAGCCTGATCACAGGTTCACATAAATGGTTCGGCACTTTGGGGGAGCGCAAACGCAAGCGAGCGTTTTACGACGGCTTACACGCAATGGCTGCAGGTAATTTTGATACGGCTCAAAAGGCGCTAAGCAAAACCACCAACGGCGATTTCGAAGGCGTTAACTATTTGGCGTCAGCGCAAATTGCTTTTGCCAATAACGATTTAGCCAAAGCCCGTTATTTCCTTGTTCAGGCAACTGACTTTCCAAAAGCGAAAGTAGCCGCAACGGTCATGCACGCGCGTATTGATATGGCTGAAGAAAAATACGATGCGGCACTAGAGAAACTTAACGAACTTGACGAGCAAGAGCGCGAAAACAAGCAGGTTGTGCAGTTAAAAGCGCAAATTCTTGCCAAGCTAGGTAAATGGCAAGTACTTCAAGAGAATTTGTCAGGCTGGCGTAAAGCATTGCCCAAAGCAGACTACACTGCGTGGAGCCAGCGCATCGCCAAAGGTAAGTTTGCAGAAATTGCCAGCAAACAAGGCGCTGTCGAGCTTAAATCGTATTGGGAAACCCTACCTCGTAAGCTTCGTCACGACGATGCTTACCGCGCGGCTTACATTCAACAGTTACTTGACCAAGGTATGCATGCCGACGCACAGAATTTGCTAGTTGAATGGCAAAAGCGTGGCCCGAATAGCGCCCTGTTTCCACTGTTCACGCAGCTTAATATTCCTGATGCATCGCCATCACTACGACTGCTTGAAAGCTGGATAAAGCAAGACGAAGAAAACGTGTCGCTATATTCCACACTAGGCCAAGTTGCGTTCAATTCCGGCGATGATGTGTTGGCAGAAAAAGCCCTGCTTAAAGCCACTAAAATGAAGTCGCGCAAAGAAGACTTATTGCTGCTGTCTGCAATTAGCGAACGCAAGCACGACACAGCCACTGCACTTCAGCTTTACAAGGAAGGTCAGCAGCTAGCCATCTAGATGAATATTCATTTAGCTTTCTGGTAGTACTTGTATTACCCGTAAAATTGAAGATATAGTAAAAAGGAATTCTCAATTCGGGTTGTTTCAACAACCCGAATTGACTTAAACAACTTGTCGGAGTGCTTCACTGGTAACCCAGTAAGCTGAGACCGCGAAAGTGGGATCCGTAGAACCTGATCAGGCTAATACCTGCGAAGGGAACAAGAAAATACAATGTGCACAATGTTAAACCGTGGTTTAGCGTTGTGAAGCGAAGTTGTTTTGCTGTTGATGATACAGACACACCCATTCCGGTGCTGCTCGTCACTCAAGGTAAACTGTTCAAGTTTATTGCCAAGTCAACATCAACGGTGTAAAGGGCTGCAATCACCAGAACCTTTACCAACAATCTCGCTAAAGTAACGGGATTGTTTCCCTCTACACTTCCACTTTGTATTCTCCTTCACTCCTGACAAGCATTTTTAGAACCTAAATTTACAAGGTAAAATGCTATGTCGAACAGACGCGAACAGCGCCAACAAACACAACAATTCATTAATGAACTTGCGGGCGAAGCTTACCCAAATTCAACACGCCACTACGAGTGTGGCAGCCGTGACGATATTCGTGTGGCCATGCGCCTTATTCACCAACACGACAGTTTAGTGGGTGGAACAGAAGACAACCCTATTTTAGAACCAAATCCGCCCATTCCTGTTTACGACACTTCAGGCCCCTACGGCGACCCACAAGAAAACATAGATGTGCACAAAGGCCTAGCTCCGCTTCGCCAAAAGTGGATTGAAGAGCGTAGCGATACCCTTGAATTAGAGGGCGTTTCGTCAAGCTTTGCAAAAGAACGTGAAAACGACATATTTACCGAAGATTTCCGCTTTATTCGCAGCCGCAAACCACTAAAAGCAAAAGCAGGCAAAAACGTTACCCAGCTTCACTACGCAAGACAGGGCATTATTACCCCTGAAATGGAATACATTGCCATTCGCGAGAATATGGGTCGCCAAGCCATTAAAGATGCCGAACTGACGCAGCAGCACAAAGGCGAACACTTTGGTGCGAATTTACCCGATACCATCACGCCTGAATTTGTACGCCAGGAAGTGGCCGCAGGCCGCGCCATTATTCCATGCAACATCAATCACCCCGAGTTGGAACCAATGATTATAGGGCGTAACTTTCTAGTAAAGATTAACGCAAACATTGGTAATTCAGCAGTCACCTCGTCTATTGAAGAAGAGGTAGAAAAGCTGGTGTGGTCAACGCGCTGGGGCGCCGATACCATCATGGATTTATCTACCGGCAGAAACATTCACGAAACCCGAGAGTGGCTGCTGCGAAACAGTCCTGTTCCTCTTGGCACCGTGCCCATCTATCAAGCGCTAGAAAAAGTAAACGGTGTAGCCGAAGATTTAACGTGGGATATGTTTAAAGACACCCTAATTGAGCAAGCCGAACAAGGCGTAGACTACTTCACCATTCACGCTGGCGTGCTGCTTGAGTACGTACACCTTACCGCAAAGCGGGTAACCGGCATTGTATCGCGCGGCGGTTCGATAATGGCAAAGTGGTGCTTAAGCCACCACCAACAAAGCTTTCTGTATGAGCACTTTCATGATATTTGCGAAATTTGCGCTAAGTACGATGTGGCGCTGTCGCTAGGTGATGGCCTGCGCCCTGGTAGCGTAGCTGACGCTAACGACGACGCGCAATTCTCTGAGCTACGCACCCTTGGTGAGCTGACGAAAATTGCATGGGAGTACGATGTTCAGGTAATGATTGAAGGCCCGGGGCATGTGCCAATGCATATGATTAAAGCGAACATGGAAGAGCAGCTTAAGCACTGCCACGAAGCACCGTTTTATACCCTTGGCCCCCTCACCACCGATATCGCTCCTGGCTATGACCACTTCACTTCAGGTATAGGTGCCGCCATGATTGGTTGGTATGGCTGCGCAATGCTGTGCTATGTAACACCTAAAGAGCATTTGGGCCTACCTAATAAAGAAGACGTTAAACAGGGGCTGATCACCTACAAAATTGCAGCCCACGCTGCCGACTTGGCAAAAGGACACCCAGGTGCACAAATTCGCGACAACGCCATGTCGAAAGCACGCTTTGAATTCAGGTGGGAAGACCAGTTCAATTTAGCTCTCGACCCGCATACCGCGCGCGCTTATCACGATGAAACCTTGCCGCAGGCGTCTGGCAAAGTTGCGCATTTCTGCTCTATGTGCGGCCCTAAATTTTGCAGCATGAAAATTTCTCAGGAAGTGCGCGATGTGGCTAAACAAGCAGAGCAGCAAGAGTTTGAGAAAGAAAAAGGCATGAAAGACATGGCCCAGGCATTCAATCATTCTGGCGCAGAGCTTTATCACACTGCAGATAGCAAGGTAGAGCTACCATGATGGCGAAAGCGTCCATAAGCCCTGCATCCAACAACCTCACCACTGCACTTCCTGTAGTGTGGTGTGTGGGAGGCGTTGACTGTAGCGGTGGTGCGGGCGTTACCCGCGACGCCATTACATTGGCCGATCTGAACATCCATGCTTGTGTGCTCACTACACAGCTTACCGTCCAGTCCAACTCAATCATGCTTAGTAAGGAAAGCATGTGCGCGTCGGCATTAAATCAGCAGTGGCAAGTGCTGTTTGAAGATACCCCGCCACGCGCTATTAAAATTGGCGCCATTGCTAATGATGAGCAAGCGCTGTTGTTGTGTGCTCGTATTCAAAAAACATCTAACCCTCGCCCCTTCGTTGTATGGGACCCTGTACTGTCTACCTCGTCAGGTGGCGTGCTGAGTGAGTTAAGCGAAAGCGTAGTTGACGAACTGTTGAATACGGTAGATATCGTTACGCCAAATATCGATGAGCTTGCGTGGCTCACTCATTTGCCAGTTGTTGATGAAGCGAGCTTGCTAACTGCAATCAATCGGCTAAGGGGTAAAGGCGCAAAGAGCGTGTACGTGAAAAGCGGTCACGCCCACTGGCAAAAAAACGTGAGCGATATTTTTGTTTGTGCCTCTCACACTCTTCGTTTTAGCCAGCCGAAATACGCTAACGGCAACCTTCGCGGCACAGGCTGTATGTTAGCCAGCGCATTAGCGGCATTCATTGTGCACGACTACTGCATTGAAGACGCACTTACGCTTGCTAATGCTTACGTCAGCGAAGTTCGCAACAATACACTACCAAAGCAATGCGCAGCGGCTAACGCAAACGCCATAAGTAACGAATTAACCACCTACTTTGCACAAACCAACGGCTTTCCAGCAAAACCAGAGAGCTTTCCGCTGGTGACCTTTCACCAACGTGGCGCCACTGCTAATGAAAAAGAGCGGGATAAGGATTCCCTTCTTAAAGCCTCGTCTTGTAAAGCAGCCCACTTTCCTGCACTTACTCATACTCATTTAGGCATCTACCCTGTAGTGGATAGCGTGCAATGGATAGCCCGCCTCTGGCCAACGGGCGTAAAAATAATGCAGCTGAGGGTTAAGCAAGGCTCCCAAGAAGACATTCGTCAGCAAATAAAAGAGGCAATAGAATTGGTGAAACACACCGACTGCCAATTATTCATTAATGACTACTGGGAACTGGCTATAGAACTCGGGGCTTACGGAGTTCATTTGGGACAAGAGGATATCGACACCGCAGACCTAAACGCCATCCGTAGTGCGGGTTTACGGCTTGGAATATCAACGCACGGCTTCGCTGAAATTCAACGTGTTCGCGCTTTAAACCCGTCTTACATTGCCCTTGGTCATATCTTCCCCACCAATACCAAAGACATGCCTTCGAAGCCCCAAGGTGTAGCACGTTTAGAAAAGTATGTGCAGCTTTGCGATGGCATTCCCACCGTTGCTATTGGTGGTATTAACTTATCGCGTATAGGCGATGTAGCTAAAACCGGCGTTAGCGGCATTGCTGTGGTAAGTGCAATCACTCAGGCAGCACACCCACTGAAAGCCTACCAAGCATTGGTTGAGGAGGCTGGGTTTGCTTAGTCATTCAGCTACTCATTCACTTAGTCACTCAGTAGGCCAGCAGTTAGCGCATCAAGACATACGTCGCTACAGCAGACAACTCTTACTCGATTGCATCGATCACGACGGACAGCTTAATTTGGCGAGTGCACACGCTGTTATCGTTGGCTCAGGTGGATTAGGCAGCTTAACCGCCCGCTATTTAGCAGGCGCAGGCGTGGGCAACATTACACTTATAGATGGTGACACCGTCGACATTAGTAATTTGCAGCGCCAGATAAGCTACAACGAAATGCACCTAGGCGAGCTTAAAGCTAAATCGCTTTACAATGAACTGCGTAAAGTGAACTCGCATTTAAACATCCAATTTAAAAGCTTATTTGCTGATAGTAACAACTTACCAACGTTAATTGCATCAGCCACCTGCGTGCTGGATTGCACCGACAACGTTACGGTACGAAGAGAGATAAACCTGGCCTCATTTCGCGCCTCTATTCCGCTTTTTATTGCAGCAGCCAGTGGGCTTACCTGGCAAGCGCTGAACTTGCCTCAAAACTCAGCTACCTGCGGTTGCTATGAGTGTTTAGTGAATAATGTTGCCGTACGCGAGGATTGCGTTAGCAAAGGTGTACTGGGCCCCGTTGTAGGCATGGCAGCGTGCCACCAAGCTACCCAAGCCTTGTTATTTCTGGCAAGAGGCTTCGATGCCGATATTAAATGGGGCCAGTACGTAAACGCCCATGCAGGCCAAGGTACGCTGCAAAGTTTCAAGCTTCCCCCCTCTTCTTCTTGTGAGGTATGCCAATGACCCAAATTAATATCAACGTGAACAATCAACCAATGAGCGTGATTTCTCCTATATCACTTATTGAATTAATTGCTCTTAAACAATTGAAAGACGAAGGCACCGCCGTTGCCAAAAATGCCGCCATTATCAGCAAGAATGAATGGCCAACAACCTACTTAAGTAACAACGATACCGTGGATATCTTCACTCTAGTGGCAGGAGGCTAAAATGCTAACACTCGCAAATCACACCTTCCCTTCCCGCCTGTTAACTGGCACTGGCAAATTTAGTAACCCAGACACCATGAAAAGCGCGGTACAGGCAGCCAAGAGCAGCATGGTGACCTTGGCAATGAAGCGTGTCGCCAGCCATAGCTCACAAGATGAAACGCTTTCGGCATTAAAAGCATTGGGCGTTACTCTTTTGCCGAATACGTCGGGAGCGAAGAACGCAAAAGAAGCCATATTCGCCGCCGAACTTGCATACGAAGCATTAGGTAGCCCTTGGGTGAAGCTGGAAATTCACCCAGACCAACGCTACTTGTTGCCCGACCCCATCGAAACCCTGCTTGCCGCAGAGGCACTGGTTAAAAAAGGGTTTCACGTTTTGCCCTACTGCGGAGCAGACCCCGTTTTATGTAAACGCTTAGAAGAGGTAGGCTGCGCTGCCGTTATGCCATTGGGCGCGCCTATTGGCAGTAATCAGGGCTTACAAACCAAACCCTTTTTGCAAATTATTGTTGAGCAAGCGTCGATACCCGTCATTGTAGATGCAGGCATTGGTAAGCCAAGCGAAGCTATGGCGGCCATGGAGCTGGGAGTAGACGCAGTACTGGTGAATACGGCCATCGCCACCGCTAAGGACCCAGTTGCTATGGCAGCAGCTTTCGCAAGCGCCGTAGAAACGGGGCGAAAAGCCTTTGAAGCTGGACTTGGTGCTACCAGCATTTTTGCCCAAGCCTCTAGCCCGCTTACCGCCTTTTTGGAGCCGGCGGTATGAAGGTAGCGCAGGCATTAATGCAGCAAGACTTGTCGCATGTGGCTATGTCGATAAACAGCAAAACAGCGGGCGACGTAGAACGAGCGTTAGGTAAAGATACACTTTATTTAGACGACTTCATGGCGCTGATCTCTCCCGCTGGCGCTAAGTACTTAGAAGCCATGGCCTATCGCGCTAAAGCAATTACTCGCCATCGCTTTGGCAATACCATGCAGCTGTTTGTACCTTTGTATTTATCAAACTTGTGTGCCAACGAATGTACCTACTGCGGCTTTACAATGAGCAACAAAATAAAGCGCAAAACCCTGTCTATAAGCGAAGTGTTGACCGAAATTGAAGCCATCAAAGATTTAGGCTTTTCACAGGTGTTACTGGTTACTGGCGAACATGAAACCAAAGTGGGGATGGAATATTTTGAGCAAACACTAAGCGCCATTCGCGAAAAGGTGAGCTACCTTATGATGGAGGTACAGCCTTTAAAGCGCGAGCAATATGAAACCTTGAAGCACCTGGGCTTAGACGCGGTGTTAGTGTATCAAGAAACCTACTCACCGCAGCATTACGCTAATTACCACACTCGAGGTAAAAAACAGGACTTCTTATGGCGCTTAGAAGCCTCCGATCGCATAGGAAAAGCCGGCATTGATAAAATAGGCATTGGCGCACTACTGGGTTTAGGCGACTGGCGGGTTGATAGCGCCATGACCGCCCTTCACGGCAAGTTAATACAGCAACACTACTGGCAAAGCCGTGTCTCTATTGCTTTTCCGCGCCTTCGTAGCTGTGAAGGTAACAGCACTGGCGGCAACGCCCTCACCAACAGTAAACTCCCTAACGAGCGAGATCTGCTGCAGCTAATATGCGCCCACCGCATTTTTAACCCACAAGCAGAACTCTCGCTGTCTACCCGAGAGTCGGCGGTATTTCGGGATGGCGTAATGCCGCTTGGCATAACGTCTATGAGTGCAGCCTCGCAAACACAGCCTGGCGGTTACAGCGCCCCATCGAAGGCACTAAATCAATTCGATATTGACGATAACCGATCTGTATCAGATGTCGTGAGCGCACTTTCAATGAAAGGACTGGAACCCGTATGGAAAGACTGGATGCCGTTTACAGAACGTGTTTAAGAGCAAGAATACCTGTATTTTTCGTTTGAAAACTCGCGCTAAAGAGCGCACTTTTAATGGATTAATCGATTAGTTTTTGTAAGGGAAAATAAGAGAAAATTTGTTTTGCTTTCGTGCAAAACCCTCCGTACAATCCGCCCAAATTTTAGCCAGACACTTTACCTATGCGTCTGGCTTTTTTGTCTCATTTATCTCATATTAGATTTATCAAAACTAAAGGGCAGTGCGTTGGATACCGTTGAATTTATTCAAATTCGTAGATTTATAGTGAAGCTAGGCAAAATGCTGCACAAGTACGGTACCCCTGCGTTCCGTCTTGAAGCTTACCTAGGTGAAGTCGCTAAGTATTTAGGCGTACACGCTTCATTTATTTCAACGCCAACTTCACTGACTTTTGTTATCTGGAGTGACCGTCACGAAGACGAATATAACCATGCTGCGCGTTTGCTTCCTGGCGAATTAGACATGAACGCGTTGTCGCTTACCGATGAACTGGCCAGCGAACTGCTGTCGGGCAAATTAACCTTAAGTGAAGCTGACAAGCGCTTAAATGAAATAGATGCCATGGGCAGCCCTTATGGTAAATGGGTTACAGGCGTTGCCTTTGCTATGGCCACTGGCGCGTTTGCTATGCTAATGGGTGCAAGCTGGAGTGAAATTGGCTGGTCGGGTGCCTTGGGTATTGTGGCTTATCTTTGGACCTTATGGGCACAGCAGTCTAAACGCGTAAACTTGATGCTAGAGCCTGTCACCGCGTTCGTTGGCGGCATTCTTGCCTGTGCTATTGGTCAATATGTTGACCCTGGCATTAACATTCCGCTGGTTGTGCTTTCATCGGTCATTGTATTTGTACCCGGACTAGCGCTGACAATGGGCCTTGCCGAGCTTTCATCGCGAAACATGGTGTCGGGCACGGCTCGTACTATGGACGCCATCATGCAGCTGTTTAAGCTGTATTTCGGTGCTTTTTTGGGTGTATCAGTGGGCTTTAGTGCGTTTGGTGAAAACGTGTATACCCCTGCAGAATCGCTGCCTTACTGGGCTACTTGGCTAGCGGTATTCTTGCTGTGTATTGCCCTAGTTGCGATATTCAGAACGCGTATTAAACACATTCCATGGGCATTGGCCGCAGCATTTATTGCCTACAGTGCTACCGCATGGAGCTCTGACTACATGAGCCCTGGGCTAGGTGCGTTCGTGGGTGCGTTTGCATTAGGCATTTTTGCTAATGCGTTCACCCGCATTGCTAACCAACCCGCAACCATTGTGGCTATGCACGGGCTTATAGTGCTGGTGCCGGGGTCTAAGACCTATATTGGCTTGAACTCGTTTATGACAGGCCAAGACTTTGTGAAGGCCGACCATTTGGGGCAGGAAGTATTTCTTATCTTTATGTCACTAGTGGCGGGATTAATCTTTGCTAACGTGGTGGTGCCCACTAAAAAGGCGCTATAACGTTGATACAGTAACCTAAGAGTTTCGCGCTAGAGCGCGGCTGGTACCACTAGGCTGCGCAAAATCACTAGCACAGCCTAACAAGCAGGCAAGACGCGCTATTTAAGTAACTTGATCAACGCTCGTCCTAAACGGGCGTTGAGCGCGCCCGCAGCAATCGCTTCAGCCGAATTTTCCATAAACTTCGCCGACAAGCTGCCGCCAATTTGATTGGCAACTTCGTCGGTAGCTAAGTCAAACACGCCTTGCGCCGCAATGTTTTGCGCCAACACTTTAAGCAACTTCCAGTTGCCTGCTGTACTTGGCCTTAGCCCATACACGCGGGCCATTCGACGAATGGTACGAAAGCTAATCCATACCACAGCAAAAGTTTGAATAAGATTATTTGGGCTTATAAACGCAAGGCTTCCGGCGGTCACCGACTCTTTATTCAGCACCTTGTGCGCCTTTTCCTGAACAGGTTTTAGTACCGTGTCTTCGTACAGGCCTAATCGTTCTGGGCCTGTCATGTCGTCTTGAAGCTGCTGCTTATAACGGTCGAAACAATGCGCCGCGTAAGACCCTCGCGAAAAGCGTTTGCCGTGCTGGCTTAGCACGCGATCAATTTTCTGTGGTGATGCTTCTGTTCCCGCTGATGGATTTTGTTTCGCTGAAGGCTCCTTTTGCGCTGAAGGCTCTGCTCCCTTGCTAGCCAGCAAATCTCGGATAACGCTTGCATCTTCCATCGCCGTATTTACTTGCTTGTAGCCTCGCCACTCTTTAAAACTCAAAAAGCTAAAGCAGCTAACAAACCCAACTAATAGCGCGCCCAGTACGCCCGTACCGATGGGGTGTTCAGAAACATTTGCCGCAAGGGTGGTATAAGCTTCAAAAACGAAAAAGCCAATTAATGAAACCACACCAAACCCTAATGTTGCCGCACCTAACGACAGGCCACCTTTTTTAGTATCCACTTCCCATACATCCTCGGTAACTTGTTGCGGGAGTTTGGTTTCAGGCTGCGCTATGTCTAAGGTTTGTGTTTTAACTTTGGTTTTGTACTGTGGTTTTGTTACCGCATCCCTTTCATGGTCATTATTAGGTTTACCATAACCAGTCACCGCATTATGCTGCTCTTCCTCACCGACACCGCCGTAAATTGCATCGCTTCTAAGCGTAGACTGGCTTGTTTCTTCTGGGCTTTCGTCAAATGTATAAGGTTTATCGCTCATTCTTACTCTCCTTTGCCCAGTAAAAACTGAAGCAATCTATCTACGCCCTTACCCGCTAAAATACGCGCCTTAAAATCGCTAGGCACACTCACATCAGGTACTGGAAAATGGCTGCCCTCTTCCATCTCTTTCAGTGTGCTGGGAATAGGTTCGAACGTAGATTCTACATAGCGGCCATCAGTGTCTTTATAACGAATAGCATCGTCGTTACTACCTTCGTCGGTTACTTGCATGCTAGACACTAAAAAATGCTCGAATTGTATGGGTTTACCGTCAAACCGTGCTCTCGCCCCTTCGGTTATCTGGGTAAGTAAATTAAGTAAGTTAGCGCGCTGACTTACAGGCACTAAATCAGACTTAGTGGCCACAAACGCAACTCTGCCTATTTGTTCCTTTTTCAGCACATTGCGTGAAAACCACGTGCTTTGCCCGTACACAAAGGTGTCGGCCAGATGACTAAGAGTTTCCTTTAACTGATACAAATGCTGTCTGCTGTGGTTAAGCCCTTCAAACAAATCGACTAGAATAATTTGCTTGTCGGTTTCTTTGAAAATGGACTGCTTCAGCGGCGTTAACCACCCACTTTGGAATTTAGCAAAGTGCTTGTCGAATATTTTAAACCAAGGATGTGATACATCGCTGGTGATGCTAGACGGAAGCGGCGTAAAGCCAAAGGCCTGCCAATCGAAGTCGCTCGATTCCAATAAAAAACTGCCCGGTTGAAGAAGAGATATGCCGTTGGCCTTCGCGTCTACTAAATAATCGCGATAGGCATTAACCAGCAGCTGAATACGTTGTTCGGTTGGCTCTTGCTCAAAATCAAACTGATTAACAAACGCTTTCCACTGGTTGGCAAAATACTGCTGCGGCCCACTGCTAAGCTGAGCCCACGCAGAGTCTGACCAATGAGCATAGGTTTTACTTAGCATGGGAATGTCGGTCACCCATTCTCCAGGGTAATCGATAAACTCAAACACCACATCGCTATGAGGCAGTACATGACGCTTCAATGAGGCGGTTTCTTTTAAACGCACCACCAGCTTAAAACCGAATGCTTCTTCGGTGGCTTTAGGCCATTGGCCGTTTTCAAGATCAGCAATGTTCTGTATATGCGGGAACGGTTTGTAGCCTTCAATGGGCTCTATGCGCATATCAAGCACTTGGGATGGCGGCAAATAACGTAGCAAAGGCAAACACGCATAGCCCTCTTCACTACGGCTTTTCAGCATAGTGATAAGGCTGGTGAACAGCATAGATTTACCGCTTCGACTTAGCCCGGTAATGGTGAATCTGTGAGTTTCTTTGTTAAACACACTGCTAAGTTTGTCGCCAGTTAGCGACGCCATTGCCCGAGTTTTGTCAAAAAGCGTAGCGATATTTTTTTGCATTGTTTTGTTTGTATTCTGCCTTTGCAGTTCCTATTCCCTTAAACCTAAACCTTTAAAAATAATATCCAGAGAGTGCGGCCGATACATTATTGCCCTCTCGTTATTATAGATATGCCTATAGGATTAATGTGGTTATTAAGGGGGAAAAGCAAGGGCAGTGCCAGCTAAACACGACGCTGCGTAAAATAAATAACGCTAACGACGGCTAATAAACTAATGCTCGCGAGTCTTATTGAATAGCTTTTTCTTTATGCGATTTTTACTGGAGTGCCAGTGATTCTTAGGTTTACGCGGCGCGTTTTCAATAACTTGTTCAAAGTCGATATCTGACTTTTTGGTGGGCGGAACGTGAGCACAAAAGAATGTATCAATATGTGACTGGGCCAGCTTCTTTAAGCTTTCGCGGTATTGGTTTGGGTGACATAACGGATATGGCGGTACTAGTTCACCTTTCACCTGTACCAATACATCGGCAATGTAAGCCTGCTGCGTGGGAATGTGCTTTAGCGTTAAATCGTGGTCGGTATGGCCCGGCGTGTACATAACCTGCCAGTCAGGAAAACCGGGCAGTAACTGATTGTCGGCAAGCGTCATATCTGGCGCTAGTATTGGGTTGTACCAAATAGGCATTCTTGGCTTGCCGATACGATTGGCCACCCACCAAGTTAGCAACAAATCTATACCGTGAGCAGTACGCCCAGCAAACCCAGCATACCAATTGATGGCTTTGGGATGAGATGCCACCTGCGCGCCAGTACGTTCACGTAGTTTAATGGCGCCTCCGGCGTGATCTGGGTGCATGTGTGTAACCACAATCAGCTTTAAGTCACTTAACGGACGACCTAAGGTTTGCGTAATGTATCGACACACGTTGTCTACATCGGCGCGGCTACAGCCATCAAGCAATAGCAACCCCTTGCTGTCTTCAACAAGATAAATATGCTGTATGTAGCCTGCAAGTGTGTGAATATTCATTACTGCTTCCTTTTCACCAAAACACGCGCCAACCGCAGTATCTGACATACCTCATGTACGCTAGCACTAAACCCCGCTAATCGCTGGCAAAGTGTGAGCTGCGTGATAATGCCTATAGCGCTGAATCCTATCAGAACCTATCTGGTAAGACCAGATTCAGCGAACAAGTGTAGCATTAAATTGCGTAACCACATTAGCCCGGGCTCGCCTTCCTGCTGGCTATGCCAGTAAAGGTGTGTTTCCAACGCGGGAAGCTGATACGGTAGTTTGGTGCTAATCAGGTTGTCATCGCTTACCGCATCAGCCACAGAGCCTGGCAAAGTTAACAAAGCGTTAGTGCTAGCCACCACATCTGCCGCGGCGCGATAGTTTTGGCAACGCCATAATGAAGGACGGCTTATACCTAGTTGCTGCAGTGCAATTTCTTCTACCGACGCCCCTTTTGCCCGGTTCGACACCGTTATATGGCGTGCCGCCACATACTTCTTCTTATCTATATTTTGTGCCAACGGGTTTTGCTTATTCATAAGCACCTTGTAGGTGTCGCGGCGCAATAGTGAGTGAGAAATGGGCGCGGCAACAGCGCGACCAATATCAATGACAAGGTGGAGGTTTCGATTTGTTAAGTCTGCCAGCATTGCATCTCGATGTAAGCGAGTGCTTACTATTTCGACATTAGGTGCTTGTTTTTCAAGGGTTGAAAGCAGGACAGGTAAAACGCCTAATTCAAGAGACTCTTGCATGGCAATAACAAAGCGCTGATGGCTGTGTAACGGGTCGAAGTCGGCAAACTCCCCCAATGCTTTTCGAATATCGCTTAAGGCTTTTAGAATAGCGGGCGCTAACCGTTCGCAGGCCGCAGTAGGTAACATGCTTTGTTTTTCTTTAACAAAAAGTGGGTCGCCCAAAATATCCCTAAACCTGCGCATGGCATGGCTAACGGCCGATGGCGTAATGTGAAGCGCTTCAGCTACGCGGGTCATATTCCTATGCTGCCAAAGCGCTTCAAAAACCTTTAGCAGGTTTAGATCCAACTTCTCGAATTGTCTGTTTTCGAACATTGCCAATACCATGAATGAGATTCACACCATTTAAGGATTATATTTCATTTCATTCATTTAACAACTTTCTCTACTATGCGTTTAACGAACAGTTATCGCACGCTTTAGAGACAGTCCCTACATTTTAACTTGCGGCGACCCAAGTGCGAGATGCGAAGCAAATACTCTCTATATCTAATTAGTACAATTTCAACGAATGTAAAAAGGTGCCCTATGGATTTTTCACATAACGACAAAACCAAAGCCTTACTAGAGAAGCTCGATAATTTTATAGCCGAGCATATAGCGCCAATTGAAGATGAAGTTTACGACTTTCACCACAAAGAGAATAATCACGGCGACTGGAAAACCTGGAAGCTGCACCCTGGTACTGAAGCGCTTAAAGCTAAAGCGCGTGAAGCAGGGTTAGCCAACCTGTTTTTGCCCGATGCCGAGCTAGGCCAGGGTCTTACCACGCTTGAATATGCACCTATGGCAGAGCGCATGGGAAAATACCTCTTTGCACCAGAGATTTTTAACTGTAATGCGCCTGATACCGGCAATATGGAAGTGCTGTATCACTTCGGCAACGACGCCCAAAAAGAGAAATGGCTTAAACCATTGCTTGCAGGTGAAATACGCTCAGTGTTTGGTATGACAGAGCCTGATGTTGCTTCGTCTGACGCCACCAATATGGCCGCCACCATTATTGAAGATGGCGATGACGTAGTCATTAACGGTAAAAAGTGGTGGTCGACAGGGTTAGGCCATCCTAATGCTGCTATAACTATATTCATGGGCTTATCTAATCCTGATAACGACAAGCACAGTCGCCACAGTATGGTCGTAGTGCCGCTTGATACACCGGGAATTACCATTAAACGCATGCTAGATGCCTACGGCGATTTTGATGCGCCTTACGGCCACGGGGAGATGCATTTCGATAATGTGCGCGTGAGCAAAGACAACCTAATTATGGGTTTAGGCAAAGGCTTTGCTATTGCACAAGGGCGCTTGGGCCCGGGCCGTATTCACCACTGCATGCGCGCTATCGGCATGGCAGAAAAAGCGCTAGAGCTTGCACTTAAACGCGGTCACGAACGGGTTGCGTTTGGTAAACCAATCATACGCTTAGGTGGCAACTTAGAACGGGTAGCAGATGCTCGCATGGCTATTGAGCAAGCGCGTTTGCTTACGCTTCACGCCGCATGGAAAATTGATAATTTAGGCGTTAAGCATGCTATGACCGAAATCTCAGCCATTAAAGTGGTGGTGCCGAATATGCTACAAAACGTGGTGGATATGGCATTACAAATTCACGGCGGTGCGGGTATGTGTAGCGACTTCCCTCTGGCGCGATTTGCCGCTGGTGCAAGAGCCCTTCGCTTAGCTGATGGCCCTGACGAAGTGCATAAAGGCATGGTGTCACGACTAGAGCTTAAGAAGTATCAGTAGTTATAATTGATACAAAAAATGCGGCTTCATTAAGCCGCATTTTTTATAGGTTAAACAGCTGCACCAAACAGCGCTAGTTGCCTTCTTCCCGCTGCTTTATTTTACGGTGGATAGCATCAAGCTTTTTGAAGCTCTCCCATAACTCTGGGTGTGTTGCGATTAATGCTGCAACATGGTCGTGATTTTCTTCACGCGTATTTTTGGTAAGAAATTTAATGTCGTCATCATGAGGTAATAGACCAAAGTTGATGTACGTATTATCGCTAGTCGACGTGTTGCTGGCTTTTTGTATCATCATGGACCTGTAAGACTTCAAATACCTAGGCTCGCAATGCTTACGCACAATTTGGCTACCGGTGGGCTTACTGCGATGACATATCATGTCAAATTTAGCAACGTTGTTAATTTCGTTGTAGAGCTCCAAAAAAGCAAAGCGTTCTTTCTCAAAAGCTGTTACGAGTTGAGGCGTTGTTTTCTGCCCCACAACATCGATTCGCTCTACTTTCTGCTTATCTAACTGGGCCATTGCGTGGCCATTGGTTAGCGAAAAAAGCGCTAAAGCAGCGCTTAGTGCGAAATATTTTTTAAGAATACGGTTCATTTTAATTCCTGTGATTTTCATGAATTAATCTTCGTAAACTTCTTCTTTACGCTGCTCGATGCGCTGGTGAATAGCGTCTAGTTTAGTAAAGCTATCAAATAGTTCTGGATGGGTGGCAATCAACGCTGCAACATGCTCGAATGCATCTTCTCTCGTGTCGTTAGTAAGAAAGCGAATATGGTCATCGCTGGGTAAGCGGTTAAAATCAATTCCCGGGCCAGTAGACGAGACTTGCATCATCATTGAACGAAAGTCTTTCACATAACGCGGTTCGCAACTTTTACGGGCAATTTGACTTCCAATTGGCTTGTGGTATTTACAGATTACGTCGAACTTTGCGACCTCATTAATGCTGTTATACAACTCTAGGAACTCGAAACGTTGCTTGTCGAATGCGCGTTTCAGTTGAGGAGAAGTTTTCTCACCCACTACGTCAATTGTTTCGTAGCTTTGTTTATCGGTCTGTGCGGCGAGGTGGCCGCCAAGAAAAATACCTAACGTTAGGACTGACAACTTAACGGTACTTGGGAACACTTTGTTTAAGTGTTTATTCATTTGAAACTCCATCTTCTGAACGTTCTAAAACAATAGCAACTGGTCTAATTTTAATCAATTAATAAAAATTTAAATTAAGAGTCTAAGCAAACTGTTTCATTAATGATGAATCACAAACAAAAAATGCGGCCTATGCCGCATTTTTGTCATTCATGTTTTGGTTCATATTAGAACGTATATGATGCACTCAACTGAGCGTTGATTCCCGCACCGTAGTAACCAACCGTATGTAGGCTGTTAATGTACTTCTTGTCGAAGATATTGTTGATGTTCATGCGAACGGTGAAATCTTCTGTAAACGCATGTGAAGCATAAACGTTGCCTAAGAAGTAAGCGCCCTGCTTTACATTGTAGTCTACGTTGCTGATTTCAGACTGCCATCTACCGCCAAAACCTACTTCAATTTCTGGCGCTTGCGGTACGGTGTAACCTAGTTGGAACGTCACTACATCACGTGGTGCCCATAGGTTAGCGTCGTTACCTTGCTCGTCTTCTACATCAATGTTGGTGTAAGACGCGTTAATGCGTAGATCATCAGTTAACTGACCCGCTAGCTCAATCTCAAAACCATCAGACTCTACCGATACGCCTTTGTAGTAGTACTGAAGAGTTTCAGGGTTAGTACCTGCATATGCTGCCAAGTTATCTTGTTCAGCGGTGAAGTAAGCGAAAGTTGTTAGTAGTCTGTCGTCGAACCACTGTGCCTTGAAGCCCGCTTCAAAGTTCTTACCTTTAGTTGGGTCAAGGTATTGGCCGTTTACGTCATACTGCTCTTGTGGCTGGTACACGTCAGAGTAGCTCACATAAGCATTAACATCTTCTGTTACCGCGTAAGTCGCACCAACATAAGGGCTGGCTTCGCTTTCTGAGTTATCGATAACCGCGCCTGCGTTTTGGCCAGTACGCTCGAAGTCGATCGCGTTAAAACCAGCAATGATGTGCATTGCATCAGTTACGCTGAATCGAGCAGAGCCGAAGTAACGCGTTAGTGTTTGCTCAATATTTGAGTACTCAGACACACCTAACCACTCAGGCTCAGCAATCGCATCCAAGCCGTACGGGAATGCTGGTGTTGGGCCGTATGCAGGAGTAGTAGCGTAGTCAAACGCATGAACAAAAGACACGTCGTCGCTAGTAGCGTGACTTACACCAAAATTAACTTCATGGCTGCGACCAAACAGCTCGAAATCACCGAATACACGGCCTTCTAACAGGTGAGAGTCAATTTCAGAATCGTAACGACCTGGCCAGCCAACTAAGCCTAGGCCAGTCTCTTTATCAATGGCACCGTAAGCATAAAACAGCTTACTTTCATCTTCGTAACCACGGAAGTTATAGCTAAGTAGCAATTGCCAATCGTTGTCGAACTCATAGTCTAGTTCAACAAAGGCGTTAGTGGTTTCAGTATCCCACTTGGTCCATTCTTGCGTAGTGGTGTCATTAATATCCCACTCAGCTTGCGTACCGTCGGTATAGTTGAATACTAGCCCGCCCCACGTGTTGCCGTCGGTATTGGCGTCTTGGTATGACAAACCGAAAGTTATCGTAGCGTTATCAGTTAGCTGACCGTCAATAACACCGTATACAAAGCCGCGATCGTTTTCTAAACCATCTAGGTGAGACTCTTTATCTTCAAAGCTACCTACTACACGCGCCGCCCAGCTGCCGTCTTCTGTAAGCAGCATAGAGTAGTCGCCTTGAACGCGCTTGAAGTTGTAAGAGCCAAAGCTTGCACCCACTTCGCCGCCTTCTTCGTTAGTAGGACGCTTGCGCACATAGTTGATGGTGCCTGACGCGTTACCTACACCAGTAAGCAGGCCGTTCGCACCACGAATAACTTCAATTTCTTCGTAGCCGTAAGCTTCAACCGAACCGGTAACAATACCCCAGTCGTTAGGCAGGCCTACACCATCAATTTGGGTGTTTTTAATTTCAAAACCACGTGCGGTGTAGTTAGTACGGTTAGTTTCCCACTCTTCTACGTTAATACCTGGTGCTAGCTTTAGTGCGTCATTAATGTTGAACGCACCAAACAACTGCATAAGGTCTTCAGAAAGAATACTGATAGACTGAGGCGTTTCACTGATTTCCATGGTTAAGCCAGTTGCACCGCGGCTAACACGGTTTTGGCGAACACCTACAATACGAATTTTTTCTACGTCTGCTTCTTTAACTTCTACTGTATCGCTTTGAGTTGTTTGCGCATTTACCGACAAAGCAAACGCGATAGGCGTTAGTGCAAATAAACTGCTTAGTTTCATGGTTTTCTCTGTTATTTGGTTATGAAGGGTTAAGAACTTTACGGCGGGGGAGTATAAGATAAATTAAAGCTAATTTAAATGATAATTATTGCTATTTAAGTTTATAAAAAGAGATTTTACAAAATGGTAAAGGTCGTCTTTCCAATACGCTTGAGCGGATAAAGGCAAGTGGGCAGAGTTTGTAAAACTTATGGGGGGAGTATTCTGTAAGCGCAATGAACAGGCAATTCGCCCTCTTTACAAAGAAAAGCTTGATACAAAAACAGGTGAACTTAAACAAAGTTACTTTGATGGAGTGGTTTCAATTTCGCTTCGAGGAATAAAGCTAGGTGAAAAAGAACTTATTACTAGAGTTCACGAATGGCGATTAGAAAAACGTGGCACTAGAGCCGCATAGCGGCTCAGATGCTTTTACTTGGAGTTCTGTAAATAAGTGTACTAGGAAACAGGATCAAATATTACATGAAGAATAAATCAATGAAGCACTAGAATGAAAAAGAGCAACCGTAGTTGCTCTTTCAAATGAGGCGGGGTGAGTAGCAAAGCGGGAACTAGCCCAGACCTTTACCATCTATCCCCTTGTTTTCTTTCAATTACCCGCATGTTTGAGCGTGTAACAATATATGGTAGTCTTTTTATTATAACCACTATTACTAATAGAGCAAGCGCTTGAGAATAGATCATAGGCTCCCTCCTTTTACTTATACCGCGCATCAGAAATTCTTTCTTGGGTGTTGGTATAACATGTCACATCAATTTTCTATTGACTCGTATAGGCTTAGAACGATGAATCCTGTCAACTCTGCAAGAGAATTGGCTAAGGTTTGGTCTATGAGTCATGCTAATAGTTTAGACAAATATCTTGTATTTAACGAAGCTATTGACGTAATCGAGAGCTCATTACACTTGATGGACAGCGAAGCCGCTCGATTAATCAGCCACTTAAAAAGTTTCAAAAAAGATATAAAGAAAAACAATGTAACAAGTGGTAATTGTGAGCTGATAGTGCCTATTGCTACTGCACTATACGAGTTATTGGATGACAAATATATCAACTTTTGCAAGATATATTTAGAAAAAGAACTGATAGAAAATGATACTACTGACTTAAGTCTGCTCAAGATAACGGTCTCAAGCCTACTTAGCGCTTTGATTGATAAAGGATCAAGCATTGAGTCACTATTTCATCTATATAAAGGTGTTTTGGCAAAGGACCGTAACGATAATAGTTACCCATTTAATAAAAGGTTAGGACTCCTATTTCGGATAATTAAATCCGAATCTAAAGAATTCAAAATTGCATTCTCCCTCACAGGAATTACCTCAAAGACTTCAAGCATTTTTCCAGAAAAAATTGGTCAAATAAGCTTCCATAAAAATCTGGATAGCTTCATAGCGAGAGGTAAAATTAAAAATAAGTCTTTTTCAACGGAGCACAACTCAAAAAAATATGCTGTAACGACTGTAGATGAAAACGACGCTAGACACGCAGGTACACTTGCCTACGAAAGAGTTTGTAAAACCTTAGACCTAATTAGATTTGAGTTTAACAATGAACCAATAAAAGTTTCCGAAGAGTTTGTTTGTTTAAACGAGGATGCAACTCTAAAGGGCAGAATTTTTGATATTCCAAAGGTCGTACCTAACCCCGTTGACGTAGCCACTATTGAAGTTGAATTGACTAAATTAGTAGGACAAGTAGAAACACTAGTCAATTCAGCACAAATATCGGATGCAAATAGAGATAGGATTATTTCCTCCTTCAGATTTTTTCGCTATGGCAGTGATACAAATATTTTCGAGAATAAGTTAGTTAATTGGTGGACAGCTATCGAGTATTTGACCAGCACAGATAAAAATTCTGGAAATATTGGAGAAAGAGTCGTTAAATCAATAACACCTATTTTGTGCTTGCACTATACACACAAACTTTTGCTTGCTACTCAGAAAATTCTGGGAGAATTGGAATATAAAACTAATGGGGAAGACATCACTACACTCGACATAGTAACCTTCAGAGGTATTTTAGATTCCGAGAAAAATGAGATTCTAGAACACACTAAAAATTATGAGTACATTAACTACCATATCAATTCACTTATATCGACGATAAGCTCCCCCAAAAGCCTCTATCTATTAATACAATCGCACAAAGAAAGGTTAGAGCTACAGTTACAACGAATCTATAGAGCGAGATGTGACATCGTTCATAGTGCTGAACTCCTCGTATCCCCTGCTCTACTTTGCGCCAACCTTGAATTTTACCTCAAGCAAACTCTACGCAGTGTGTTGGAAATATTTATTACACAGAGACATTTAAGTTCTACGAAAGACTTCTTTAGGAATGCATCTTTCAGACTAGATTTACTACTTACAGACCTAAATAATAACAGCTCTGCTGAATTGGACCATCAGCTCGGTTCGAAGCTTATTGGCTTTTAGCGAGGAATTATAAAATTTAATCTGCTACACATTTGCTACATATTTTAAAAAATAGATTTTCAAGAAAACAAAATCAGGCTACAGCCCCTTAAAAATGGCACACCCGGCGCGATTCGAACGCGCGACCTTTGCCTCCGGAGTGAAAAGCCACTATTCAGCTTTTCATGGGTTAACTCTCAATCGCCCTATCAAGGCTTTCATCATTGTCGAAATAAAGCTGGCTCAGCCGGCTTTTCTTTATTTGGTATGTCGCACTGGCAAGGCTAGCGCTTCTTTAAAGCTACTAAATTCTTCATCGGACACCTCGCGCTATGGTTTTGCCACCCGCTTTTTTAATACGGGTAATTATTAGCGCTAATTGAGTTTATAATAGCGGTTAAACAGTTTTTGAATTACATCGACCAACTTGAGTAGAACATGGCCCATAAAGTACGTTATAAGTTTAAAGGTGTTGCAAAAGAGATAAATTTTTCTTACAGCCGCCATCAAAATATGCATGAAGCCGTGGCCGAAGCTGAGGGAATAAACCTTTCCCAGTTCCTGCAAACTGAACAGCAACTTGCCGCTATTAGTAAAGATAAAAAAACCGTAAGAAACTTCAGAGATACCGAATTTGCAAAAATGGGGTTTTCTGATTTGTATTTTTTAAAAAACGGGCAAGAATGATGGTTGCGCCCTTTCAACACATACTAGGCCTTTGAACTACTTTGCTTTTGGGGATTAACGGCCAAACCTTAAAAAATGGAGGGCTTTATAGTGCTCGAACCTCTGACTCCGAAGTGCAAAGCCACCAATCAGCGCTTTATGGGTTACCCTCAACTAGCCCATGAAAAGCCTCAATCGCCCTATCAAAGCTTTCGTCATTATCGAAATAAAGCTGACTTAGTCGGCTTTTCTTGATTTTGTAGGTAGCGCTGGCAAAGGCTAGCGCTTCTCTAAAGCTGCTAAACTCTTCGTCGAACACTTTAAACACCTCGCGTTGAGGTTTTACGACCCGCGTAATACTCCCATTCACTTCATAATCGAACCCTGCAAATTGAAGACGGGAAAGGGTTTCTTTGCCTAATCGCAAGCCGCCTTTTAGGCTTATTTGAAATGCCGCGTCCATTTCTTCAATTTCTTCCATACTCCAGTGGTTAAACACCCGAATGGCCTTTTTGTACTTTTCCGCCAACCGCTTTTTTAACACGGTTATTCTGGGTTCTAGCGTGGCGTTGTTTTCATTTTTTAAAAGATCAGTGCATTCGTTGCATGCAGGCACGGAAATAAAGTCGGCCTGTAGATGTCCGTCTTGCCAGTCGTGAATGAATTTTATGGGTGGAATAAAGTCTTGCCGCGCAGCTTCGCAGCCGCAGTAAATGCAGCGATTAAAATCAGCCGAATGTACCGCGTTTAGTGGCTGATAGAATTTCTGATAATTCTTAACTGACATTCTGCTACATACGTAAAGTTGAAAGGGTGCAAACGATTATTACGGTACCACAGTCGCTTTTGTAGGGTACGCTAATTGTGCTCAATTAATACAAACGCCGCCCGTGAGCGGCGTTTGTTTCATTCAGTTACGATAAAAGCTACAACCGCGACGGTCTGCTGTGCGGGTCGCCCTCAACGTGGCCTTTTGGCGGTCTTTGTTTAGGCTTTGCGGCAATAGGCGTTTCGCCATCACTCTCTTCGCCTTCTTCATCAATATCCCATGTACCTTCTTCGCTCCACGGGTCGTCGTCGGGGAATTCCCCTATATTGATTTCTTTTACCGAGTAATCGGGCTGGTAACGCATGTCGTAATTGGCCGCCCGCACTATGGCAATACATAACATTAAGGCCACAGCTAATAGCGGAACGCCCCCTATTATCGACGCCGTTTGAAGCGTTTCTAATCCACCTACAAACATAAGCACTATAGGCATAAACGATAGTGCGAATGCCCAGAACAATCGGTTCCAGCGCAATGGCTCTTCGTCTACTTCTTTTTGCACTACAGCTGCCAGAATGTAAGAAATGGAGTCGAACGTAGTTGCGGTAAATATTAGCGCTAACAAGGTGAATACGAAAATGACTATGTAGTCCAATGGCAGCGTGTGTAGCATGGCGAAAATCGCGGCCGTAGGGCTTTCTTGGTTAAGAATACTCACCACGTCTAGTTCACCCGAAAGCTGCAAATACAAGCCATAATTTCCCATTACCATGAAGAATAAAAAGCAGCCCATGGTGCCGAAGAACATGGAGCCCGCCACCATAGTGCGAATGGTGCGCCCCCTTGAAATGCGCGCGATAAAAAGCCCTACGCTTGGTGCAAATACCAGCCACCATGCCCAATAGAATATAGTCCAGTCTTGAGGGAAATGCGTGTCTTGAAAGCCATTAAATTCGGCAAAAGGCTCTAGCCAGGTAGCCATTTTAATGATGTTGCTAAGTACTCGGCCCAAAGCATCTAGGCCGGTATTGGCCATAAACAACGTAGGTCCCACAACAAATATAAATAGTAGCAACCCTATGGCCAGCCAAAAGTTAATGTCTGACAGCAGCTTAATGCCCTTCTTTAAACCTACATACGCGCTGTAACCAAAGATAGCTGTACAGGTTACTAGCACCAGAACTTGGGTAGTAAGTGATTTAGGCACGCCGAATAGTTCGTGCACCCCTTCGTTGATCATAGGCGCAGCCAAACCTAACGTGGTCGCCCCGCCGCCTAACATTCCGAAGATAAAGCTGATGTCGATAATTTTACCCAGCCAGCCGTGAGCCATTTTCTCGCCAATAACCGGCATGAGTGCTTCTGATATTTTAAGTACGCTGTGATTGCGCACATAGTAGAAGTACGCAATAGGTACGGCGGGAATGAGGTAAATTGCCCAGGCAAGCGGCCCCCAGTGAAAGATACCGTAGGCTGCAGCCCATTTTGCGGCTTCGGGGGTTTCACCTTCTATGTGAAACGGTGGCGCTTGGTAGTAGTACACCCATTCAATCATGGACCAATACAAAATAGACGCGCCTATGCCTGCACAAAACAGCATGGCAGCCCATGATACTGGCGAGAACTCGGGTTTCTCTTCCGGGTCGCCTAGTTTTATTTGCCCGATGTCGCTGAACATGATGTAAACCATGAACCCACCAGCGCCAACGCCAAGCAAGAGGTATAAAACACCTAGTTTACTGGTTACGAAGTCTTTTGCGGCTGCCACCCACTGTGCACCTTGGTCCGGCCAAATAATTAGGGGAATGGTGACAGAGAGAAGAAGAATAAGAGAGCCAAAAAAAGTGGGCTTGTCGATTACGCTAAACGCGCCTTCCTGTTTAATAATGGCCTTGGAGGAGGCCGCATCTCGGGTATTACTACTCATACACGATCCTTTGTTTTGTTTTTATAGATGCCTTATACGTTTGGCTTTAAACGGGCGATCTTAAAAAACAGTTTATCAGAATTGTGTTAGCTATTGGGTTACTTCAAATCGATGTGCGTTTATTCATTCGTGCTTTGGTTGTTAGCATGCCCATGCCCAATGCGGCCATGGTTACCGCAACAACGCCGTTTAGATAGTTGAAGAACGCATAGGGCACGTAATCGAGCACGTCAACGCCCAGTGTGGCAGAGTAAAACGCACCAGCCGTTGTCCACGGAATAAGGCCTGTGGTCATAGTGGCACCTTCTTCTACCGACCGAGATAGCACAGCGGAGTCAAGGTTCTGCTGTTCATATTTCGGTTTAAACAGCTGGCAATTCAAAATGATAGAGATATAGGCCTCGCCCATGGCCGCATTGCCTAGAAAACCAGACGCAATGGTCACGGCAATTAGGGTTGCTGTGCGTTTTACCCGTTCAATAATGCCTGTCAGTAACGCAGCTAGAAAGCCTGCACCGTGCAGTATGCCGCCCAATGCGATTGCCATTAAGGCGAGGAGCAACGTCCAGCTCATACTGCTAATACCGCCTCGTCCTAGTAAGGCATCTAAATTTGCGATACCCGTATTTTGAGGGGTGTTTTCCCACAACGCGTTGAGCACGCTAATGGTATTGGTGTCTTGATAGAAAATAGCGATGATAACGGCAAGAAGAATACTGCACGACATGGTTACTTCAGCCGGCACTTTCTTGATGCTCATTACCGTAAGCAGCACCAGCGGTAACAGTGTTATATAGGGTGCAAGGTTATAGTGACTGGCGAGTGCTGCTTTTATTTTGATTATTTCGTCAACATTTAAGTTTTGGTCTGCATAGCCAAAGCCAATTACCAAGAAAATTACAAAAGTTAGAAGAAGGCTAGGCAGTGTAGTTAGCAGCATGGCGTACATATGTCAATACAGGTTGGTACCCGCGCTCATGGATGCGAGGTTGGTGGTATCAGACACTGGGGACATTTTATCGCCAAACGTCGCACCACATATCACCATGCCCGCCACAATGGGGAGTGGTATGTTCATGGCAGCACCAATACCCATCAGCACTACACCCATAGTGCCCACCGTACCCCACGATGTGCCTGTAGCCACCGACATTACCGCACACAAAATTAATCCCACCGCCAGGAAGATACTGGGGTTAGCCAACTTAAACCGTAATAAATTAGCGCTGAGATAGTGCCGCTTTGCATAAAGCTGGCGATAACCATACCAATGAGAATAAAAATATAGATTGCAGGCATGGCCCGGGTTAGTGCGCTGGTCATTAAATGGGAATAAGCTAGGAAAGCGTTCAGATACGTTAAAAGCTATTGAGGACACTCTTAGATCTAAAGGTGTAGTCAGAAAAAAATCCATTTTAATGGCAGACGGTAAGACTAAGCGTGGGTTTTCTGGAGTTACTCCTAGCAAACTAAATAGTTCAAATAACGTGACACAACTAAGCTGCCTAATTTAAGGCACTTTTATATGTAATTTCTCTTTGAAAAATTGAGAGAAAATTAAAATTTGGGCATTAAGGCAAAGAATAATAATAAGATTAATCCAATATAAATAAGAATATTGGGATTTTGCCAAAATGCCCAACAACCCGATTCATATAGGAAATTACTGGCGTTAGCCAGTGGGCTTTTAAACTAAAATTTCTGCAAATCAAAAATTTATGTCTAAGTAATACTCAATTAGTTTGTCTACTTCTTGCTTTTCATCTTGAACATCCACTTCTGTATAACGTGGCTGAACTTTGGCAGGTGGTGAAAAGACTTGAACCACAGCCATAATGAAATCGGACAACTTCTGTTCTGCTAACGTTGGGTTGCTAGACTCTTGCACTCTGACCAGTATGATCTTTAGTAATTTCACTACTAGCGAATGGTATTCCGCAAGGATAGGGTTCGGTTTGAGTTTTGATAAACGCTCTATTGTTTTTGGGAAAGTACCAACTGAAAGATCTATGTAAATACAATCAAACTCAGCCTGTAGCTGACGGACAAAACCATCCAAATCTTTCACCCTTTCACATATATCAGATTCACACTGAACACCTATTAAATGAGCATTAATGAGCTGCGCTACCAGCTTATGCGCTCTATATTCTGCCGACCTCTTGTTTGATGGCTCATGCCACGTATAGGCATCAAGATACGAAGTAACTGCACTATCAATTTCATTTTGGAATAAATTCATTTCGATTCACCTTCACTTTATTATTGTTTTTAATTGTTTTGTAAATCACGTCAGACAATAAGCTCTTTGCTTTCTTTAGCCCGATACTTAGTTTGTATATTTGCTCGTTCTTATCTAAAAATATCTTTTTTAGAAGTTGCGCCACCCTCACTTGTGCATGCCATTCCTTTCGACTCAATCTGCGGCGACGAGGCCCATAACGGAGCTGACCATTTTTTAGCCCGACCGATTCATAGTACTCATCTTGAAAACACCTCATCGCTTCTTTATAAGCAAAGTCTTTCTTGCTCTTGCTAGACTCTTTAACTAGTCTTTGGGCCGCAAGCCCCGGATGAATCGAACTAATATCTAACTGATTACTAATGTCGGATTTAGGAGCCAGCACGAAATGGATATGCACCCATCGTTCATCAAGATGAGCAACTGCCGAAACAAACGATGACCCAAATCGCTTTTCAAGAAATTCGAGGGTGTCGTTTACCCAATGTTGCACTTCTGCTGAATTCCAGTTCTCAGGCGTGGATTCAACTTTTGTAGACGCAACTCCAAAGCTAACAAACTGAGCATCCGAACGAATCTTTCTTCCCATTGCATCTCGACATCGCTTTACAGTTGAACGATCTTCGTTCAACGCGATTATAGGTTCAACTCCGTAAATTAACTGGGCAGCTAGAGGATTCTGTATATGAGGGTAAGACTGCTCCACTCTTTGACACTCCCTTGCTACAGCTTCAGCTGCGGGGCGTCCCGAGCCTTTACGCGGCTTATCAGCGTATGTCTCTAAATGGATAAATTGGTAGGAGTTATTCACTAGTCACCATGGATTTTTATTATGTTTATTAATTCATGATTAAGAATTCAGGCTACGCTGATTTTCCTGCAAGGCCGACGCTTATGAATATAAGCCTAGTTGGTCACTAGGAATTCTGTACATACATACATACAGATAAACATGCAAGTAAAACATTATTTTTTATAGATCGAAAGTTTCTTCTGTTCTACTAGATATAAATTACCTCTTGCTCTTGTGCATGCGACATAAAGTTTGTTCTTTGTTGTAGCTGGCAGACTATGCAATTCATTATCCAGTAATGCTTTATAACTTTTAGGATTCAAGACAACACAAACATCTGTGAAATCATCAAGGCCCTTTGTATTACCCCAATTATCAGTAAATCCACTATATTTATTACTGCTTTGATAAAATAACTTCACGATTTTGTTGTCTTGATAAATTTTATCAATCTCTTGACTACATTGAACATCTGTCACCGTAACATTGTCTTCGCGGTGAGATCTAATGCCGATTCCTAAATTATTTTCAACGAAAGAACATACACTAGGGCTACACCCTGTAACTATTGGATAAACTATCTAGATCTACAACATAACCAGCTTTTTCTAATTCTTGGCAATATTTCGCAAAGTTATCGTGTAATGACTTTCGAATATTACCGTCTCTACTTGTATCAAAAGTGTGCTGAAAAAAGTCTCCTACTAATTGGATATTCGCATTAGCTTTCGCCATTTCACATAATAAATTGAAATCATTCGCAGCAAAGTCTTGAACCTCATCGACAAAAACTGTGTCAAAGAATCTTTCTATTCGCTCATTTAGGTCAGAAGTTAACTTAAATTGAATTAGATACTTCGCTATTCGCCCAGCGTACAAGCGCCTATTCCTATCAATATAATGTTCTGGTTTACTTTTTTGCGATCTTTGGATAAATGCTGGCAGAGGAACTTCAAAGTTTATCCCTTTAATTAGAAATTCATGATTGGTGAGAGGCCTGACACAAAAAGAATACAAAAAGGTAAAATATCTATAAATTCTTACGCCTTTAGGAATTTCGCCAAGTTTGATAAGAATTTTATTCTTTAACTGCTCAGCATTATTCTCGGTATACGTAATTATAAGTGCACGGCTAT
The DNA here is from genome assembly GCF_022348345.1 of Alteromonas sp. CNT1-28. Lineage (NCBI taxonomy): Bacteria > Pseudomonadati > Pseudomonadota > Gammaproteobacteria > Alteromonadales > Alteromonadaceae > Alteromonas > Alteromonas sp. CNT1-28. The sequence continues at coordinate 925 of NZ_JAKREZ010000005.1, read as the reverse complement.
CTTCTTCAATTTGGTCAATGATACTAGAAGATTTACCGGAACCTGCGACAGCCAATACTATGCGTTTATCCACTCGATTGCCTCTTGAATGTAGGCTGGAACTATCAAATCATCAGCGTGGTTATCAAGCAATCTCAGTGCACTTTCAGCTTTATTATCAATCATGTATTCCTGTGGTGCTTTTTGTATTCCACCTACCGAAAACAATTGGTTACAGATATCTTCGTTTTCTGCAAAAATACACACTTCAAATGTATACCTAGCATTATCTCTATCCGCAAAAACACTGATGCAATCAGAGATATGCTCAGCATAGAGTCCTACACAATTTGCTTGGTAGTCCTTATCGTTATCTCTCACAACAGCAGTTCTAATTTCAAGTGTCCTTGCAAGCTCCATATATCTTTTAAAGCTTGTACCGCCTACGGAGATAATATGTACTCCATCCTCTTCAAGCGTTCTAGCTGTCGCTTTAGCGTAAAGAGCACCCATCAAAATATACTCTGCGTCTCCTTCAACTAAAATAACCTTGTTTGAAAGTACAAACTCCTAAATGTTGGAATCTGGTGCTTTCATAAAAAACTTTGCAGTAGAAGCGGTGAGAGCAGATAAGGTCAAAGGAACATTAGATGTACTGTTTAGTAGAATTGAATTTCGTAGATCTAGACGAGAGCTTATTAAACTACTGTGAGTTGCCACAACGATTTGATTGTTATGAGTATCTGCGATTTTTGATATAAGCCTATTCATATTAGTGTGGCTAAGATGGTTTTCTGGCTCTTCTAATAAAATTAAGTCAATGTTTTGTCCATTAGCATTCCTTGTTAGTAAGCGTCCGCTAATCCCACCTAACGCTTAGTAAACTGCCATGGTAGTAGTTGATCGATATTGGTTTCGGGCTTGCTGAGCTGCTCTAGGCAGTCCA
>NZ_JAKREZ010000040.1:0-52286 GCF_022348345.1 Alteromonas sp. CNT1-28 | reverse complement strand
AATTGACTTCACGAAAAAGCCGAATATATGGCAGCAATGAATCACGTTATTAAATCAACACGGTGTCTTGCAATCGGAGAGGGTCCATATATGGTATAACATCATTTCACTTACGCTTTTAGTGTTATCTCTTTTCGCATTTTGCTATTCTTGTAAATAAATCAACAAAAAAGGGTTGAGTGTTGAAAGGGATCCTAACGTTTCTTATCATTTTGGTGCTGCTCGCGATCGCGTTTGTCATTGGCTCACAAAATGAAGCACAAGTAACAGTTAATTATTTAATTGCTCAGGCGAATCTTCGCTTATCGACGTTAATAGCGATAACACTTTCAATTGGCGTTGGTATCGGAATTTTGGTAATGCTAATGAGCTGGCTAAAATTACGTGTTCAGCTGATGTCTGCGCAGTCTAAAATACAGAGTCTGGAACAAGAACACTAATGCTCGAACTGCTGTTTCTCCTTTTGCCTGTTGCGGCAGGTTACGGCTGGATAATGGGCCGAAATAGTGTCCGTCAAGCGCAGCGAAAGCAGTCTAGCATTCTATCTAAGCATTATTACAAGGGGCTAAACTTCCTTCTCTCAGACCAACCTGATAAAGCAGTCGATACGCTAATCAAAATGATTAACGTGAATAGCGACACAGTAGAGACGCATATCGCGATGGGGAGTTTTTTCCGTCACCGAGGTGAAATAGACCGCGCAATTAAAGTCCACCAGAATTTAGTTAGCCGTGATGAGCTCCAGCCGGCTCAACGAGAAAATGCACTGAGGGAGCTTGGTCACGACTACACACAAGCAGGCTTTCTAGAGCGTGCTGAAAATGCTTTTCTTCAACTGCTTGACAGCGATAAACACTACCTTGTAGCTCAACAGCAACTTTTCAGTATCTACCAGACCACGAAAGAGTGGGAAAGAGCCATAGAATTAGCCGAACGTATGGTGCAGTGTCATGGTGACAATGATGATTTGTGCGAACGCCTTGCACACTTTTATTGTGAACAAGCATCGGTTGAGTTGAAGAACGATAGCCAAGGTGCGGCATTGACCTTATTACAAAAAGCGGTAAACGCCGACGAACATGCGGTTAGGCCGTGGCTTATGTTAGGTGATATAGCGCTTGATCAAAAACGCTTTACTGATGCCAACGCGTACTTTACGCAAGTGGCCGAACGCGATATCAACTGGTTTAGCGAAGCCGTACCTAGTTTGGAAAAAATTGCTGAAGAAACTGACGACTGGGAAAGTTTTCAGAAGAACTTAGAAGCACACTGGCAAGAGTGTGCTACGTCATATTTAGCCATGGTTGATGTGCTTATGAAGCGCGGTGAAACGGCACAGGCGGCTGAGTACTTACTTGAGCAACTTCGCAAACGCCCGACTATGCGCGGCTTTAAAACCCTTATGGGGCTTTACATTGACCAGCTTTCAGATAAAACCACGGCTGATAGCTTACGCTTACTTAAAGAATTGGTGGAAAAGCAAATGTTGCAGCGCCCTAAATACCGCTGTGGCAGCTGTGGCTTTTCCGGTCGAAAATTATATTGGTTATGCCCTAGCTGTAAAAAGTGGGGCGTAGTAAAACCTATCAAAGGGCTAGACGGAGAATAAAAGAACATGCATGACCCACGCGTTATTGTTGCATTAGACTATGACAATAAAGATACTGCATTGGCGTTTGTTGATAAATTAGATTCAAGCTTGTGCAAGCTAAAAGTGGGCAAGGAGATGTTCACCTTATTTGGACCGGAATTCGTAAAAGCGCTAATCGCTAAAGGCTTTGACGTTTTCTTGGATCTTAAATTCCATGACATTCCAAATACTGTAGCGAAAGCGTGTAAAGCAGCGGCGGAGCTGGGTGTATGGATGGTAAACGTACATGCATCGGGCGGCCTACCTATGATGCAAGCAGCTAAAGAGGCGATTGCAACAAGCAGCAACCCTCAAACTAAACTTATTGCGGTTACCGTTCTTACCAGCATGGATGAAGCGCAGTTGGCGGATGTAGTAAGCGGTGTTACACCAGAGCAACAAGTGCTGCGTCTGGCGGCACTAACAGAAAGAGCAGGATTAGACGGCATTGTCTGCTCAGCGCAGGAAGCCAGCGCATTACGCGAAAAACACAGCGACGATTTTCTGCTAGTTACACCAGGTATTCGCCCAGTAGGCGCAGATGCTGGTGATCAAAAGCGCGTCATGACGCCTCCCGATGCTATGAAAGCTGGCGTGAGCTATTTAGTTATGGGAAGACCTATCACTAAAGCGGAAGACCCTATTGCCGTACTGAAAGCAGTAAACGCATCAATAAACGGTTAGACTTATTTCGAATACAAAAAAGCTCGGATGTGATGTTCACATACCGAGCTTTTTTATTCCGATTTTCTTATTCAAGGGCATGGCCACAGGCCCACCCGAGACTAATCTTTAGAAATTATTCGCCTTTAAGCGCTACTTCAGCTGGTGTATAGGTAAGGCCTAGTTCTTCACCTAGCGCGTCAACCACAGCTTTGTACGTTACCTTACCTTCGTGCACGTTTAGACCGTTAAGCAAGTGCTTGTCTTCTAGCATCGCTTTCGCAGGGCCTTTGTTTGCAAGGGCTAAGCCGAATGGCAATGTGGCATTGTTAAGTGCCATTGTAGAAGTACGCGCAACGCCACCAGGCATGTTTGCAACACAGTAGTGAACCACGTCATCAACAATATAAACTGGGTCTTGGTGTGTTGTTGCTTTAGATGTTTCAAAGCATCCGCCTTGGTCGATAGCAACGTCAACAAGTACTGAACCAGGCTTCATTGCCTTAATCTGTTCGCGAGTAAGAAGCTTCGGAGCTGCTGCGCCAGGAATAAGTACCGCACCAACAACAAGATCAGCTTTTGAAGAGTAGTGCTCAATAGCGTCAACGGTAGAGTAAACCGTTTTTACTTGTCCGTTAAAGATATCATCGATTTGACGAAGACGAGGAAGCGAGCGGTCAAGAATAGTTACGTCAGCACCAAGGCCTAGTGCCATTTTTGCTGCGTTAGTACCAACAACACCACCACCGATAACCAGTACTTTACCTGGTGCTACACCCGGAACGCCACCAAGAAGTGTACCGCTACCGCCGTGTGCTTTTTCAAGGTAGTGCGCGCCAGCTTGAACCGACATACGGCCAGCTACTTCACTCATTGGTGCTAGTAGTGGAAGCCCACCGCGGTCGTCAGTCACTGTTTCATATGCGATACAAGTTGCACCAGACTCAACAAGCAGCTTTGTTTGCGTAGGATCAGGCGCTAAATGTAGGTAGGTGTATAGTGTCTGGCCTTTACGAAGCATTTTACACTCGTTAGGCTGAGGCTCTTTAACTTTTACGATCATTTCTGCTTCAGCAAACACTTGCTCAGCCGTTGATGCAATGGCTGCGCCTGCTTCGACATACATTTCGTTAGTGAAACCTATTGCTTCACCTGCGTTCGTTTCTACTAAAACGCTGTGACCGTGGCTAACAAACTCTTTTACAGCTGCTGGCGTCAAGCCAACACGGTATTCGTGGTTCTTAATTTCTTTTGGTACACCAACTAACATGTATAGTCCTCAATCTTATAGTGAGCTTCTAAGCGGCTCTGGTTGAACTTTTGATAAATAGTGTTCGGCTTTGAAGCACGTGAACATATTTGCGGAGTATACGTGATAAAAAAACGAACTATCTGCTGAAGAATGGGCGTTTGTAGCATATAATTCTCCTAAAAGATGATTTTAAGATATTTTATATGCTGGTAAAGACCCCAAAACACCTTGACCGAATAGACAGGAATATTCTGGTTCAGTTACAGAAAAACGGGCGTATATCAAACGTCGAACTTGCTAAAGAAGTGGGATTAAGCCCCAGCCCTTGTCTTGAGAGAGTTAAGAGGCTGGAGGCTCAGGGCTACATAAAAGGATATCATGCTGTCGTTGACCCAGAAAAGCTCGGCGCAGCTATGCTTGTGTTCGTAGAGATTACGTTAACGAAAACATCGGTAGATATCTTTGCAGAATTTTCTGCTGCGGTAAAACTGCATGACGATATACAAGAATGTCACCTGGTATCCGGAGATTTTGACTTCCTTCTTAAAGCACGCGTTGCAGATATGGGAAGTTATAGGAAATTATTAGGTGATACTTTATTGCGCTTGCCCGGAGTGAGTGAGTCGCGGACGTACGTAGTGATGGAAGAAGTAAAAAGTACATCGTCGCTGCGCATTAATTTGAAGTAATGAAAGCGTGGCTCAATAGCGTGGTTTTGTGGTAGGCTGTGCAAAAATACAGTGTTTGTGTTTTATCAAAGGATTAACAGCACGCTAAAGCACAGGGTAGGGGATGGGTGTATTAATTCAGTTGTACGCTCAGTAACTTACCAAAAAGTAAATCAATAATAATTATGTAGGAATAGCAAAGAGTTCGCTAAGCTCTTTGTTGCGGTTAGTACTGCGGTTACCGCATAGCGTAAAAAGCTAGCTGCGGTAATACATGCGATGGAAATTGAAGGTTTTTTAGGGTTATGGCGCGATTAACAGGGGTTCAGCGAGTGTGGGAAGCAGGTATGATCATCGCCTGTGTTTTCGCCTTCTTCTTATTGCTGGCACTAGCATCTTTTCATCCAGGAGACCCAGGTTGGAGTCAGGCTGGATTACAACTCGACGTTCACAACTGGGTTGGAGCAACAGGGGCGTGGGTCGCTGATCTTCTGCTATTCTCATTTGGTTTTTTAGCGTATTTGCTGCCTTTCGGCTCCGCCTTCTTAGGGTGGTTTCTATTCCAACACATTAAAGAACTCGATGAATTCGATTACCTTACTATTGGTTTAAGAATTATTGGTGGGCTGTTGATGGCCCTCGGTGCAACGGGCATCGCCAGTATTAATTTTGACGACATTTACAACTTTTCAGCCGGCGGTTTTGTTGGCGACGTAATTAGTTCAGCGCTAGTGCCTTACTTCAATACTGCTGGCACAATTTTGCTACTTCTTTGTTTCTTCTGTACGGGCTTTACCTTACTAACGGGTATTAGCTGGCTCACTATTATCGACAGGTTAGGGGAAGGTACGCTGTGGTTAGGACGTAAGACTCTTTCAGCGCCTCAGAGTTTGTTAGCATTCGAAATGCCGCGACTAGCCCTAGCTAACAAATCGTCTAATCAAAGTGGCGACGAAGGTGCAGAGCTAGATATTACTAGTATGCGCGCTGAACCTTTGGCTTCTACTGCACAGACAAAACCATCACAGACACAGAAAACTACGCCATCACGCAGTGAGCCTACTTTTGGCATTGACGATGTAGATGATGAGCCGCCGTTTTATACCTATGACGGAGACAAGTCTGTTCAATCTAATCCCAACGATACTGTCAACGCCGAGGAAGACGATGCGACATCAAGTGCAGATGTAGATGCAGCTGAGACGAAAAAGTCGTCGTTCTCATTGTCAGGTATGCGTAGTGCGGTTACTGGTAGCTTTAAAGACAAAGTGGGTTTGGGTAAATCGAGCCAAGATGACTCAGTTCAGTCAGAAGATGATAGCAGTCAACATGAGCATAAACACCAAGCACAGCAAAGTCCGCATATTAACTTTGACGACTTAGAAGAGTTTGATGAAGACTTGCCTTACGAAACTGGAAGCAAGCCAATAACTTCTGCAAATAACAGCGCGTCATCTGTTGAAGGTAGCGAACCAAATACGGAAACGCTACAGTCCCAAACTGTTGAAACTCAGGGAGCGAGTCAAGGTGCTAACCAAGCATTTACGCCTGCTGCACTAGGTGCCAAACCCGTGAAGGCGAGGGCAGGTGAGTTAGATCCTGATTTACCACCGATGCCGTCCTTTGATTTACTTGAACGTGCCGACAAACATGAAAACCCGCTTACGCCAGAAGAGATTGAAGGTATTTCTCGTTTGGTAGAGGAAAAACTGGCTGACTTTAACATTGAAGCGACGGTGGTTGGCGTGTTCCCTGGCCCTGTTATTACCCGGTTTGAGCTTGATTTAGCACCTGGGGTAAAAGTGAGCAAGATCTCAGGACTGTCGAAAGACTTAGCCCGCGCTATGTCAGCTATCTCGGTGCGTGTAGTGGAAGTTATTCCGGGTAAGTCAGTAATTGGCTTAGAACTGCCGAATAAAAAACGTGAAATGGTGCGGCTGAGCGAAGTTATTAGCTGCGATACTTTTCAGTCTAATAAATCACCATTAACCATGGTGTTGGGCGCTGATATTTCAGGTCAGCCAGTGGTGGTCGATTTAGCCAAAATGCCTCACCTTTTGGTTGCGGGTACTACAGGTTCAGGTAAATCTGTAGGTGTGAACGTTATGATTCTTAGTTTGCTTTATAAGAGCACGCCAGAAGATGTTCGCATGATCATGATTGACCCGAAAATGCTTGAGCTTTCCGTTTATGAAGGCATACCTCACTTGCTTGCTGAAGTGGTTACCGACATGAAAGAAGCCGCCAATGCCCTTCGTTGGTGCGTGGGTGAGATGGAGCGTCGTTATCGTCTAATGAGCGCTCTTGGCGTGCGTAACCTAAAAGGCTATAACGCGAAAGTAGAAGAAGCCATTGCTAATGGCACACCAATAAAGGACCCACTGTGGAAGAATGAAGAAAGTATGGATGCTGAAGCGCCTGACTTAGCCAAACTTCCTGCTATCGTGGTAGTGGTCGATGAATTTGCCGACATGATGATGATAGTGGGCAAAAAAGTAGAAGAACTTATTGCACGTATCGCACAGAAAGCACGTGCTGCGGGCATCCATCTAATCCTTGCCACACAGCGTCCGTCTGTAGATGTTATTACGGGTCTGATCAAGGCCAACATTCCAACCCGTTGTGCATTCCAAGTTTCTAGTAAAATAGACTCTAGAACCATTCTAGACCAACAAGGTGCAGAAACTTTGCTAGGGATGGGTGACATGCTTTATCTGCCTCCTGGTAGCCCTGTGCCAACCCGTGTTCATGGTGCATTTGTGGATGATCACGAGGTACATGCTGTAGTCGCAGACTGGCAGAAACGTGGTGAGCCTGAATACATTGATGAGATCCTGAATGGCGAAGCGACGGCTGAAGTCTTACTGCCAGGCGAACAGCCTGAGGGTGAGGATCAAGAATTTGATGCCTTCTATGATGAGGCCGTGGCGTTTGTTACTGAAACACGTCGAGCTAGTGTGTCGAGTGTGCAGCGTAAGTTTAGAATTGGTTACAATCGGGCCGCGCGCTTGGTTGAACAAATGGAAATGAGTGGTGTCGTAAGTGCACAGGGGCATAACGGGAACCGTGAGGTTCTTGCACCGCCGCCCCACAAAGAATAACGAATGGATTGAATAAATGAATAAAGCAGTTTCGGTTTATTTTGTAAGTGCATTGGTAACGGCAGGTACAGCAATGACTGCTGCTAACGCTGCGGTAGAATTAGGTACTACAGGTTCAAATATAGGCAACAACAATGCTCACGAGGTTGTCAGTGATCATGACGATAATCAGGCTAATGCCACAGTAAACACAAGTCAGCCCAAAACTTCATCGCTTATCAATGATTCTGCGAGTACGTCACTGCAGGCGTTGTTAAGCAATATGAAGCAGTTTCGTGCAAGCTTTGCGCAGACAGTAGTCGATGCACAGCAAAATGTCGTTCACGAAGCACAAGGCACGCTGACCATGACCCGCCCCAATAAGCTTCGCTGGGAAACAACGTTTCCTGATGAAACCCTTTTGGTTGCCGATGGCGAAGCGGTTTGGAATGTGGATACCTTTGTAGAGCAGGTGACAGTCCTTTCTCAAGACAATGCGATTAAGGATAACCCTATTGTTTTGCTTACGTCGACAGATGAAGCAACGTGGTCAAAGTTCTCTATCAGTCAATTAAATAGCGGTTCATCGGCTGTAACACCTAAAAACGGCGCGGCAGACAACTTCAATGGTGTTAGCGCAACAAAAAGCTACCAAATCACGCCTAAAGAACAAGGCGGCCAAATCGCTACGCTTACATTAACCTTTAACCAAGACAGTGAACTCGCTTCGCTTAATATGCTCGATGCGCAACAGCAAATCAGCACTTTGGTTTTCAGTAATATTGAAACGCGTTTTCCAGTGCCTGCTGATACGTTCTCAGTTGATATTCCAGACAGCTTCATAATTGATGACCAGCGTTAATCAAGATTTCGCGCCCCTCGCGGCGCGAATGCGCCCGGTCACCATAGAGCAGTACAGTGGTCAAGAACACTTACTTGGCAAAGGTAAGCCTCTTCGTAAAATGTTAGAGGCGGGACACTGTCATTCTATGATTTTGTGGGGGCCGCCCGGTACCGGTAAAACTACCCTTGCTGAACTCATTGCTCAATACACCAACGCATCTGTATTGCGTATTTCTGCGGTTACCTCTGGGGTAAAAGACATCAGAGCCGCCATGGATACGGCTGAAGAAAACGCCCGTTATAACCAGCGAACATTGTTGTTTGTTGACGAAGTACACCGATTCAACAAAAGTCAGCAGGACGCGTTTCTTCCATTTGTTGAGTCTGGCGTTGTTACCTTTATTGGCGCAACGACAGAGAATCCCTCGTTCGAATTAAATAAAGCGCTTTTATCTCGTGTACGTGTTTATGTGCTAAAGACACTCGAACACGAAGCGCTGTCTGAATTGGTTGAGAGAGCGCTAAGCGATACTGAAAAAGGTCTGGGTGACAGAGCCCTTGGTATCGAAGAAACAGCCAGAAACGCGCTTATCGATTTAAGTGGCGGCGACGCACGTCGTCTTCTCACCTATTTAGAGCTTGCTGCCGACTTCACCGGAGCAAACAAAATAACCGTAAGCGATGTTGAGCATGCGGTAGGCGAGAAAGTTGCTAGTTACGACAATAAAGGCGACACCTTCTACGACCTAATCTCCGCGTTTCATAAATCTGTTAGAGGCTCAGACCCAGACGCCGCCCTTTACTGGTACGCAAGAATTCTTGATGGCGGGGGAGACGCGCTGTATGTAGGAAGACGTCTACTTGCTATCGCGTCTGAAGACATTGGTAATGCAGACCCAAGAGCAATGCAGCTCTGTATTAATGCCTGGGACACGTTTCACCGAGTAGGGCCCGCAGAGGGCGAGCGCGCTATTGCTCAAGCTGCGGTATATTGTGCGTTAGCTGCAAAAAGTAACGCGGTATATATGGCGTTTAACGAAGCAAAAGCATTGGCGCGTAAAACCTCTGATGCACCTGTTCCCATGCATTTACGCAATGCGCCTACGTCGCTAATGAAAGAGCTCGGTCATGGCGATGGTTACCGCTATGCTCACAACGAGCCGAACGCGTTTGCCGCGGGTGAGTCTTACTTCCCAGAAAGCCTTACCGGAACTCGCTTGTATAACCCTAATGAACGCGGTTTAGAGAAAGCTTTGAAAGCCAAGCGTGAATTTCTCGATTCACTTAATGCGAGAAGTAACAATAAAAGGTAAAGTTGCAGACATGTAACTCAACTAGTTCAGATTATATGAATTAGTTAATAAAAAAATGCGCTAGGGAGTTTTCGTGCCTCAAGGGTTAGCTTTGTATTGTTTTATTGCCGCTGGCGGTGCGACCGGCGCCTGTTTACGCTATTTTGTTACCACAAGTGTTGATTCCTTATTTGGAAAACACATGCCGTTTGGTACACTAACGGTGAATGTGGTCGGGTCGTTTGCACTCGCATTACTGTACGGTTTTATCGAACGTCATGATTTAAGCGACTCTCCTTACCGAGCGCTTATCGGTGTAGGGCTATTAGGTGCCTTTACTACATTCTCAACATTTTCCGTTGAAACCTTAACTTTATTAGAAAACGGGTTGTGGCTTAAAGCCGCAGCAAATGTATTTCTTAACGTTGGCGCTTGCCTAATAGCAGGTTGGCTAGCCATTCAATTGATGAAAGGATAATTAGAAACACATGTTAGATCCAAAGTGTTTGCGAAGCGATATAGAACAAACAGCTAAGCGATTAGCTGCCCGTGGTTTTAACCTCGATGTAGCAGCTTTCAGTTCGCTTGAAGAAAAAAGAAAAACACTTCAGTCCAGAACACAGGATCTGCAAAACGAGCGTAACGTACGAAGTAAATCCATTGGTAAAGCAAAAGCGCAGGGCGAAGATATTGCACCGCTATTGGCTGAAGTGGGTAAGCTTGGTGACGAGCTTGACGCCGCTAAAGCGGAACTTAGCGAACTGTTGGAAGAAATTAACACCCTTACGCAAGGCATTCCTAATTTGCCACACGAGTCTGTACCAGCGGGTAAAGACGAAGATGACAATGTTGAGATTTCTCGATGGGGCGAACCACGCACGTTTGATTTTGAAGTTAAAGATCATGTTGATGTGGCTGAAGGCTTAAACAACGGCTTAGATTTCGCTACCGCAAGTAAGCTTACGGGAAGCCGCTTTGTAGTGATGCGCGGCGATATTGCTCGCCTAAATCGTGCAATTGCTCAATTCATGCTAGATACCCATACACAAGAACATGGCTACCAAGAGATGTATGTGCCTTACTTGGTTAACGCTGACAGCCTTTATGGCACAGGTCAGTTGCCTAAATTTGGCGAAGACCTATTTCACACCAAGCCAGCAACTGAAGAAGGACAGGGGCTTAGCCTAATTCCAACTGCAGAAGTTCCGCTAACTAATATCGCACGCGATGAAATATTAGATGCGAAAACGCTGCCTGTGAAAATGACAGCGCATACGCCTTGCTTCCGCTCAGAAGCTGGTTCGTACGGTCGTGATACCCGTGGCCTTATTCGTCAGCATCAGTTCGATAAGGTAGAACTTGTACAGTTAGTTAAGCCGGAAGATAGCTTTGACGCACTAGAAGCACTTACAGGACACGCAGAAGTTATTCTTCAAAAGCTAGAATTACCGTACCGCAAAGTGTTGCTTTGTACTGGTGATATGGGCTTTGGTGCATGTAAAACCTACGATCTTGAAGTATGGCTACCTGCACAAAATACCTATCGTGAAATTTCTTCATGTTCAAACATGTTGGACTTCCAAGCACGACGCATGCAGGCTAGGTTCCGTAACCCAGAAACGAATAAAACAGAACTTCTGCACACATTGAATGGTTCTGGTTTAGCAGTAGGGCGTACGCTTGTTGCTATTTTAGAGAACAATCAGCAGGCAGATGGAAGCGTTACGATTCCAAAGGCGCTTGTGCCTTACATGGCTGGCCAAGAAGTTATTAAAGCAAGCAATTAACCCACTTTGAAGTGGCGAATCATTTCCGCCACTAATAATATGAAATCCGATATGAGTAGTCGTATCGGATTTTTTTGTGTATAACTGATGGATATTGTTTATGTGCGGATTTATACAGCGTATTACTGACTCACCTGACGTTATTGCGATACTTGAAGAAGTGGGTCTCACACAAACGATACCGCTTTTTGTCAATGAATCTTCCACAAGCAATGTTATTAACTTTTATCCTGCATTTGGAAAAGTGCCAGAACGACAAATTACCAATTTAATTGTATCTGGTGATCGCACCATCGATGCAACGTGGTGGTTTGACGCAAAACCTAATGGAAACGCGCTTACCGTAGGTGATAGAACAACATTTAACGCTCGAAATCTCGATAGCCCTTATTGGAGCAAGTTCATTCGTAAACGACGAGCTGTGGTTGTCGCAACTGCAGTAGGGGAGTCAAACCCACTTGGTAAAGGAAAAGCGCACTATTTAATGAAACCGGCTACTGGTGTATTGTTAATTGGCGCGGTATACCGGCGGTTTAGTAATGGCCTATTTTCCTGTGCAGTAGTGACGCGCCCACCCGTAGAGGGATTTAGCCAGTATCATGAAAAATCCATTCCTTGCTTTCTTCCCCATAGTGCACATGCGATAAATGCGTGGTTAGCGGCTGACACACAAGGCTCATTGAACAATGAGGTAGAATATATTTTGAATAATCCTCGTATTTATACCGATCTTGAAGTCACGCGAGTAAAGACGTTTAAAAGCGCCGAGGCAATCGGTGAGGTTAATGTGTTAAAAGCTAACGAAAACCGCTAACTTTTACTTATATGCGAGTAAGAGAAGGCGGCAATGACAACAGCCGCCTGTGACAATCTAACTACTAAATAACGTTTTATTTAAGGTAGGAAAGCAAGGTTTCTTCGTCCGCGCCTAAAACATTCTTTTTCACTTCTTTGTCGACGACGTCTGAACATTGAGATGACATTCCGCTTCTCAATTTACCAAGAAATCCAGGTCCACTAATAATATCTATAGAGCCCAACGCACCTCGTTTACGCTCACCATCTAGCCAGTCAGCAATGTCACTGGCAAATCGTTCATCTTCGAGTTCGGCGGCATCTTTTCGATTCATGCTATCAACGCCTGGTACTTGCGAAGCGGGAGCGGATTGTCTGCCGGGTTTATCTGTATAAATGTCTTGGTCACTCGCGCCACTAAACTCATTGTGCCACTTCTTTACTTCAACAAGTGCACTTCCGTGGTTGGTATAGGTGTAAGCTATGGCGTCGTCGTGGTTGGCCACAATTACGTAGTGTTTTTGAACTGTCATACAGCCTCCTATGTCCATTTATGTAAAACATTCACGTTTATGGAGTTCGGTAAAAGGCAAGTATGAAAAATATGCCTGAAACCCGAGATAAAACGCTAATGTAAGAGGGGAGTTGCAATATCAACACCAAAGCTAAAATAGTTAACAATAGGGTGGCTCTTCTGATAGCTACCTTAAATCGGGTTTCAACCCGAGAAGCAAGTCAACAAGTGCTTTTAGCAGAGGGCTAGCCGGAGGACGCTAGCACTTTGAATATAATGTGTATTCGCCTTTATAAGCATTTCGCAGGTTTTGGTAAGCCAGCCAGTTTGGTGGCTTGCTTAGCCGGGCCTTTTTTAAAGAGTCGCTGCAGGTAGCGGCTATTACCTTTTTCTGGCCCAAACTTATTGGCCATAGCTTTCACCAAAGCACGAATTGCTGGGCTGGTTTCGTACTCTTCATAGAATGCACGTACGAAGCGCACTACTTCCCAGTGAGCTTCGGTTAAATCAATGTTCTCTTCTTGCGCCAGCAACTCAACCATATCTTCTTCCCAAAGGGTATAGTCGAGTAAATACCCGGCTTTGTCTGTAGGGATCGCTTGCCCTTTATAATTGAAGCTATAGGTTTCTTGTGTCATGAAAGGGGTATCCAGTGCTGATTTTTTGCTGATATTGCAGCAAGTTCTTTGTGGGAAATTGGATTAAAATGTTCGGGAAGATTTGCGCCCCTGGTATCCGCATCTGTACTCAAGAACGACAGGTTTAGCGTTGGTATGTCTTTTGCCGTGCCTTTTGTCGTACTCTCTACCGTACTTTTTACCGTATTGGCCAGCCGCTCAAAAAACGCGATGTTTAATGCAGGGGCATAAACGCCATCACCAACAAATACAACATAAGTAGAAGTCGATTGCTCATAAGTGGCTTCAATAAGCTGTTTGTATTCAGTGCACAAATTTGGCGTTGAAATAGTAATAAGCATTAGAATGTCACCACATGATCTGCGCTTTGGATAAGCGTGACTTTTTCTTCTGGGGTTATCCACTCACAGTCTAACTCATCAACTAAACTGTTATTTGAAAGAACCTGCTCAATGTCGTAGGTATCTGCACTTGCTTTACACACAAAGCATTCTTCGATATCGAAAAACGGCATGCTAGCTAAACGTTTGGTGTGATTTTTTAGTCCTTTGGTAGACGCTGCCTTAACAAGCTGCAGTACACCTTGGCTTTCAAAAAGCACTTTAACATCGTGCCCATAGTTTGTTGCAGCAAGCGCAAAATCTAAACCGTCTTGGCTTTTAGCATTGGAAAAAGGGCTTTGCGTAAACCTAATAAGTAGTTGCGCCATTAGAATTGTACCAACCTGTTGCAATCATGGAGCGCAGTGAAGAATTCGCCCAAGCCAGCTTGCTCGAAAGGCGCGGTTAAGTTGGCCTGAGACAACCCATTCTCTTTCGCCTCTAACTCACTAACAATACCTCGCTTAACGGCGGCGGTAATGCATACAAGTAATTTCACGTTGTGCTCAGTCGCTAGAGTCTTCCAGCTATCAAGTACGAACAGCTCGTCGCCCGTCTTTAGCATTAAGTTATTGGTGTGGTGTACACCTTCGCTATAAAAGAAAACGTTGTTTATTACATCACCATTATCGATTACACCTTGTGCAAAGGAGAGGGCGCGTAACGCTGTATCGCCTTGAAACGGTGATGATGTGATAAGTACTGAATATTCTGCCATACAAATAAAAACACCCCGGTTAAGGGGTGTTTCTCTTTAAACCTTTAACGCTGTTTTAATCGTCGCCACCAAACGCACCTAGAAGGTGAAGGATAGACGTGAACAAGTTGTATATGTTCAAGTATAGCGAAACTGTTGCACGAATGTAGTTTGTTTCACCACCGTGGATGATACGACTTGTATCAAACAAGATGAAACCTGACATAATAAACACAATCGCTGCACTGATTGCTAAGCTTACCGCTGGAACTGCGAAAAAGATGTTCGCAATTGCCGCAACAAGCACTACAACTAGGCCTACAACCAAGAAGCCGCCCATGAACGAGAAGTCTTTCTTAGTGGTTAACGCGTAGCCAGATAGCGCGAAGAATACAAGGGCTGTTGCACCCAGCGCTTCCATGATCAAGCCTGGACCCGCAACGCCTAGATAGAAATTAAGCGTGTAACCTAGTGATGCACCCATTAAACCTGTGAATGCAAACACCCAGTAGATACCAGATGCTGAATCAGCTTTTTTCTGAACTACAAATAACGTAATAAAAGCGCCGATAGTCATAACAAGAGACATCATAGGAGAAATGCCTACTGCCATTGCTATACCAGCACAAACCGCACTAAACGCCAGTGTCATCGCAAGCAGCATATAGGTGTTGCGTAGAACCTTGTTCGTCTGCAATACCGATGGTTGAGATGCACTTGAATACATCGAACGTTGATCCATTGTTTCCTCCAACAGGACTTATGATATGACCAAAATGGTACACAATTATTTAGTGTATGTTGTATGGGTTTTAGTTCCCATTTTCAAGTAGTTTCAGATGAAAATGGTGTCAGGTGAATATAAAAACATCTCTTATACGTGCTAAACAGTCTATTTGATTGAAATCTCGGCACTTAGACAACTTTTTTAATTTTTCGCTTTACAGTCATAAAAATATCATTAAGATACGCAGCGACTTGAAATCAGACGTGGGGTCAAACCCACCGGGGGTTCGAATCCCTCACTCTCCGCCATATTATGAAAACCCGCACATTGTTGCGGGTTTTTTTATGCCCGTCTTCCACGTTAGACTTTCGTATAAGACCACAGTCGCATTGTTACATTCCGTTCACATGTTTAGGCTTGCGCTTTTCTTCGCGCAATCTAAAGGTGTTATGTGTCACAAGAAAGTTCTTCTTATCAAAATCTCCACAAACCGAGCAGTAGTTTTAAATCAAGAGACGAATATTTAAATCACGAACTTCAAATACTTTCTCCAAAACGTTGGCGGTTGAACCTGCCTGGTAAAGACTACCGCGTTGAGTGGGAAGACTTCGTGCCAGGCATGGCGGCGACCATAGGAAAAATCGTTATGGTTGCCGCCGTAGTAGGTGCATTCGCAGCACCGCTAGGGCTATCTCCTGAGTTTGTTATTGAAAACGTGCGCTTTGAATTACTCATTGCAGCAGTCTTGTTCGTTGTTCTGATTTCCGGTTTTCTGAACCCGTCAGCTAATTTAGCAGGTACACACGGCCCCTTACTGCCCTTGGTACCCCTTATTGTTGCATCTGGCGGTCATCCCATGGCGCTCGGTCTGCTCATTGGACTCTTTGGTTTTATTTTAGGAATAACGAAGGGCGGCAGTGTGCTTGCTAGGCTAACCAGTAACGGTGTATGCGGTGGGTTGCTGTTGTATTTAGGGTTTATTGGCATTACAGGCCAGGTGAAGAAACTCTTTGCGTGGGCAGAAAGCTTCGATATGGCTTACTTAGCCTTCGTGGTGATCATTGCCACTATCTTAATGTATGCATGGCTAGAGCATATTCAAAAGCGCTGGCTAGCCATTCCGCTTGGTGCGGTGATGGCGGCGGTCATTGCGTTTTCCTTCGGTGCGCCATTTGAGTTCACAACGTCGCCGGGTATGCCTAACTTGAACCCTGCTTATTGGTGGGGGGAAGACACAGGTTGGAAACTAGGCCTGCCAGACTGGTCACATTTCATTGCTGTGCTGCCTTTTGCTGTGCTGGCTGTGTCTATGTGGTCGCCAGATTTCTTAGGTCATCAAGTCTTCCAAAAGCTTAGCTACCCTAAAAAAAGTGAACGAGCGCACATGAATATAGATGACACCATGATTGCTGCATCTAGTCGTCAGGCGGTGGGAAGCCTACTGGGAGGGGGGAATATCTCATCTTCGTGGGGGACCTACATTATTCCGGCTTCAATCGCGCGCAGACCCATACCCGGTGGTGCATTAGTTACTGGCTTTTTATGCGTTGTAGCGGCACTTTGGGGTTACCCCATGGATCTAGCAATTTGGCCGCCAGTGCTTTGTGTAGCGCTTATTGTTGGGGTCTTTCTGCCGCTAATGGAAGCCGGTATGCAAATGACGCGTGAAGGTAAAACGACGCAATCTGCCGCATTGGTGGTGATCTCCTCTGTACTAGTTAATCCAGTATTC
Source organism: Alteromonas sp. CNT1-28 (assembly GCF_022348345.1). Lineage (NCBI taxonomy): Bacteria > Pseudomonadati > Pseudomonadota > Gammaproteobacteria > Alteromonadales > Alteromonadaceae > Alteromonas > Alteromonas sp. CNT1-28. The sequence goes on along the minus strand of NZ_JAKREZ010000040.1, from coordinate 35,588 downwards.
GGATGGTCTTTTACTATGCTTTTGGATAATTTGGGGCTCGTTGGGTGCAAAGATAGAGCTGGAGAGCTCGGCAAAGCAGGGCGTTGGCTAATTCCAGGAATTACGTTTTTGGTGTTATGTACCGTTATGGCACTAATTGGTATGTTCCCGGGTGTGCCCGCGATTATGGAAACCTTCAGAATGTGATGAGGGCTTTAGGGTAAGGATACTTCTTTAAAGTTCAATTTACTGAAACCAGATATGCTATTACGCGAACGGCGTCGGAGGTGTTTCTCCACGCCGTTTTTATTTAATTTATTATGCTGATATCACTCATCCACTGAAGTTACGTTTTTACCACATAAATTAAGCGTTACGCGTACCGCGATTTACTTGTCCCAGTAGGGCGTACTTTCAAAATAGCTTGATAAAAAGTCAATGAAAACCCTTAGCTTATTAGAAATGAGCTTACGATGAGGATAGACCGCATACAAAGAGATAGCTTGCGGTACGAAATCGTCCAGTATGGACACGAGTTCCCCGTTTTTGAGCGCTTCACCGGCAATGAAGGTAGGTTGAAGTACATAACCTTCACCCTGCTTTGCTACATTGGTTAGGACTTCTCCATTATTGGCGGTTAGTTTAGGCGTCACAGTCTGGGCATTTGCTTTGAGCGCCGCAATAAGCGCTGATTTATCGTTATCGTAGTTGACGTAGGAGTACTCAAGATAGTGTTCAGGTTTTAATTCAGCTGGATGTTGCGGTGTGCCATATTTTTCCAGGTAGGCTGGTGAAGCGCACAGGGCCAGCTTTATCGTTGTGATTTTCTTGGCCACCAGCGAAGAGTTAGCTAGGTGACCTGCACGTATTGCTACATCAAAGCCTTCGTCTATCACATCAATCTTTCTATCGTTTAGCTGCAAGTTTATCGATACGTGAGGGTGTGCTTGTTGAAACGCACTGAGTGCACTCGCTAAATGTAATGTTGAGAAAGAGACAGGGGCACTTACGTGCAGAACTCCCTTTGCTTCTGTATTGAGCAACCCAAGCTGACTTTCCATATCGGTTACGCTTTCAAGAATATGATTTGCATGTTGCAAACACTGTTGACCAGCCTCGGTTAGGTGAATTTTTCTTGTAGTGCGATTGAATAAACGCGTATCAAGTTGCTTCTCTAATGCGGCAACATACTTGCTTACGAGTTGATTTGACGTGTCTAGCTTTTCTGCAGCTTTTGTAAAACTGCCTTCATTCGCAACAACGCAGAAGGTTTTCAGTAGCGATAATTTATCCATCGTTTAGCCATTCGTCTCTATAAACAACAAATTGTTGGTAATCATTCAATATTTAACCGCTTTATTCAATAGGTGTTGGTAACTATTCTATATGCATCAGGTTAGCGCTGTGCCAACTCAATGAAGTCAGGCGGAGCGTTCATCACTTTTTAGATATGACACTTTCAATTACGAGAGACTTTGAGGATTCAACAATGAACAAGCAATTTCTGAAAAACATTTTTACTTCTAACAGCAGTATTTCTAGTTTGGTTTTACGTGTGCCTGTGGGCATTATTCTTACCGCACACGGCGCACAAAAGCTTTTTGCGTGGTTTGGTGGTTATGGACTAGAAGGCACAGGTCAGTGGATGGAAAGCATTGGTTTAGCGCCAGGCTTTTTAATGGCATTGCTGGCCGGCAGCGCTGAGTTTTTTGGCGGGCTAGCGCTTATTATAGGTTTTCTAACACGCCCAGCCGCTTTAGTAAGTGCATTCACAATGGTGATTGCGATTTTTAGTGTACATGCAGCAAACGGTTTATTTATGACTAACAACGGTTACGAGTTTGCACTAACGTTACTTGCTGCAACAGGTGCGCTAGCTATTCAAGGTGGCGGTAAACTTTCAATCGACTCTCTTATTAGTCACAAGCTTAATAAATAGCGGTTGTGAGATTCGACGACTAACGAAACCGGCCCAAATGCGCCGGTTTCAATGGCTATAGAGCCCTTATATCAATCCGCATTGATAATTGCCCACTCATAAAACGCTGGCAAGTTTCCTAGCGAAGCGTGGGAATGCAGGAATGGTATTCTCTACATCTAACAAGGTATGGTTTTATGCAACAGCGAACGAAAACTCGCCCGTCTGTGAGAATTAACACCGCTTATATTTCTCATGGTGGAGGGCCGCTTCCACTTCTTGAAATGCAGTCAGTAGGAGAGGCGAGAATGCCTGCCTATCACATTGAAATGATTGAAGCGCTCAAAGCATTATCAACAGATTTACCCAAACCTGATGCAGTCATAGTGATTAGTGCCCATTGGGAAGATACTGAAGTCTGTGTAACTACTCACCCAGAACCTTCCTTGATTTATGACTATTATGGCTTCCCTAAAGAGGCGTATTCCCTTGAATATCCGGCCAAAGGGGAAGTAGCACTCGCAACTTTATTACTAAAGCGTTTAGCAGGGCAAGGCATCGCTGTACGGGAGGATAGGGCACGTGGTTTCGATCATGGAATGTTCATTCCCCTAAGTATTATGTATCCCAGTGCCGATGTGCCTTGTATTCAACTATCCATTACGTCTGATTTGGATTCGGAAAAGCATGTGCTATTGGGGGAAGCAATTAGGAAAGCTGTTGAACTCGGGGTAGAGCCTGTTAATAGTGAAGCAAAGAACGAAGTGAATATTTTAGTATTGGGCTCGGGGTCTTCTTTTCACAATATGCAGGGCTTTTTTGATAGCTCCGGTGAGGCAATGCGAAAAGCAACGCGCTTTAATAACTGGCTTCAGACAACTATGCAGACCAGTGCCTACAGCGAGAATGAACGCAAAGCTCGTCTTGTTGAATGGTACAGCGCGCCGGATGCGCGATACGCCCACCCTAGAGAAGAGCACCTTCTTCCACTCCATGTTTGTTATGGCGTTAACAATAGAGCAGCTGATAAAGCTCTTTCTTTAACGCTTCTAACCAAACCTGCAAGCATGTTTATGTGGTGTGATTGATCAGTGCTTCACATTGCCGCGTCAGTGCAACACCTGATTGGATACCGGTTGCGTTAAACGAGAGCAATTAAATTTTGAACACTTTGATTATCAATTGGTCGTTTGAGTAAAAATGTTAAAATTAGTGCTTTACAGTCCCACATAAAGACTTGAAATCAGACGTGGGGTCAAACCCACCGGGGGTTCGAATCCCTCACTCTCCGCCATATTATGAAAACCCGCACATTGTTGCGGGTTTTTTTATGGGCTAAATTTACTCGCTTTAGTATATGGCTATAGCCAAGAGTGAAACCTACGCAAAACTATATTGTTCAAAGCTAAACGAACATTATCATTTTGGCATCATGAACTGTCGACGTGCATAGAATACCTAATGAGAATTTTTGAGTGAGAACTTCAATCGCTTTTAAAAAACTTCGTTTTAAGTTTTACGTGCATTTATAGTAGGTTAACGCTAATCGTGTTTTTAAATAATGAGAACGCAGGTCATTTTCTACCAAGATGGTTATTATTCTTGCGAAAAGGTGAATATTTCACCAGTTGATTGATTTAATTGAAATTAGTGCTTTACAGCGTCACGTAAATCATTAAGATAAGCGTCACTTCAGGAGAGTTGGCAGAGCCCGGTTTAATGCACCTGACTTGAAATCAGACGTGGGGTCAAACCCACCGGGGGTTCGAATCCCTCACTCTCCGCCAAATACGAAAAACCCGCACTTAGTTGCGGGTTTTTTTATGGGTGAAATATTTTCTGATCTCATCCTGTCTGTATCTTGTAACTACAAAACACTTCATAAAAACCTAGTTATGTCGCGCTTTATTCACAAAAGCTTGATATATATAAAAAGGTTTACAATCAACTGAAATCATTACGGCATTTTAAAGCGCTCTTCTTTTATTTTTATGGCGCTGGTCCTACGCAGTTGGTAGTAATAACAAAAATCGAGAGGACATTATGCAGGCAATGCCCACACTTAATTTACGGGACGGAACAGTTGAGCAAAAGAGACAAGAAATAAAGGCTTATTTCCTGGATTCCTTTGATACCTACGAATCGCTTTTCTCTTGTCTTGCCAGTGATGACGTATTTTATCAACGACCTGAAAAGTTGCGCCATCCGTTAATTTTCTATTTTGGTCATACTGCTACTTTCTTTATCAATAAATTAGTACTGTCTAAGGCAATAAACGAGCGCATTAACCCAAAATTTGAATCGCTATTTGCCATTGGTGTTGATGAAATGAGTTGGGATGATCTTAGCGATGAAAATTACGACTGGCCGAAGGTGGAAGAGGTACGTCAATATCGTAATCAAGTGCGCACGTTGGTATGCGATTTAATAGATACCATGTCTTTCAGCATGCCTATTGACTGGGAAAGCCCAATGTGGCCCGTTGTTATGGGAATAGAGCATGAACGTATTCATTTAGAAACCTCATCTGTTCTAATCCGACAGCTTCCCATTGCATCGGTACGCCCCAGCCCAGAATGGCCTGCATGTAGCACTATGCAAACTAAGGCTGAAGCGTTAGAGGCTAATGTTTTAATGACCGTTCCGGCACAGAAAGTTATAAATGACAAAGCGTGGGATAGTGCTTATTACGGCTGGGACAATGAATATGGCTCTCAGCAAGAATCCGTTAGTGAGTTTAGTGCGTCTAAATTTCTTGTAAGTAATGGTGAGTATTTATCGTTTGTGCAAGACGGCGGCTATAACAACGCAAAATATTGGGAGGCTGAAGGTAATAAGTGGCGTGAATATACTAAAGCTCAGCACCCTGTATTTTGGATAAAAAAGGGTGATGATTATTTATATCGCAGCATGCTTGAAGAGCATCCACTACCTTTAGATTGGCCTGTGGATGTGAATTATCATGAAGCGAAAGCGTTTTGTAACTACTTGAGTGAAAAAACGGGTGAGCTTATCCGTCTACCGACTGAAAATGAATGGCAAGCGTTACGTCAGCAGGCTGGTGTAACACAAACCGTATACAGCGAAGGATTTAATATAGCGCTGCAAAAGTATGCGTCGAGTGAACCTGTTAATGTTAATAAGTCCGGCGAATTTTATGATGTTGTTGGCAACGTATGGCAATGGACAGAAACACCCATCTATCCGTTTGAGGGCTTTAACGTTCATCCTTTATATGACGACTTTACGACACCCACATTCGACAATAAGCATAACCTCATTAAAGGCGGTAGTTGGGCATCTACAGGTAACGAAGCAATGAAAGATAGTCGTTACGCTTTTAGGCGCCACTTCTTTCAGCACGCGGGGTTTCGGTATGTTCAAGGAAAGCGAGTTATAGCAGTGAACGATTTTGATTATGAAAGTGATACACAGGTTTCGCAATACAGTGAATTCCATTACGGCGACGAGTACTACGGCGTCCCTAATTTTGCTAAAGCCAGTGCGCAGTTTTGTATTGACGCTATGCAAGGGCGTCAACACGTTAAAGCGTTAGATTTGGGCTGTGCCGTTGGTCGGTCTACCTTTGAACTTGCAAAATACTTCGAACATGTCGATGGCATCGATTTTTCTGCACGCTTTATAAAAACAGCGTTTGAGATGCAAGAGCGTGGTGAAATACGCTATAACCTTATAGAAGAAGGTGAACTTACGTCGTTTAAGGCGCGCAAGCTCTCTGCGCTCGGTTTAGACGACAGTGTAGACAACGTTGCTTTCGCACAAGGTGATGCGTGTAATTTGAAGCCGCAATTCACAGGCTACGACTTGATCTTCTTAGGCAACCTTATTGATAGAGTGTATAGTCCAAGAAAGGTATTAACGGACATGGCCACGCGGCTAAATAAAGGTGGATTGCTCGTTGTCGCCAGTCCCTTTACATGGTTGGAAGAGTATACCGAAAGAAGTGAATGGTTGGGCGGCTACAAAGATGAAAATGGTGAAACGCTTAGCTCTACTCAGGCGCTTGAAGATGCATTAGGTCAGAGCTTTAAACGAATTGCTGAACCTAAAGACATTCCATTTGTCATTCGAGAAACAAAGCGGAAATACCAACATACGCTTTCTGAATTTAACATGTTTGAAAAGATAGAATAACACGGTGTCTATTAAAGTGTGTGTACAGTATAAAGTGAGCGCGGTACGCGTGTTTCGCGCTTATAAATATAATAGATTTCAGAAGGCCTTTAGCCAATAGTAAATGCGTAAGGCTATATAGATAGGATAATGTGAAGGTGAGCAACGCGTTAAGCCATCTCCCCGTGTTCAACGCTATGCAAAGCGAGTTTATGCTTTACAAGGATGTATGGCAGGCACCTTCTCACCTGAAACTCGATCAAACTCGTCTTAAATATTCAGCGATATTTCGCCGCTTGCAGGGCGCGTCTTCATCTCAAGCGAACGTTGTCGCGTCTCAGCAAGACCCCATTCCAATGTGGATAGCGGATATGGACATCCCGCCTTGTGATGCAATTCTCAGCGCGATTACACAAAACCTTCGCTCTACTTATGGATATCAGTCCCTTGATATCGGTGACGCGGTGGCAAAACGTTTTGAGCGTACCACGCAAAAAAGTGGTCGCTTTAAAGTAGAAAGTGGTGATGTTGTGGATGTTGCGAGCGCAATAGGAGCAATAGACGTTGCGCTTCACACTTTTTGCCAACCTGGTCAAAAAGTCATGGTTTTAACACCAACCTATTCCCCTTTAACAGAGGCCATTAATAATAACGGCTTAACGCCAGTATCTATTCCAGTCATTCAAAACGCGCGTCAAATTCAGACTAAGCTTTCTGAAGTTGCCGCGACAAAGGATAGCGACAAGAGTCGTCAGGAAGACGTCGAAGGTGTTAACGCAACTATAGATACTTCAGCCTTCTATAGTGCTGCGGCCGCATTCGTGATTTGCCATCCTAATAACCCTACAGGTACAGTGTTAAGTGCAGAAGAGCAGCGTGTTATTATGAGCTTCTGCGCCAAGAACGATATTTTAATGATCACTGATGAGGTGCACAGCGAGTTTGCATTTAACTCGTCAAATGAACCAACGCTAATCCCCATGTTTGGTGCAGAGGTAAGCAATAAGAGCGAGAGGCGCCAAGAAAGTCAAAACGGTGGCAACATCCATACTCATCAACTGCCACGCATTATCCACATCAATAGCGTATCAAAGGCGTTTAACCTAGCGAGTATTCCAGGTGCATCATATGCGGTCATTAAGGATAGAACGATCAGAGAGACGTTTGCCCAAGCTATTAATAGCAGGCATCTTAACGCAAGTAACTTAGGAAAAGTTGCGTTGATTGCCGCCTATGAGAAGGGAAGTACTTGGTTAGACAACGTAAAAAGTGCGTTGAGCTTCAACCGAAAGCTTGTTGTGCGCTTCTTTGAGCACTATGGTTTATATGTTAATTATACAATGGGCAGCGCTGGTTATTTCTTGTGGCTAGACCTTTCAACATTCCCTTCGCATTTAACACAGCCGAACGGTATCGCTTCTGTGGATGAAGCTCCTTTAGGTGACGCTTCTCGTCAACCTCTCAAATATTCACCCGTGACCACTGTGGAAGGATGTATTGAGCGAGGCGTGATAGGTAACGATGGCGCGACCTTTGGTTCTCCAAACCATATTAGGCTAAATTTAGCCTGTCACCCTGCGGTTGTAGAAACCGCGCTGCAAAGACTGTGCTTTATTTCTTAGCGTAGCTTAACCCGCATCTGTTGGCCGATAGTTACTTTAATTCTAAATATTAGAATAATAAGCTCAAATATATGACATTTTATTTCTATTAAAGAGGATTAAAATGACCTTATTAAATAATTAGCCCTTAACACATGTTCTATCGCCCAGCGTTACTCCTGTTGGGCAGAAGAGTCAGTGGCGGCTTACGGTTATAAGGAATGCAAGATGATGTATTTGAGAAAAGCGAATGAAAGAGGAAAAGTGAACTTTGGCTGGCTAAAAAGCCAACATAGCTTTTCGTTTGGACATTATTATGATGCAAAACATATGGGGTTTTCAGCGCTACGGGTTATCAATGACGATGTTGTACAGGCCGGCAGAGGTTTTGAAACCCACGGTCACAGAGATATGGAGATAATTTCATATGTTGTGAGCGGTGCTTTAAAGCACAAAGATAATACCGGTAACGAGTACGTAGTGCCTGCGGGTGACGTGCAAGTAATGAGTGCAGGTAAGGGTATTATGCATTCAGAGTTTAACCCTTCTACTGAAGAGCCTGTTAACTTTCTGCAAATTTGGATTGTGCCCAATGAAAAAGGCGGTACGCCCAGCTATGCGCAAAAAACCTTTGGCAAACAGGCGGGTGGAAATAACCATGATTCAAAGCTTGAATTATTAGTAAGTGATAACGGTAGGGAAGGGTCATTACGCATTAAGCAAAATGCGGCAATCAGCCGTTTAACGTTGAAAGCTGGCGAAACATGGGAGCATGGCACCGAAGACCAAAAGGGTTACCTTCACATGATTAGCGGTAATGTACAGGCTATGGTAGACAGTGAAACGAATGCAGTTGAAATAGGGGCAGGCGATGCTTTGGGTATTTACGAGCAAGACATCATTCGTCTGAAAGCCTCAGAGGAAAGTGTGGCCTTGTGGTTTGAATTACCTAAATAGCTGCCTAAAAGTAATCTAGATCAATAATTTAGTTTCAAATTGTGTATCTCTACTTCACGAATTCTTATCTCGTGGTATGATGACTCGGATTAGGTTAGAGGCTGGTAATACTTCTCATTAATGAGCATTATCAGTCTTTATTCCAGTTGTATGTAAAACTGAAGTCAGTGAGATACTAGAGTGATAAAAATAATCCTAGCAGATGACCATGATTTGGTCAGAACAGGGATACGCCGGATTCTGGAAGACGTAGACGATTTTACTATCCTCGCAGAAGCGAAGAACGGTGAAGACGCGGTACTTTTGTGCCGAAAAAACGCGCCAGATGTGGTACTCATGGACGTGAATATGCCCGGTATTGGCGGACTGGAAGCGACAAAGAAAATTGTTCGTATGTCTGAAAATACGCGTGTTATTTGTGTTTCGATGCACAAGGAAAGTCCTATTCCAATGCAAGTTATGGACGCAGGCGCATACGGTTTTCTGACAAAAGATGCAGAGCCAGACGAAGTAATACGCGCTATCCATAAAGTTGCGGCAGGACAAAAGTATGTTGATCAAGAAGTGGCCAATAGCATAGCCATCGGTAAGTTATTGCCTAGTTCGGATAATCCGTTTGACGAGCTATCGAGTAGAGAACTTACAATAGCAATGCGATTAACCGAAGGTCACAAAGTGCCGGATATAGCCCGAGAACTCAGTATTAACTCAAAAACGGTTAATACTTACCGTTACCGAATGTTTCAAAAGTTAGGCGTAAATTCTGATGTAGAGCTAACGCACTTGGCCTATCGCCATAAGCTTATCAATCCTAACACCTTTTAAGCGTCACTAGACGCGCAACGTCAAAGTGATTATGTCTGCATTTGATTCAGCAGCATTTCTTAAGAATCTAACCTCTCAACCTGGCGTGTACCGCATGTACAATAGTCAGGAAGAGGTTATTTACGTAGGAAAAGCCAAAAACCTTAAAAAGCGTGTATCAAGCTATTTTCGTAGTAATCTTGATAACGCCAAAACGCGTTCGCTAGTTAGTCAGATTGCGAACATGGATGTCACGGTTGTAAACAGCGAAACCGAAGCGTTTTTGCTTGAGAACAACTTCATCAAGAAATACAAACCGCGTTACAACGTGGTCATGCGTGACGACAAGTCTTATCCCTTTATCTTCTTATCCGATCACGAACATCCAAGGCTTTCTTTTCATCGCGGCCCTCAAAAGAAAAAGGGCGAATACTTTGGCCCATACCCCAGTGCGTGGTCGGTGCGAGAAAGCTTGCGTTCAATGCAGCGAATTTTCCCCGTACGTCAGTGCGAAGATAGCTATTACCGAGCACGCAGTAGACCTTGTCTTCAGTATCAGATGCAGCGCTGCAGTGCGCCGTGTGTAGAAGGCTATGTGAGCGATGAAGAATATAAAGAGCAGGTCAATTTTGCACGCTTGTTCTTAAAAGGTAAAAACCAGCAGGTCATTGGTGGGCTGGTGGAAAAGATGGAAAAAGCCAGCGAAGCGTTAAACTTTGAAGCAGCGGCTCGTTACCGCGATCAGATAAACGCGCTAAGAAAAGTGCAGGAACGACAGTGGGTTGCCGGTACCCAAGACGAGATGGATGTGTTTGGGTTTGCGTTAAAAGGCAATATGGCGTGTATTCAGGTAATGTTTATTCGCGAAGGGCAACTGTTAGGCAGCAAGGCCTATTTTCCTAAAGTACCTAATACTGCCGATGAGCAAGAAGTTTTTGAATCCTTCTTTCTGCAGTTCTATTTGGCCGGCAACAAAGTGATCCCGAAGCAAATAGTGTTAAGTAACACCTTAAGCGATGAAGATGCTATAGCAGAGGTGCTTGCTAGTGAGGCAGGGCACAAAGTGCATTTCTTTAAAGGGGCGAGAGAAGAGAAACGTAAGTACCTGCAACTTGCTCAGTCAAATGCACAAACTGCATTAGATGCTCAATACAGCCAGCAAAAATCTGTTTTCGCACGCTATCTCGACTTAGAAGCGGCTCTGGAAGTTGATACGCCTATTCAACGCATGGAGTGTTTTGATATATCACATACGTCTGGCCAGCAAACGGTGGCTTCGTGCGTAGTATTTAATCGTGAAGGTCCGCACAAAAGTGACTATCGCCGATATAATATAGAAGGCATTACCCCAGGTGATGACTACGCGGCCATGGCTCAAGCGTTGAAACGTCGCTACAAATCAGTAAAAGAAGTGCAAAAAATTCCAGACCTTCTATTAATTGATGGTGGCAAAGGCCAGCTTGCCCAAGCAGAAGCGTTTTTTGAAGACTGGCCGCATGACAAAAAGCCAATGCTCTTAGGTGTGGCAAAAGGGACTACCCGTAAGCCTGGTTTAGAAACGCTAATTCTAGCTGGTAGTCATCAGGTGCTTCCCATGGACAGTCATTCGCCAGGGCTTCACCTTATTCAGCACATTCGCGATGAGTCACACCGATTTGCCATTACCGGGCATCGCAACCGACGTCAAAAAGTTAAAACCACGTCTAGTTTAGAAAGCATACCGGGTATTGGCGCTAAACGAAGACAAACGCTGCTTAAATTTATGGGGGGCTTACAAGGCCTTAAAAAAGCCAGCAAAGATGAGATTGCGAGCGTACCTGGTATTAGCCCTGAGTTGGCGGATACCATTTATGATCATCTTCATCAATAAATGAATGAGTAACAAGCATTACATTGCAAATTAAGGTAATGTGTTACAAAAATGAAAGATGCAGAGCTTATACGCTACCGCGCTAAAACGCCCATAGAGGCATAACACCGAGACGTACTTTTTATGTGGACTGTTCCAAACTGTATTACTTTATTCCGAGTAATCCTTATTCCTGTATTTGTAGTTGTATATTTTCTTGATTGGCGCTGGGCACACGAGGCGGGCGCGTTTATTTTTTGGCTTGCCGCCATTACCGATTGGTTTGACGGCTATTTAGCAAGAAAACTACAGCAGTCCACACCCTTTGGTGCGTTTTTAGACCCAGTTGCTGATAAGCTGATTGTGGGCGCTGCTCTTCTTATGATTACTCATAGTTATGCAAATCTTTGGATCACGTTGCCATCTATAGCGCTATTGGTTCGTGAGATTTATGTTTCGGCGTTGCGTGAATGGATGGGGTCGAATGGCGTAAGAGATGCGGTTAAAGTGTCTTTTATAGGTAAAGCAAAGACAACTGCGCAAATGTTAGCCTTAATTGGTTTACTTTCAGGCTTAGAAACCTTTATGGGCGTAACAATTTATTGGGTTTCTTTGGGGTATATTCTTTTATATTTCTCTGCAGTGCTGTCAATTTGGTCAATGTTTGTTTATACAAAAGCAGCGTGGCCACACCTTCGAAGTGGTGCTACAAAGTAGAATTGATCGCGGTTTAATCAAAGTGAATAAAAAAATAGCAAACGATCATAAAAAACCGCATTTATCTCAATTTAAACGCTTTTTTGTGTTGACAGTTTTGAATGGGTAGGTAGAATGCACCCCACATTTCGAGAGGACATCAACCAAACGAAATGGTCGATTAAGACATGCGGGAATAGCTCAGTTGGTAGAGCACGACCTTGCCAAGGTCGGGGTCGCGAGTTCGAATCTCGTTTCCCGCTCCAATCTTTTAGAGATGAGTTTTAATCACGCGCCAGACGCATCTGGCGGAATGGCAGAATGGCTATGCAGCGGATTGCAAATCCGTCTATCTCGGTTCGACTCCGGGTTCCGCCTCCAAACGCTGCAACGCAGCATCAGGTTCTACGCCTGACACCTTTGCTGAAAAGCAACCCGATGCCCGGGTGGTGAAATTGGTAGACACAAGGGATTTAAAATCCCTCGCTGGTAACAGCGTGCCGGTTCAAGTCCGGCCCCGGGCACCATTTATCTACTCCCAATTCTCCAAACTTTAAATCAAAAAATTGATAAGACAATTGCGCTCTTTTATCACCAATTACTATGGTAAAATCCGTAAAAATTTTGGCAAAGACGTACTATCTTGAATTCTGTTATGTCACTTCGTTTAGACGAGTTATCTCGTGCTGAACGTCCATTCCACGCGCGTGGGAGTAAAGTAGTTCGCTGTGAGGCGTGTCTGCTTCCAACGCAAAACTGTATTTGTGAATTTAAGCCTGAGGCTGGCACTGATGTGGCGGTTTTGTTTTTGATGTACAAAGGCGAATATTATAAGCCTACTAATACCGGTCGTTTAATTGCGGATGTGGTTAAAGATAACCACGCATTCTTGTGGAAGCGCACCGAGCCAGAAGAGGCGCTATTGGCGTTACTTCGTAACGAAAAATATTTTCCTATCGTGGTATTTCCACACGAATATGCTGCAGCTGAACGTTGTATTGATACGCCACCATTGAATACTGGGAAAACGTTACTATTTATTTTCTTGGATGGAACGTGGCGTGAAGCAAAAAAAATGTTCGTGAAGAGCCCTTACTTGCATGACTTTCCTGTGTTGGGCGTGAGTATGGACGTAGCGTCAGATTATTTACTACGCGAATCTACCCATGATTTCCAACACTGTACTGCTGAAGTTGGTATTAGCGTTTTAGACCTTGCAGAACAGAAGCAAGGGGCACAAACCTTAGCGCATTATTTCAGTGTGTTTAGACGGGAATATTTAAAAGGTAAGCCGCATTTGCAGCATAAGCTTGCGTTTGCAGAGTCGCAGGTTAAAAGTAACATTTAAAAAGCGTCACTTTTATTTGCGAAAGTATTGTTTTACATCCACTATTTCATATTAACAAAACACGGAGAAAGCGAATGGCATCAGTTACTTTTCAAGGCAATACAGTTACGACAAAGGGTCAGCTTCCTGAAGTAGGTACATCTGCACCAGACTTTACATTAGTGAAAGCAGATTTGGGGGAAGTAACACTGTCTGAGCTTGCAGGAAAAAATGTGGTATTAAATATTTTCCCTTCTATCGACACGGGAACATGCGCAATGTCTGTACGTAAATTCAACGAAGAAGCAGCAAAATTGGATAACACTACAGTTATTTGTGTATCAGCAGATCTTCCGTTTGCAGCGGGTCGCTTCTGTGGTGCTGAAGGTATTGAAAATGTACTTACAGGCTCGACTTTCCGCTCAAGCTTTGGTGATGACTATGGTGTAACCTTTGAATCAGCGCCGCTTACTGGGCTGCTGTCTCGTTCAGTAGTGGTTATCGATGCCGAAGGCAAAGTGGTCTACACAGAGCAAGTTGCAGAAACAACAGAAGAGCCGAATTACGACGCGGCTATCGCAGCTCTTAGCTAAGTAGATCCGCAACATAGGTTAGTTGGTTAGCTAACTATGTAATGTGTTTGAATACGTACCGATTTGTTTTATCGGGGTATTACAGGGCACTCACTGATGTGGGTGCCTTTTAGGAGAATGTAATGGCATCGGTATTGCTCTCAGTTGGTGAATTAGCCAATGTAATGCAACAAAAGCCGGTAACGCTTGTACGAGCGTTAATGGACGACCCCGTTTCAAAAACACCAGATACGCGCACGGCAATGGTTTTACCTGCGTCAGTCGACTTTGACTTAGATAGTGAAGGTAGCGATCACACTACAGGTCTCCCTCACAGTATGCCTTCTGCAAATGACCTTGCAATTTATCTTGGTAATCAGGGTATAACAGCGAATACACCTATTACGGTATACGATACCCGTGGAATATATTCTGCGCCAAGAGTGTGGTGGATGTTAAAAGCGTTGGGCCACCAAGATGTTTATATATTAAATGGCGGACAGCCTGCATGGGAAAAAGCAGCGCTGCCGGTTTCAGAACAACAACAATACGGAAAATTAACCTATCAAGCTACACCTAGGCCTGGTTGGTTCGCAAATTCCGGTGCAGTTCTTCAGGCAATAAATACTGAAGCACAACTTGTTGATGCGCGTAGCGCGCCGCGATTCAAAGGAGAAGTGTCAGAGCCTCGTGAAGGAGTACGTTCAGGTCATATGCCTGGAGCGTTTAATATTCCTTTTGACACCTTACTCAAAAGCGGGCATTTTTTGCCAGTTGATCATCTTAAGGCTATTTTTGACCGCGCTAATATCGATTTACGCAAACCTATTATTTGTACGTGTGGTTCTGGCGTTACCGCCTGCATAATTGGTGTGGCGGCATTATTGTGCGGCGCTACTCAGGTTTCAGTCTACGATGGCTCTTGGTCAGAGTGGGGCGCTGATACTCAATATCCTGTGGTCAAAGATATGTAAAGAGTCGCGGCTTTTAACGAAGTAAATATACAACATGCTAATCGTATAATTAGCGCTATAACTACAGAGTAAGAACAACCTGATGCCATCTGATCAATCTCTACCCAATATTGTTATTCTTACCGGTGCGGGTATTTCCGCTGAATCTGGATTAAAGACATTTCGGGATAATGACGGCCTTTGGGAAAATCATCGCGTAGAAGAGGTGGCCACCCCAGAGGCTTTTGAACAAAATCCTAGCTTAGTTTATCGCTTTTACAACGCTCGACGTGCGCAGTTACAGCAAGACGACGTGAATCCTAATGCAGCGCATGAGGCGCTGGCCAAACTTGAGAAAGCGTTCGGTAGCAACCTGATGTTGGTTACTCAAAATGTGGATGACTTGCATGAGCGCGGTGGAAGCCAGTCTGTTTACCATATGCATGGCAAGCTGCTATCTGCGCGCTGCGCTATAAGCCAGCAGACTTTTGACTGGAGTGATAGTTTTGATCACACCACTAAATGCCCGTGTTGCAACAGAGTAACCTTACGACCGGATATCGTGTGGTTTGGTGAAATGCCCATGTACATGGAAGAGATTTACGATGCGCTTTCAAAGGCTGATGTGTTTATTGCCATTGGCACATCAGGTAATGTCTATCCTGCCGCGGGTTTTGTTCAGATCGCTAAAGAAAGTGGCGCACACACCATAGAGGCAAATTTGGCGCCGGGCGTAACTAATGCATTGTTCGATGAATCGCTAACAGGCCCTGCTTCTCACATCGTCCCACAATGGGTTGATCAATTAATGTCAAAGTACGCGCTGTAGGAGGCGCATAACATGCAGTATATGAATGAGTTTCTTACCATTGCGTTGGTACACCTTGTGGCTGTTGCTAGCCCAGGGCCAGATTTCGCGGTGGTTGTTCGAAACAGCGTGGCCTATGGCAGACGTATCGCCATGTACACCAGTATAGGGATTGGCTTAGCTATATTACTGCATGTGGCTTACTCGTTAGTGGGGCTTAGTGTGGTTATTGCTACTACTCCATGGTTATTCACCACATTTAGCTATGCCGCCGCAGCTTATTTATTGTACCTTGCGTTTGGTGCGCTTAGAAGCGGGCCTGTAAAGCAGGACCAGGCAGTTAACGCTGAAAAGAAAACATCCCACATATCTGCAAAGCGCGCAGTTTGGATGGGCTTTCTCACAAATGGACTAAACCCAAAAGCAACGCTATTTTTCCTCTCATTGTTTACTGCAATTATTAGTATTGATACTCCATTTACAGTGAAACTTGGCTACGGTATCTATTTAGCTATAGCTACTGGACTGTGGTTCTGTTTTCTTTCATACCTTTTGAGCACCAGTAAAGTAGCTGAGCTTATTGGTAAAAAAGGGTATTGGTTAGACCGTGCGATGGGGGTGCTACTCGTCGGTTTAGCTGCGAAATTAGTACTAGGTTAACGTTTGTTTACCTTACAAACAGGCATTTGTTTTTGTGAATTGGTATAATCGCGCCGATTTTTCATAAAGATAAGAGAGTTGTGTGAAAGACGTAAACCAAGACCGCCTGAACAATACGTTGTCTAAACAGTATCAATTTGATACCAAAGGTCTATTGCGCCGCGCTGCCGGTTTAACAAAGGCAAACTTTTCATCATTGCTGCAGGGAAGTGTTGTTCTATTTTTGACGTTTGTCGTGTTAGGTGTATTTGCTCAGCAGTACATCACAATAAATGACGATGGGACCTATGTATTCGAGCATCAGTCTATCATAGAAATTGTTGCAATCTGCATCGTTGCCCCGCTGCTGACGGGGTTGTATATGATGGGCGTTTTTGTTGCCCGCGGCACTAAAACTTCAGTATTTACCGTATTCCAGTTTTTCCCCTTGATATTTTTGCTGGCGCTAACTCAGCTAGTGAACAGTATTCTTGTTCAACTAGGTATGATGTTGCTTATTATACCCGGCGTTTATTTTTATTTAGCCTCGTCCTTTTCACTTATGTTGGTTGCTGACAGAAAGTTAACGCCAATTAGCGCGATCATCCTGTCGTGTCGTGTATTTAATGCATACTGGGCTCAAATCGCCAGCATATTTGGTGTGTTCTTTTTACTGTTTGTGTCGGTGCCATTAACGCTGGGCTTTTCACTTATTTGGGTATTACCTTTTTATTTTAGTATGATGGGCTTGCTCTATCAGGAACTGATTGGCGAGCAGGGAGTAAGCACGGAAGTATCTGAAAACGATGTGAATGAGTCTAGCTTCGATGCATAAGCGTGAAACCTTTAAAATTGTCCTCATTACGTTAGGCGTATTGGCGGTAATCGTCATTAACGCCATAATTTTTACTGAGGACGAACCGGATATTTTAGATATACCGCAAACGGTTGAAGCTAAAAAGCCGGTGCCTAACTTCTCTGCCTATACAGATGTAAAAGAGAAGAAAGAGGCATTTTTTAACTATTTACGTCCCGAAATAGAGAAGCAGAATGCGTATCTACTCACGCTAAGACATTACGTACAAACCTTATATAGAAAGGCGTTAGCTAACGAGACGCTCTCTGAAGAAGATATGGCAAGGCTTGAATGGTTAGAAGAGGAATATCGAGTTAAGCCAACGCAGCCGCTAAAATCAAAATTGCTAGCTTTGCTACAAAAGATTGATGTTCTACCAGCCGAACTCGTGCTCGTGCAAGCCGCGAATGAGTCAGCTTGGGGCACCAGCCGGTTCGCAAGAAAGGGCTATAACTTCTTTGGCTTATGGTGTTTCTCTAAGGGGTGTGGCTTTGTTCCTAACCGTCGAAACGATGGGGCATCTCATGAAGTTGCCAAATTCGACAGTTTGTCTCGTGCAACGTACACCTACATGCGAAATTTAAACCGCCACGACGCGTATGCGGATTTAAGAGAGATCCGCAGCCGACTGCGTGCAAACCAAATTCCTATTACTGGTGTTGCGTTAGCTGAAGGGCTAATGAATTACTCTGAGCGAGGAGCCGCTTATGTTGAAGAGCTTCAAACTATGATCCTATTTAACGAGGAGTTTTTATCCGAATGATACGCGCTGCTTTATTTTTTGCTTCATCTCTGTTTATTGGTGTAGGCAGTTCTTCCGTTGCTGCTGAAACGATAGATGTTGAGTACAGCCGTTTCTATAGCCATGTTAAAAAGCTGGATAATGAAGATACCCAAGCTCTTCAGTTTGCATTCGGGTTTGTTCGTGTTGGCGAAGGGCGTTTATGTAAAGTTAACGGAGCGTCTATCGTAACCGATAAGAAAACAATGCCTTTAGAAGTGAGTGATGAAGGACGATTCACGGTGCCTACCGAAAAGGCCTTGAAACTTGCCAACGCACTGGTTCGCATCGATTTAAACGAACGCGCGAACGTGTGTGATATGTCGGTACAACTTGAAACCAAACCAGAATATCTTAAGCAGTATTACACAAAAGACGACCTTACGTTTTTGTATGGTCAGTACGAAGCTTTCTTTAATGAAATGGGAAGCTTTTTGTCTTTCATGATGCCTTCGGTAAAGGGCTTGATGATTCAGTTTGATGACAAGAATTTAGATTTCATTACACCACAAGGTGTGCAAATCAATAACGGCGTATTGCATCTAGAACAAGATTGGATCAACGACGCAAAAGGCTTAACACTGCCTCATGCGCCGCTACGTGTTACCGCTATGGCTTCAAGCTAAATGCATATTTGGGATTAGGTAAGAAGCTGATACCTTATTTGCTCTGCTAAACGCGCGATGGTCTCTTCGCCCTTCGCGCACAGCTCTTCGGCTCTGTGGAATTCCATAATACCCACGTCGGTAAGTTGAGGCTCAATAAGAATGTCAGGCGGATCGCCAGCCAAGCGTGAACGTGTGACGCGAGCTTGAAGTATTTCAAGTGAACTACTCATTACGCTCATAATTCCCGGCGGGTTGCGCTTATTCACTTTTGCGGGCACTTCGGTAAACTCTTCTTCCACTTTTTCAATCACATCAGAAGCAATGCCTTCTTCAGTTTTTACATTGCCAGCCGAGACGCTGTCTTTTTCGTCTTTTTTCTCTAGGGCTTTTTCTTCCTTGTTGTCAGGGGAGAACCATTGGCGTAGTACGTTTTGACTCTTTGTAAAAAAGTCCTCAGTTTTGCGCTGGTTTTCTTCATGATCTTGTCTCAACTTTTCAAGACGAAGTGGTCGGAAATCGGCGTTAAGGTTAACCGCGATTACAAAATCGGCCCCTAATTGGCGACATAAGTTCACCGGTACAGGGTTTACAACGGCACCGTCTACCAACCAACGATCACCGTGTGCTACGGGCGCAAAAAGTGCGGGAATAGCGCAGGATGCTTGAATGGTGTCTCCAATAGGACCAGAGTTAAACACCACTTCACGGCCTGTATAAAGGTCGGTAGCCACAGCCGCAAACGGCTTAAGCATGTCTTCATAAGTCGATTCACAAAACTCGCTTGCTAGTTTGTCGAAAACCTTCTGTCCGCTTGCAATACCGCCGCGTCTAAGTCCTACGCCCATAAGAGCAAGTACCTGCCAGTCGCTGAGGGAACAGGCCCACTCTTTCAATCCTTCCAGCTTGCCACTTGCGTAGGCAGCACCAACATAGGCACCAATAGAGCATCCCGCAACAACGTCAATTTTTACGCCGAGTTTTTCTAATGCTTCAATTATGCCAATGTGAGTCCAGCCCCTTGCGGCACCGGCACCTAGCGCAAGTCCAATTTTCATTTACTTAGGTTCCATAATGTTTATTACTTCAATAGCATTATCTTCATCACTGAAGTCCGTACTATTTTCTGTAGTGAAAGAAGGTTCATCGAACCCGATATCACCGTCTTCTACCGGGCCTTCTTGTGTAGCAATAGCTTTAAAATCATAAAGGTTGCTGTCGATTAAGTGTGAAGGCGCTACGTTTTGAAGCGCACGGAACATCGACTCTATACGACCTGGGAAGCGACGGTTCCAGTCTTGAAGCATAGCCTTTATGTTTTGGCGCTGTAGGTTTTCTTGTGAGCCACAAAGGTTACACGGAATAATCGGAAATTCAGCGGCCTGAGAATATTTCTCGATGTCTTTTTCTGTGCAGTACGCCAATGGACGAATAACGATGTGTTCACCGTTGTCGCTGACCAGCTTTGGCGGCATAGACTTAAGCTTGCCACCATGAAACATATTGAGGAAAAACGTTTCTAGCATGTCGTCGCGGTGATGACCTAATGCAATTTTAGTCGCACCTAACTCTTTTGCCGTGCGGTACAAAATACCACGGCGCAAGCGAGAACAGAGAGAGCATGTTGTCTTTCCCTCTGGAATTTTGTCTTTAACAATAGAGTAGGTGTCTTCTTCTACAATTTTGTAGTCAACGCCAATGCTTTCTAGATATTCAGGCAAGATATGTTCGGGGAAACCAGGCTGCTTTTGGTCAAGATTAACCGCAACGATATCAAAATGAATAGGCGCAATCTTCTTTAAAAACAATAAAATATCTAGCATGGTGTAGCTGTCTTTACCGCCAGATAAACACACCATTACTTTGTCGTTGTTTTCAATCATACCGAAATCGCCAATGGCTTTACCCACATTGCGGCGAAGTCGTTTCTGAAGTTTGTTGAAGTTGTACTTTTGCTTACTTTGCGCAGCATTTAATGGCGACGCGTCAGCACTGTTTGTGCCTAAACTCATAATTAACTAGCTTGGTTTGTGATAAAGCCACCATTATACATTAAAGCGGCTTTTCGAGACCATGCTTGTGAAGTTAAATTTGTTGGTGACATACCGTGTTGGCCGCTAAGTAACGGAAAACACGGGCTATGCGGTACTGATGAAAAGATTACACCGACAACGGCGACACAAATCCATCTGGCTTAATAGCAAGCACATCGCAATTGAGTTCGTCGATCACGTGTTCTGCAGTGTTACCAATTAGGGCCGCTGAAATGCCCACACGGCCAACGGTACCAATAACAACCAGCTCTGCATCCAGTGTTTTTGCCACTAGCGGGATGACCTTTTCCGGAAGGCCTTCTCTTACTACGCATTTGTTCTCAGGAATACCGTACTTTAACGCGTGACTACGCATTTCTTTTAAATGATGATTTTTTACCGCGTCGTGATAGGTATCGGGGTCGAACTCAGGCACTTCTATGGCGATATTAAGTGGTGTAGAAGGGTAACTGTTGACCAAATTTACGCTCCCTTTCAATAAAGAGGCGTAGTCGTTAGCAATGAGGGTGAGCTTATCGTTAAGTGCGGCGTGCTCATCGTCTTCACTGCCTACGTTTACTGCAGCAATAATCTCTCCTCCTTCTGGCCAGTCGTGCTCTTTAACGAGCAATACTGGCCGAGGGCATTTACGCATTAAATGCCAGTCGGTGGGGGTGAAAATAACAGAAGCAAGATCGTCGTGCTTTTTGGTTGCCTTTACCACTAAATCTATCTGATTGTTTAGGGTGTAGTAAATAATCGACTCATACGCACGATTATTCCATTCTACAACGATATCAGTTTCAGTGAATCCTTGTTCTCTTAAGTGGGTGGCAAGCCATTTTGCATGCTCCTTTGTAACTGCATCGCGCATTGACTCGCGCTCATCCGGGCTAAGCATGGTCGTCATATCATAAGATAAGTCGTATACCACCATCATGGCGGTAACTGAAGCGCCTGTTTTTGAAGCGAGTTCATAAGCACGGCTCAGTGCAGGTTGGTTATCGCGCTCGGCATCTACCACGGCCAGAATTCGTTTACACTCAATCATAACGTCCCCCTAACTACGAAACTTAGTAGCGGCTGTCGAAATCGAAGCTTTCTAATACTAACTATAAACGACATTGGGAAAAACGTAAGTTGTTTTAGATCAAGAATTTTACGAGGCGACCATGAGTGAACGTACCTAATTGAATATGGAGCAACCGGCGTGGCGCTGAAAGGGTAGATAGGTGGCTAACACAGGTTACAAAAAAGCGCGCTTAGTGCGCGCCTTATTTAACACTTAAAAAGGACTAACCGCAGACAACGCTAGGGCCGTTAAGCGCCGCTAGTTTGGTGTTTAGCCTATCGAAATCCAAAATAGTAATAAGCTTGCCGTCTACCTTTATGATGTTGTCTTTTTGAAAACGGCTTAACAGACGGCTAATCGTTTCAATCGTTAATCCTAAATAGTTTCCAATTTCGTTGCGCGTCATGGTTAAGTGGAATTCTCTATGGGAAAAGCCACGCTCTTCAAAGCGTTGCGACAGGTGTGAGATGAAATACAGTAAGCGCTCTTCTGCAGTTCGCTTGTTTAAAAGCATGATCATGTCGTGATCTTGTTTTATTTCAGCGCTCATGAAGCTCATGATCTGGTGGCGTAGCTTTGGAAATTGCACTGACATTTCGTCGAGGGTCTCGTAGGGAAGCTCACACACCATGGCAGTTTCTAACGCAGAAGTATAGCTTTGGTGTTTATTCTCTCTTAGTGCATCGAAACCGATAATATCACCAGGAAAGTGGAAGCCGGTAATCTGTTCTTCACCTTCGGTATTAGTCACAAATGATTTGAATGAACCGGTTCTCACTGCAAATAGAGAACGGAATTTATCACCAGTTTGAATCAGCGTGTCACCTTTATGAAGCGGCTTCTTGCGTTCAATAATATCGTCAAGAGACTCGATTTCTGTTTTGTTTAACGCCACCGGTAAACACAGGTGACTGAAACTACAGTTTTGACAGTGAATAGAAAATTGGCTTCCTTTGCTCATAATGCACGCTCTCTAAAAGAATACCCGACAATAATACACCCATTTTTAAACGATTGCGCCATGAATAAGATAAGCTGCATATATTGCCATTATTACTGCAATAATTTGTCTAAAATGGTTATGTTGAAAACTTTGAACAATATATTGGCTACCAGCGCTTGCGGCGAGCAAGGTGGGTAATGTACCCAAACCGAAGAAGAACATAATAGCAGCGCCTTCTAGCGCGTTACCCGCCGCGAGAGACCAGGTAAGTGTGGAATACACCAAACCGCAAGGAAGCCAACCCCAAATAAAACCATAAGGCAACGCACTTAAAGGGGTCTTAAATGGCAAAAAGCGTTTTGAAAGCGGCTGGACTTTGGAAAATAGGCCTTTACCCGCATTTTCCAGCACCGTTAAGACAGTCCACCACTTACCCAAATAACACGCCAGTAGAAGCAACATGATTCCGCTAAGTAGGGAAAGGGCATAGTTGGCAAGAGGTATATAATCTGCTGCAATTTTTCCAAGTGCCCCGGTTATTGCTCCGGCGATGGTGTAGCTCACTATACGTCCCATGTTATAGGCAAGGGTATAGGGTAGTGCTGAAGCGCCTTTAGGCGATACCATCCTTAGCGCAGCGACAATTCCACCGCACATTCCCACACAGTGAACTCCGCCGGCTAAGCCGATAAGAAAGGCAGAGAAGTAGTTAATCCCTTCCATGTGGCGCTTGGCTTTTGTCTACTTTACTGTCTTGAAGTTGTTTGCGTTGCTCAGCTAGCTTTTTTTCTTCTGGCGGAAGATCATCGTCAAACAGTATGCTATACCCTTGGCGATCCAAATCTTCAAATTGATTGGTTTTCACCGCCCAAAAGAATATCACGATAGCGACGGCAACAATGATGATGGCGATTGGAATTAATACGTAAATAATACTCATGCTATTTGCTCAAAAGTCGCGTTGAGTTTGTGACCACAATGATACTGCTTAACGACATACCAACAACAGCCATCCACGGTGAAAGTAGGCCTGATACGGCGAAAGGTAAGATCAAAACGTTGTAACCTACCGACCAGCCAATATTTTGCCTTATTTTTTGCTTCACTTGGTGCGCAGTTCGAATAAGTTCTGGTACAGAAAGCAGCTGATCGCCAAGCAGTATCACGTCGGCGGCAGTTTTAGCCACGTCTGTGGCATTACCCACTGCAATTGCCACATCAGCGCTGGCAAGAACTGGAGCGTCGTTAATACCGTCACCCATCATCATTACTTTTGCCCCCGATTGCTGCATAGCCTGTACAGCATCGTACTTCTGCTCTGGTGTGAGCCCACCTTTAGCTGTTGATATTGGCAAGGAAGCGGTAAGAGCGTCCACGTTTTGTTGTGTATCGCCACTTAATACTGCAAGGGTGTGACTTTTTGCCAGAATATTCAAGGTTTCTTGGGTATCCTCTCGCAACGTGTCGCTTACCTCAAACGCCGCCATAATACGGCCCTTCACGGTGAGAAAGACATTAGCTGACGGATAATCCTTAAGAAGCTTTTGTTGTGATTCGTGGACACAAAATTGGGCAGAGCCCATTGAAAACAAGGTGTCGTTAATTTCACCGCTAATGCCGCCTCCTAGCGTCACGGTAAAATTAACCACATTGTGGACAGTTTGTCTGCTGGAGGCATTATTGTGGCTAAAGGCTTTTGCAATTGGGTGTTCAGAGCGCGACTCTAGAGCACGGGCAATTGAAAGTGCACTGTCACTGTCTACACCGTCAGCATACCAGGCATTTGAAAGGGTAAATTTGCCTTGTGTAAGCGTACCAGTTTTATCCAGTGCGATGGTGTCGATATCAGTGATTTGTTCGAGCGCATCGGCGCGTTTAAGCAAAATACCTTGCTTGTTTAACTTCGCCATAGCGCAGGTTAACGCTGATGGTGTAGCCAACCCTAATGCGCAAGGGCAGGTTGCTACCAATACTGATATGGTGATCCAAAAAGCTTCGTCGCTCCCCTGATATGCCCAAAAGCCATAAGTTAAGGCAGAAATCAGTAAGACAGCTGTCACAAAATATCGAGAAAAGTTATCAGCTATTTGCGCCGCTTTAGGCTTATTCGCCATAGCACTTGCTTGCAGCCTTACAATTTGATTTACCAGCGCATTTTTGAGAGTTTGTGTCACTTTAATGGTCAGGCTGCCGTCTTGACATACAGTACCACCATATACGGTGCTATTGTTTGACTTGCGCACCGGGTTAAATTCACCGGTAAGCATAGATTCGTCAACCGCTGCGTTCCCTTCAGTCACCACCCCATCAATGGGGATCGTTTCACCAGGCTTAACCATCACCACATCGTCAATTTTTAACTGCTTTGCCAGACACTCGGTTAGGCTTCCATCCGGCAGTAATTTGGTGGCTGAAACGGGTACATACTGCATCATATTGGCAGAGATCTGTGCGGCGCGATGACGGCTACGATGTTCTAAAAAGCGGCTGAGTAACAGCAGGAAAATGAACATACAAATAGATTCAAAATACACTTCGCCCTGTTCTAATACAGTCGAACGTATTCCTGCAATGTAAGTACCGAATATGGCAAGCGTAACGGGTACATCCATATTAACCGTTCTTGCGCTTAGCGCTTTAGCGGCGCCCACATAAAAAGTGCTGCCTGAGTAAAGTACTACAGGTGTAGTAAGCGTAAGGGCAACCCAGTAAAAATACTGTCGGGTTTCTAATTCAATAGCGCCAAACCAGTCAAAATACAGCCCCGTCATCAGCATCATCACCTGCATGGTCATAATGCCTGCTAGGCCAAGCTTTTTCAGAAAGGTCTTTTGTTCGCGTTTATAACTGGCTTCGTGTTCATCGGGGTGAAATGGCGACCCAACATAACCAATGCGTTTTAGTGTAGAAAGAATCTGACTAAGCTTGATTTGAAAAGGTGACCAAGTAACTAAAGCGCGGCGCTCTTGGACGTTTACCGCGACTTGCTTTATCCCTTCTACTTTTGACAACTGCTTTTCGATAAGCCATCCACACGCAGCGCACGTGATACCTTCAAGAGTTAATTGAATCTGCTTATCTTGCCCCTCATCAAAAACGAATTCTTCTTGAAGAGCAGGTTCGTCATACACTTTGAGTTTGTCGAGTGTCTCTAGAATACCATCGTCAGATTTTTGCGCTGGTTCGGTTCTAAACTGGTAATAGTCTTCAAGACCGTTGGTTACGATGGCTTCCGCCACGGCTAAACATCCAGGGCAACACATGTTGCGTTGTTGCCCTAATATGACGGTAGTAAATTTTCCATCGTCTGAGCCCGCAATAGGCAAGCCGCAATGGTAACAGTCGTGTTTGGCCATTATGGATTGAATTTCATTTTGCCAGAGTGGGGCAGATAGATGGTATTTTGAATTTTCCAGCTATCATCAATAGGGGTTAGCGATACTCGCCATTTACCATCAAGATCTTCTTCGACAAAACCGCGATAAATGCCCTTAGCATCGCGGCTCAATAAAACGCTGACATCACGCTCTTCAAGCGTTACGTGATAAAAGCTTAGTTTAACCGCATTACCTTCTTGTGGAATACCTGAATGAAACTCTAGCGCTATGCTGCCATCTTCAATGGTTAAATCGGTAGTGATATTCATGCGACGGGCTACGGCTTCTTTATCCAATCGCGCATTAATTGCTTTTCCTTCCTTGTAGTAGTCGTCCACCACTAGGCTATCTTCAGTACTAATAGCAAGCTTTAATAATACGCCGCCCATAATGAGCGTGATAATAGGAACGGCAATTAAAAACCAGGGCCAGAACTCTTTATACCAGGGTCTATTCATTGAAATCTTTTCTCGTGTTTACTTCGCTAACAACATATTTATTTTCACTGCCCCAACTACATGTTTAGCCGGGAAATAAGAATAAATATAATGTTTGCGAGACATACTAAATGTGAACAAAGATTGTTCGTACAGCACTCTCTATATCGCTGTATTTTCTCATAAAAAAAGCCCCGTAGTAACGAGGCTTTTTAAGATATTTAATGATTTAAATCATTAATCATTTGAAAGGCTGTAAACATACGCTGCAACAACGTGAATTTTGTCATCACCCAAGGTTTTCTTGAATGAAGGCATTACACCGTTACGACCGTAAGTAAGCGTTTCTGTCACCGCTCTGTGGCTGCCGCCGTATAGCCAGATATTGTCAGTAAGGTTTGGTGCACCAAGTGCTTGGTTACCTTTACCGTCCATACCGTGACAAGCCGCACACGCTGCGAAACGTGCTTTACCTGCTTCTGCAAGTTGAGGGTCCACATCGCGACCGCTTAAACTAAGTACGTAATTAACCACTTCTTCGATACCGTCTTCACCCATAGCATCTAGCCATGCTGGCATAGCTGCTTTACGACCAAGCGTAAGAGTTTCAACGATTTTCGCACCTGAACCACCGTACAACCAGTCGTTGTCCGTTAGGTTAGGGAAGCCGCCATTTTGACCACGTGCATCAGAACCGTGACACTGAGAGCAATTTTGTAGGAACAAACGCTGACCTACTTTATTTGCTTCTGGGTCTTTAGCCAGTTCTTCAACAGGAACTTTTGCATACGCTTCAAAGATCGGGTCGAACTTTTCAGCTGCAAAGTCTAGTTCACGGTCATACTCTACCAGGTAGCCTTGCTCTTTAGCGTCAATACGCGCTTGAGC
Organism: Alteromonas sp. CNT1-28; assembly: GCF_022348345.1. Lineage (NCBI taxonomy): Bacteria > Pseudomonadati > Pseudomonadota > Gammaproteobacteria > Alteromonadales > Alteromonadaceae > Alteromonas > Alteromonas sp. CNT1-28. The sequence continues at coordinate 8,359 of NZ_JAKREZ010000040.1, read as the reverse complement.
TGACTCTTCTAGCGATTGAATATTTTGGTTAGAGCTCTTCCAACCTAAAATACCTTCATACGCACCTAGGCCAGGATAAAGCGCTAGGTATAAAAAGCCCCAAACGATGGTCATGTAGAACATAATTGTCCACCAGCGAGGAAGTTGATTGTTCAACTCCTCAATACCATCAAATTCGTGGCCCATTGACTCACCTTCAGCTACGCCGGTCTTGTTAGAAAGGCACCAGCGAAGAAGGAAGTAGCAACCAATGATCAACCCTAGGGTTATCACTGAAATCCAAATTGTCCAAAACATACTCATGAGTTCGAGACTCCTGCTAATCTTCTTTTGATTTTTCTTTTTCTTCGTCTGCAAACACTAGGTTCGCAGCTTCATCGAATTTTTTCTTGTTGCGGCTGCTGAACGCCCACCATACAACACCGATGAAGCTTACAAAGACGATGACAGTAAAAATGCTGCCTACAATTCCCTGGTCCATATTATTTCAAATGTGTGCCAAGAGATTGTAGATAAGCAATAAGGGCTTGCATTTCCGTTTTACCCTGTACTGCCGCTTTCGCACCCGCGATATCTTCGTCGGTATACGGAACGCCAAATCCACGGAATACTTCCATTTTTTCAGCTGTTAACTCGCCATTAAGCGTGTTTTCCGCAAGCCAAGGGAAACCTGGCATGTTCGACTCTGGTACCACGTTGCGAGGATTAAGCAGGTGAACTCGGTGCCATTCGTCGCTGTAACGACCACCAACACGTGCTAGGTCAGGACCAGTACGCTTAGAACCCCATAGGAAAGGGTGCTCCCATACTGATTCGCCAGCAACGCTGTAGTGACCATAACGCTCTGTTTCAGCGCGGAATGGACGGATCATCTGGCTGTGACAACCTACACAACCTTCACGGATGTAGATATCACGGCCTTCAAGCTCAAGCGCGGTATATGGACGTAAGCCTGTTACCGGTTCCATGGTTTGCTGTTGAAACATCAACGGCGTAATTTGAACCATGGCACCGAAGCTGATAGCGATAAGGATTAATACCGTTAACAGACCGACGTTCTTTTCAATTAACTCATGTGCGTTTTTCATTATTCGTCTCCTTTACTACGCCGGCTGAGTCGCTGGGTCTGCAGCGATACTGCCTTTAGGTGCACGAACGGTTTTCCATGTGTTGTATGCCATAACAAGCATACCCGCTACCACGAAACAACCACCAATGAAACGAACCACATAGAAAGGCTTAGACGCTTCTAATGACTCAACAAAGCTATAGGTTAACGTACCGTCAGCATTTACTGCACGCCACATTAGACCCTGTAGTACACCAGACATCCACATTGCTACGATGTATAGAACAACACCGATAGTTGCGAACCAGAAGTGTACGTTAACTAGCTTGGTGCTATACATAGCGCGCTGACCGAATAGCACTGGAATTAAGTGGTAAATTGAACCAATTGAAACCATTGCAACCCAACCTAGAGCTCCAGAGTGTACGTGACCAATTGTCCAGTCAGTGTAGTGAGACAGTGCATTAACGGTCTTAATTGCCATCATTGGACCTTCGAAGGTAGACATACCGTAGAAAGACAACGAAACAATTAGGAAACGCAATACTGGGTCGGTGCGAAGTTTATGCCACGCGCCAGATAGCGTCATAATACCGTTAATCATACCACCCCAAGATGGAACGAATAGGATAATAGACATCACCATACCTAGCGACTGAGTCCAGTCTGGTAGGGCAGTGTAGTGAAGGTGGTGAGGACCAGCCCAGATATACAGAGAGATAAGTGCCCAGAAGTGAACAATTGAAAGTCTGTATGAATAAACCGGGCGACCAGCTTGCTTAGGTACGAAGTAGTACATCATACCAAGGAAGCCCGCAGTCAGGAAAAAGCCTACCGCGTTATGGCCGTACCACCACTGCATCATAGCGTCTACTGCGCCTGCATACAGTGAATACGATTTAGTGAAAGATACCGGAATAGCCATGCTGTTACCAATATGAAGAATTGCAACAGTTAACATGAACGCGCCTAAGAACCAGTTTGCAACATAAATGTGCGAAACTTTACGGATTACTAGGGTTCCGAAGAAGTTAATGATATAAGCGACCCAAACCAGTGCCAAAAGGATATCAATTGGCCATTCTAGTTCAGCGTATTCTTTTGAGCTGGTTAACCCCATAGGCAGGGTGATAACAGCTAAAACGATAACGGCTTGCCAACCCCAAAAGGTAAATGCGGCAAGTTTGTCACTGAACAGTCTTACCTGGCAGGTACGCTGAACGATGTAGTACGACGTTGCAAATAGCGCACAGCCGCCGAAGGCAAAAATAACGGCGTTAGTGTGCAACGGACGCAAACGTGAGAATGTTAGCCATGGTGTGTCAAAGTTAAGCATAGGTGCAAATAACTGCGCGGCAATAAATACCCCTAGGCCCATACCAATGATACCCCAGACTATGGTCATGATGGTAAATTGCCTAACTACTTTATAATTGTAGTCAGGTTGTGCTTGGCTTATTTCACTCATTTTAATGAATCTTCCACTTCAAATGAACTATGGTCTCCAACTGCCGGAATAGTACGGTCGAGACGTGTATCAGCTAAGGAATAACGCTTCACACCGAGCTCGGAAAGAGTAATAATTATTGTCTCCAAGCCAGTTGGTACGCGGATGATAAGGTTTTTAATTACAAAAAGATACCATAAACTACCTAAGCTTGATCTCCGTCAATGAAGAAATACACAAAATTTAAGAAATGCTAAATAACGATAACAATAAACGATCAAAAATTTTACATTCCCAGCTTCCATTAGTGGCTATTATTGTTGTAGCCGTGTGTGTATACCTTGCACATAAATTCCAGTCATCGGTGTTAAAAGACACGAGCGTAGTTAATGGAATAGGAAACAGCTGCAACTTTGTCAATGAAACTTGCGAATTCTTAATTGATGACAGGTTAGCAATTGCCACTTTTTCAGCCATGCCTGAAGCCGAAGAGTCAGTAACGGTTAAGCTCTTAGTTCCTGAGGGAGAGGAAATAGAGAGCGCATGGATTGAAGGGGTAAACATGTATATGGGCAAAATTCCCGTGCTGTTAGATAACGATGGTCAAGGAAAGTGGTCAGGTTGGTTTATGTTAGGTAGCTGTAGTGAGCCAGTGATGAAATGGCAGCTACGTCTAAATATTAAAGATAAAGAAAGCCCCAGCTATTTATATTTTGTTACACAGCAGTAACTGTATTAAAAGCAATAAGACTCTCCCTAAAGAAAGGGGAGTAAACAAGCAAAAAAGGCCGCTCTTTATTTAAGAGCGACCTTATTAATTACCTGTAAATTGTAGCGTGAACGCTAATTCTTACATTTGAGACTGAAGGTAGTTTTGAATACCTAGTCGCTTAATAAGGCCAAGCTGCTGCTCTAGCCAGTGTGCGTGATCCATCTCTGTATCGTCTAGTAGTACAATTAGCATGTCACGAGTAACATAGTCTTTCTCGGTTTCACAAAGCGCAATAACTTCACGTAACTTTGCATCAACTTCATATTCAACACGTAAATCGCTTTCTAGCATCTCAGGTACATCTTTACCCACTTTGAAGCCTGTGCGCTTCGTCATGTCAGGTGTACCTTCTAAAAACAGCATGCGTTCAATTAGCTTAGTTGCATGTCCACGCTCGTCATCAAATTCATGATCGATGCGTTCGTAAAGCTTATTCAAACCCCAATCAAGATACATCTGAGAGTGAATGAAATACTGATCCATGGCGGCTAACTCATAAGAGAGTAGTTCGTTTAAACCATTGATGATTGCTTGGTTACCTTTCATTAGTCATCTCCCATTACTTGCGCTTGTAGGTAGTTCTCTATACCCATAGCATCAATTTGGTATTCTTGCGTTTCAATCCAGTCTAGGTGCTCTTCTTCATATTCAAGAAGGTCTTCAAGCAAGTCACGAGAAACATAATCCTGCTTTTCTTCACATAGCGCGATAGCTTCACGAAGTAGTGGAAGCTGTTCTTTTTGAAAACGCGCATCACATGACAGCATTTCAACGGTATCTTCACCGATATAAAGTTTGCCTAACGCTTGAAGATTAGGAAGGCCCTCAAGGAATAAAATGCGCTCGATAAGATCGTCCGCTTGCTTCATGTCCTTGATAGACTTTTTATAATTCTTTTCGTTAAGTTCAGAAAAACCCCAGTTTTTGAACATACGAGCGTGCAGAAAGTATTGATTTATCGAAGTAAGTTCACTTGTCAGTACTTCGTTCAATTTTGCAACAACTTGTTTATCACCTTGCATTGTGTAAACCCTATTAACGTATTTGCGTGAAGTTTAGTCTAAATTTGACTGCATGTCAAAAAAGTCTTTGTAAAACAGTTGTTTACAAACGATAACGTTTCTCAATTCATCCATTGTTCGCATTTAGAACAGCATTACTGTTGTACATGCGCATAAGCAAGACTTTCTTCAGCAAAACCAAGCCCTGCTTCGGTAAAGAAGTTGAAGACTTTATCTACACCATTTTCTAATAGATGTGACACTTCATCCTCATAGCGTGCAATGGCTGCGACTTTTCCAACATAGCCCGCGTTTTTAAGCTGACGTGTGATGTTTATTGAGTCCTGGATAGAAGGCAGAGCAAGCAAAACAAGCTGAATCTGTTTGATATCTAAATTATCCCACAAATCGACGTCTTCACCGTCGCCGCATATTACGTTTAAGCCTTCGTCTGATAACTCTTTTACTTTTACTCGGTCGGCGTCCATTCCCCATACGCTCACATCACTTAATTTAGATAACGCATTGAAGGCACCGCGACCAACTCGTCCCATCCCCAACACTAAAAACTCCGCGTTGTGGAGAGTAGGATAAATGTCTTCTTTTAAGCGCTCGTTTTTCTCAAAACGTTTAATGGTGTGTTTATGATTGTGATATTGAGAATGAGAATTGCGATAGAGCACGCTGGTGATAACGAATGAAATAGATACGGCTAAAGCAATCACCACTAACCAAGAGTTTGCCAATAAACCTAATGAAACGGCTAGTGCGCCAACAATAAGGCCAAATTCACTGTAATTTGAAAGCACCAAGCTGCTCAAGTAAGCCGTGCGACCGCGAAGGCGAAGTGACGTAAATAAGCCGAAAAAGAGTGCTGCTTTTAACGGTATAAATAAGCAGAACACGATAGCTAGGACAATCATACTAAGATCGGGAAGGGCGGTAAGACCGATAGTAAGGAAGAAGCCGATTAAGAAGAGATCCTTAAAACTAAGCAGCGACTTCGCTAGCTCCGAAGCCTTTTCATGTTGCGCTAACATGATTCCAAAGATTAGTGCCCCAAGATCGCCTTTAATGTTAACCAGCTCAAACAAGTGATAGCCACCTAAGGCGAGGATAAAGCCAGTAAGCGGAAGCAGTTCACCGTGGCCCGACTTATTAATCATTTTGTTTATGATTGGCATTGCTGGGAATAAGGCCAACAACGCAAGCGCCCACACAGAGGGGAGCTTTCCAGTTGCTGCAACAAGGAAGATAACAGCAAAAACGTCTTGCATGACCAAAATGCCAATGGCAAGGCGGCCGTGGCGGGTTTTACTTTCGCCACTTTCTTCTAATACTTTAACCACGCACACTGTGCTACTGAAACTAAGGGCAAAAGCGATAAGCGCAGCGCTTTTCCATGTAAGCCCATCAACGAAATTTGCAGCAACCGCACCAATCGCATAGACGCAACAGGTAATAACGCCCACCCATACTAAGGTATGTGAAACGCTTCCTGCCCAAACTTCTCGACGACTCAAATCGCGGATGTTGAGTTTCAGACCGATGGTGAAGAGCATAATGGTGATGCCCAAGTTGGCTATTTGGGTTAAATCTTCAGTGAGCGTGTAACCTGCAAAATTTAATAAAAAGCCAGCTACCAAGTAGCCAACTAAAGGAGGAATGCCAATAAGTTTAACCGTTAAGCCGCAAACAAATGCGAAAAGAAGAAATGCATACTCCATGAATTACCTTTCAGAAAATGTTGAACGTAAAATCCGTTACCTTTGTATAGGTCACATCATCTATTAACCAGTGATAGCTACAAATCGCTCTCTCAACTCGCTAATTGAAAGGTTTTAGACTAGCATGCAATGACTTGTTTTCGCAGCTAAAAAAGCATTGTAATTGCATACTTTGGTAACGCGTAACCCAATTGAGCTAAAAGCCGGCTCAGTATATTTAACTTCTAAATCAGTCATTTACCGCTAAAGTAAATCTAGTTCCCGATTTCAGGTGTATTGAACAGGGTTGTAGGCATATTATTTTGTTTAGATATGACCAAAAATAAAGAAGGACTTTGAATGCGTTTAACAATTCTAACTGTGCTAACCCTGCTGGTCGCTTTTAATGTGGTGATTGGCGTATTGTGGGCGCCCGTGTGGTGGTTTTTACTTTTATCAGTCACGCTACTCATTTTTGGTCTATATGATGCCTTCCAAACAAAACATGCCATTTTAAAGAACTTTCCATTAATTGGCAGGGTACGATGGACTGTCGAGGGACTAAGGCCCTACATCCAGCAATACATCATAGAAACCGATACTGGCGGAGCACCTATTTCCCGCATGTTTCGTTCGATTGTTTATCAACGTGCGAAAAACAGTAGAGAAACTGTTCCCTTCGGTACTCAGTTAGATACGTATAAAGATGGCTATGAGTGGATTGGCCATTCTTTATCTGCTCGCGAAGTGGAAGACATGGATGAAGATCCCCGAGTGACGGTAGGTGGCCCTCATTGCAAAAAGCCGTATCGTGCAAGCATACTTAACATAAGCGCAATGAGCTTTGGAAGCTTGTCAAAAAATGCCATTTTGGCGCTAAATAAAGGTGCTGCAAAAGGCGGGTTTTACCATAACACAGGTGAGGGTGGTTTAACCCCATATCACCTCGAAAACGGTGGCGATATCGTTTGGCAAATTGGTACGGGATACTTTGGTTGTAGAAGTAAAGATGGCGGTTTCGATCCTGTTCTTTTTGAAGAAAAAGCCAAACTCGACAATGTGAAAATGATAGAAATAAAGCTAAGCCAGGGCGCTAAGCCTGGACATGGTGGTATTTTACCAGCGTATAAAAATACCCCTGAAATAGCTAAAATAAGAGGTGTTGAGCCTGGAACTCAAGTTGATTCTCCCCCTAGACATAAAGCATTTGCAACGCCTTTAGAAATGGTTGATTTTATTAGTCAGTTACGCAAGTTAAGTGGATATAAACCAGTGGGTATTAAGCTGGCGCTGGGTAGAAAAAGTGAGTTTATTGCCATGTGCAAAGCCATGGTAGAGAAGGACGTAACGCCAGATTTTATAACGGTAGACGGGGGCGAAGGAGGTACCGGCGCCGCACCGCTTGAGTACACAAACTCTATAGGATTTCCTCTGCGTGAAGCGTTGGCGTTTGTTGACGATTGTCTCACTGGTTTTGGTATTCGCGACAAAATTAAAATCATTGCTTCTGGAAAAATCATTACCGCTTTTCAGTTAGCGAAAAATCTAAGTTTAGGCGCCGATTTATGTAACAGTGCCAGAGGAATGATGTTGGCACTTGGATGTGTTCAGTCGTTGTCATGCAATACGAATAAATGTCCGACCGGTGTAGCAACGCAAGACCCTAAGCTTGCCAAGGGCTTAAACGTTGAAGACAAGTACGAGCGCGTGTACCGCTTTCACAAAAAAACTATTCATGCGCTGATGGATATCTTGTCTTCTACTGGACATGTGAGAACTAGCGAACTAAATCGTACCCATATATTTAGGCGAGTAGATCAGTGTCATATTGCGCGTTACGACGAAATTTTCCCGTTAGTTAAAACAGGAAGTTTCTTAACCGACGACGTTCCCGATAGATTTAAATTACACTTAAAAGAAGCAAATTCTGAAAGCTTTATGCCTTGTAGTTTATTGGCAGAAATAGAGAAAGAAACGAAAGCGGTATCTTAAAAAAGCTAAGCCATGACTCCTAATCAAATAGGGGTTTTGCGCCCATCCCCTCGAAATCGGCATCAGAATGATGACTGCCAAATGAACGCGCTTTTTGTGAATTCTTCGAAAAACTGCCAAATAATTAAAAATAGGCAGAGATAACTAAAATGATAAAAGCTTCTGCTGTGAGAATGACCCTCATGCTTGTTCAAGCAATAACTGCGCGTACAGTGAAATAGTCTTTTGTCTAATGGTAGACATCGCCAAGACTATCACTACTAGTAGACAAAATTGTGAGGTGTCCACATGTCTAAAGATGTAAATAAGCTACTCGCAGGTCAACTTCTGATTGTTGAAGATGACGCCATTACTTCTGAACTTATATCAAAC
>NZ_JAKREZ010000039.1:0-33094 GCF_022348345.1 Alteromonas sp. CNT1-28 | reverse complement strand
TACCTATTTTGTTTTGATTAAAGATTCGACACCTTTATCAAAACGGGTAACTCTCATCTTTTCAAGAAGAAGTGTCAGATTAAGTCGAGACTAATTCACTTTAAACTATTCCCCGATATTGACCGGTTCTACTTCGAGATATAGGTTGTTCTGGTCATCTCTTCTACCATTTTCTTAAATTCTACCTATAGAAAATAATCTATTGCCCAATTTTTCTTTGCGTTAACATTCTCCATAAACGCGTAACCGAGCGCACTAAATTAATAGGAAACTCTGTTTATGGAAAAACCAAAAGAAACACTATGGCGATATATGCCCTTTGCCCAGTTAGTAAGAATGCTCCAGACTCAAAAGCTCTGGGTGTCTCATGTTTCCTCATTCGAGGATAAGCTCGAGGGCACCCTCGATCTAATTCATTTAAAAATACATCCTGATGCTAGGAAAAACGCACTCGAAAATCTGTCGACCGTATACAGAAATACATATGTTAGTTGCTGGCATTCCGCTTCTTCAGAAAGTCTCGCAATGTGGCGCCTTTATGGGGGACAAGGCTTTTCTGTTGCCGTGCAAACTGAATGGATGAGGTTAGCGCGAACCATTGAAGGTGTACTCGATTACAAGACTGATTCGATTGGAATTATTGGGGCTGTAAACTATGTTAATCCCTTCGACGGCTCCCCAGTTGAGAAAACCAAACCCAACCCTTTAGTAATTCCTATGGGAGTAAGAAACCTAGCGCCGGCGAATTACTTTCAGTTTCTTATGAGAAAATCGAGTGCTTTCGCGTATGAGAAAGAATTCAGAGCGGTATTTGACCTCAAAGGCCAAGAGGGTAGGGGGGTTGATGTACCTTTTAAACCTGAATATCTCATTACTTGTGTTTATGTTTCCCCTGAAGCAGATGATTGGATGATAGAAACTGTAAAAGAGTTAGTCCACCAGCAGTTCGGATTAACTCATATCGATGTTAGGCGTTCTGATATTTCTCCTCACTTCCGTGGACACAACGCATAATAATGCTTTATAGCTCTTAACAGACAATCAATAAATTAGACAGGAATTACGTTCAAAATGGATTATAGAAATGCTTCAGATGAACAGCTTGTAAGAACGATTGGCGGTGGCGCTATGCCAGGGGCAATGGCCTTTGAAGGATGCCAAGCTGAACTTAATAGGAGGCTGGCTGAAAAGTCAGTTAATGTTGCTACTAAAGCTTTATGGATATCGGGCATTTCTGCCTTTGCGGCACTCTGTTCTGCAGTGACATCAATATTTCAGTTACTAGGTTAGTTTATGTTTGAGACTGTAGTAAAGGTTATTAATTTCGTAAATTGGAGTTTGGTCGTTGCCATGATTGCGGTTGGAATAAGCTCCTGGCAAATGTGGGTACAGCGAAAGCATAATCGTGTTTCAGTAACGCCACATCTGTCTGAGCATACTCATACAAGTGTGAATAATGGTGTGATTTCGCTTCAATTTAATGTAGCTAATAATGGAATTGGGCCGGCCTTTATCAATTCTTTTACGGTTCTACATAATGGGAAGAAATTAGATAAGGATACCGATGTTCCTAAACTAGTAGCGGAGCGCTCTGGAATGAATGTAGTTGATCGTTCGACGCACTGGCTTGCTAAAGGGGCATCTTTAGCTGTAAACGAGAAACTTACTTTATTTTCTCTAGATGTCAGGCAAGGAAGTAAATGTCTCAAACAGGAGCTTGAGACGGCATTTAATGAATATGATTTAGTGATTGAATATTCAAACGCCTATAAAGAACGCTTTGTTTTTGATACTAGAGAAGATTAAAACAGCAGTGAAACGGGTTAAATAAGCTTTAGAAGGCTCGAAGGAGATGGCCATACTATATCCATTTTGTTCGAGGCCTTACTTCTTAATGTTACTAGCTTACTCTGACCAATACTTTTTTTTGAGGTGTAACTTAAGAAGAAAAAATATTAATTGGCGACAGGCAAAACCGGCTACTACAAATAAGGCAACGCCTATCATCGCCTTGCCTTTAAATAACAGGCCGAACAACGCCGCTCCCAAGACCCCAATAAAAATTATGTTAGCTAGCATGCCTAGAGGGTGGGCATTGCTAGCATGGGCTACGATTAACTCAAGTTCCTGCTTATTGGGTTTCATCTTGCTTTTCATGCTCCCAGATTCTTTCTAAAATAACTGCTCTTAGAGCATCCGCAGCGCCAGGTGAACTCAGTACGTAGATTCTCTTAGTAGTACAGATGGTCGATACCGTTCGCAGGGTGCTTTTGTCCACGCCGTCGTGCGTGTACTGTTTATCTTGGCCAAAGGCAAAAGGTGGTACTCCAGAAAGCTCTTCAATTATCCGCTCTGGCTCTTTATCTCGACGCTTTTGTGCTTCTTTCAACATTTGCTCATTGAGCGCTCTCAGCCTATCAAGTCCTTTTTTCAAAACAACTCCTATGTTTTCCACTTTCTAATGCTGTTACTGCATAATAGACATTTCTAACTACTCTGCCAGTGATGTCTTATCGACTTAATAAAAGTGGGCATGCTGCAAAATAAAATCTCGGCTATGACTTTACGCCTCAAAAAGCGTTTCAAATGATGCTACGCCGTTCTTACGTAAAAACCTAGCCAAGTTGTCGAGTCGCCATGTTCTAGGTTCGTCTGAGCGCCCATGGCGCATTACATAAGCTATTTCTGTATTGGCATTGATGGCCACGACAAAAAACTTCTGAGGTTCGGTTGGGCTTTCTTGAGCTATAACTTTTGTGATGGATTGAGTTTCCAGCTGTCTAACAAACTCACCTTCTTTTATTCTATAGAACGCGTTGGCCATAATTTACATCTTGCTTTATTGTTATCGACATTATGACGTAATGTTGGTTTGTATAAAAGAGTGGCCAGAAGTATTTAAGACAAACCACCCGCTACTTTCGCTTTTGTTGGTGCATTTATGATTTGTTAGCTCACTTATCTCCTATGATTTTACTTTGCTTACTACCTTGGGTTTCCTGTGTGGTTTTCTCCAGGTGTGTAAAGGAGGTTTGCTATCCTTCTTGTTCAAACTATCCCTATATAGCTCACCACTCAACTTGTTTTGCTTTTTAGTATCGGGGCTTGAAAAGTCAATATCGATATTTAATGCATTTAGAACCATCATGACTGTTCCAAAGGAAATACTGGAAGGAGAGTTCTCAAGTTTTGATATAAACCGCTGGTCTTTACCTATTTTTTGAGCGAGCTCTGCTTGTGACAGCTTATATGCTTTACGAATAGACGTGATGTAGGAGCCTACATCATTGGGAGTCCTAACTTTCATAAATAGGGAAATATTCCATATAAGGTATATCTGTAAATATACGTAATAGCGAATAATTAACGATAAACGTCACTTCCTGTAGTAAGAGACGGCCAAGGTTCAGAGAAATCACGAATATTTCAGTTAAATTAGAAACAATTATAGGAATTAGTTAGTTTTAATTCGGGTTGTCGACTTAGTTTCTGATACCGCAACGAAAACTGTCTTGCCGTGGTCATCAAAATGAGAAGCGGGAATACCATTATCAATGGCGAAGTTAACTAACCCTCGATCCCCAGACCATGCATCTTGGTTTGCCCATGTGTCAATTGTAAAGTCTGTTTGATCATAACGATAAACGATATGCATAGAAATTTGGTCAATCTGTGGGATTTTGAAATACCACAGGGCCGCCCCCTCAATTGTTTGTTGTTCATCTGAACATACAATATAGCGCTGACTGAGCATCGAGTAGCATAAATGGGAAATACCAATACCTCGATAGTCTTCGTCAACAAGTGCGCTAACAATCTGGGCAACCTGCCTTTGAGGTTTAAAGGCCTGTGCAAGAGGGTGGTGTGCTGGAAGTATATTGTAGTTGAAGTTGGCGATTGCGTTACCGCCTCGTTCGATAACGACCATGCCTTTACCTTCAGCAAATTCAAAGGTAATAGCTTGAGCTTTGTTATCTTGTTCCAAGCCGGGGATCACAATTTCCTTCGTCGACCATGACAAAGGCTCAGTCTCTATAACGTCAGTTGCCGTTATAATATTTTTATCGTGATTTCCTAATAAGAGTGGCACAGTAATCCGTTACAAATTGTTAGGAATGGTTAGCAGCTAGCTGATGTACCAACATTCTGAGTTATATTGTTAGCAAAATCACAGAGCGGTAGTTTCTCATCACTGTGATTCACAACAGAAACTAGACCTGTTTCTTTGTTTCGTTGCACTTCTGCATCTACAGGGATGGATGGATTTGATTGTAATACGCGTTCGAAATTATCGCGGACAATAAAAAAACACTCGGCTACGCCACTACGCTTTTGTCCAAGCACAACATGTCTGTCCCCAAGTTTAGAAATAACTTGAAGCTTTTGACGAACTCTAAATTTTGAGATGGTCTTCACAGTTGTTGTCCTTGCCAGATGTTGTTCTGAACAATAAAGTATAAATTGGATAAAAAACACCCAACTATAAAGATAACATTGAATTGCAAAGGTAACTGCTCTGACCAGTTAGGAAATGCAGCTTATAGGCAAGAATTTGCGATGAATGACATTTAAGAGGCCGATATAGTGTCACTCTGGATGGTTAATGTTAGGCGGTATTACGTAATATAGCAAGGAAGAATGGGAGTCTAACTTAGGAATAGGGCTGTTGAAATCAAAAAGCCCCTATTTAAAGGGGCTAGATGACTTACTATTAACGATTGGTTGATTGGATCTCATTTCTAATCGCGATAAGCAGTTCTTCAGCCTGGATGTTTTGGCCAGCTATAATACCCACCAACGTTAACAAATCATCATTGGGCTCGCTACTGCGTACCGAATCGATTACTGCTCTAGCGGCCGCTGGTGGAATTAGCTTGCGCGCTTCTTTAAGCTGGTTTACCGATTGGTTAACTTGATTAAGTTGCTTTGACATATCCTACCCCTTGAATGATTTTCTGAATGCGAACAAGATTACAGCCAGGTTCGAGAGGAAAAACACGATTGTATTGAACCATCTGGCGTCTATACCCAAAGTTGTTTGTGTGGCCTTTGCCTTTTCAAGGCTATTCCTTGTCTTCATGAGCATGTCTTCTAAATGCTCTGGTGTACACCCAATCTGGCACATTAATACTTTGCCTTGGTTAAGGTCTGATAATCTCTCGATTCTAATATCCCCATCCACTGGAAGGCTGTTTTGGATTGCTAAAATTCGTTCTTCTTTATATTCAAGTTTCTCTATAACCGTGTTTATAGAGTTGGGAACAAACGTGATAGAGAGTACGAATACAGCAATGCTAAATAACTCAGTAACAACAAGCGCTACCGGCTCAGAAACTTTGTCTACAGCTATAAAGTCAGTAATAAACACCAACGCCAGCAGAACGCTAAAAATACATACCGCCTCAACGGTAAAGTTAAGCCAGGCAGCATCGATGCCAGATGCCACAGCGATAACTAAAAAAACTAAAAGATTTGTGCAAAATGCAGATTTAGACATTTGAAATTTACCTATGTAAGTGAGTTTTCTGCATAGTTTATTAAGTAAATAAAATTGCAAATTTGAGGGAAAGGAGTGAGTCACAGCGAAAAGCCCCCACTGGCTATCGCCAGCTTTGCGCTTTTCTTCCTTCGTCAGAAAAATTCTTGAGAACGTGTTTTTAGTTGGTAAGGAGGCCACCCGCGAAGTTAATAAATCAGCAAGGTATCTCTGGTAAAAAGCGGTAGAACATCACCGTTCCTTTAAAATTGTGACTTATTCCATCTATGCAACATTACTCCAAGTTAAAGAACAACAAACTTGGAGACAGGCATGAACTTTTCTCAACTTGAAGATGGTGCTGCAATCAATGTATCCCCCTCAGTGCTGGTGGATTTTAAATTCGGTAACAAGCGTAGAAACCGTCCATCAAAGGACTATGACCAAATCAAGGCAAGCATAGAAGCGCAAGGTATTCTACAAAACTTGGTAACACGCCCCCACCCTGAGGATGATACCAAGCTTGAGTTATTGGCTGGATATGGTCGTAAAGACATTGCGATTGATTTGGCACTGGTTGAAGTACCTGTAAAAGTCTTAATGGTTGACGATAGAGAAGCCTATCTAATCCACATGGCTGAAAACATTCACCGTACTGACTTGTCAACGGTTGACCTTGCTATGGCGGCACAAGAGTACAACACCATGTTTGCTGGTGATAGAGAGGCTGTGGCTAAGGAAATCAACAAGCCGTTGAAGCAAGTTAATGAACTGCTTGAGTTGATGAAATGTTCGGAAAAGGTATTGAAAGCGGTTGAAGACGGGAATAACAAGTTTTCGTTTGCACACGCACTTGCGCTTGCTCCTTTCTCCCACAAAGCACAAGAAAAGCTACTTGATATAGTTCTAACTCAGGGTTGGACAGTAAAAGAGCTTAAATTGCAGTTAGGCTCTAAACAAACTCCCATCAAAAGCGCTAAGTTCGATACCGCTGAATGTAACGCTTGCCCTCATAACACCTATCATCAAATGGGCTTATTGGATGATGTATCTACCGAAGCAAAGTGTTCGAAAATAAGTTGTTTTCGTGAAAAAACTCAAGAGTGGGTAAATGGGCTAAAAGCGACTGCCGAAGAACGCTTTGGCAAAGTACTTTTCTTGTCTGAGTCGGCACAAAAGGACAGAAACACCGTTACCGTAGAGCAGGTGGGCGAGGAACAGTTTACTAATGGCTGTAGTTCATGTGAAAAGCGCGTTGTCATTATGTCTGACGCTGCTGGCTCTGAGGGTGAAATTTCAGAGAGCCAATGCATCGACAAAATTTGTTTTGGCAAGTGTTCTGCCACGATAGGCAAAGCAACAGAAGAAGCTATGTCTGATCCAACAGTTGTAGCTATTGCCAAAAAAGACCCTGAGAAAGCCAAGAAACTCGCTAAGTCCAAGGCGGTTAAAACCAGTAAGGGGCAAGAAGTTGGTTCTATGTCTAATGTCGCAGAAGACGCTCACAAAGAGCTACTTAGACAAGCTGCCGCTGGGTTTTTTGCTAATGATAAAATGCTGTCAGGGGCAATGATGCTCGCAGCAACGGCGCAAGCTACAGGGTTCAAAGGCAACGCCAAACACAAGTTGAAAAGTGGATTTGACGATTTAATTTTAGATGCCTATCTAAATATGGATATGCCAACCATGCAAGGGCTTATGCTTGAAGCGATAGCACATGGCCTTAAAAACTCAGAGCGTATGAATCACTCTAGTTCGGTTTCTTTGTTGCTTAATTTGTTGAAAGCGAAAGGTGCTGAAGCTGCTAAAAGAGTCGCGGTGGATGCATGGAAACCTACAGAGCAAACACTTAAGCACTACACCACACCACAGCTTATTCAACTGGCTAAAGATGCCAAGCTAGATGAAGCCATGAATGCCAAAGAAAAAGGGTCGTTTGCTAAGTTAACCAAGGGCAAAAAAGCCGACCTTGCACAAGGCATCATTGAAGCTGATCACGATTACTCCGAATTTGCACCTTCTTGGTATTTGGCACACGTTAAACCTAAGTAATCCAATACTGAAACCAATTCTAAAGGGGAGGGTGTACCTCCCCACAACGCAGGAAATCTCATTATGTTTACTGAACTGTATCAGCTTATTCAAAAAGCCAATTTAAAAAATATTAGCCTGACGCTTCAAGACGAGGGGAATGGAAAAATGGCTGTCACCGTAATGACCCAAAATAATGTTGGTGATGCAGCAGACCCCAAATTACGCCAAGCTCTTACGCAGCCTTTAAAAGTGGCAGCAAGTCCAATGCTATTGGATGAAGAATTTATTAAGCACCTAAACAGCTTTTCTGAAAGCTACGTAGAGGCAACTGTGACAGCCAATACAGGGAATGTGACTGAGACTATGTCTAATGCTACGCCTAAACAAGCCGACCCTGTTGCCGCTGCGACTACTCAACCGTCTGAGCAGGATATTGAACAACCCGAACAAGCTACAAACCTTAACGATATTGATTTGGAGGACTAATCATGAGTGCATCTTTACTACAATCTACCCCTATGAAACGAGTGTTCAAACTCGGTGCTCTGGAAGTTGAGTGCAATTCTCCTAATGCTACGTTTGAGGAAAGTATCAAAGCCATTCGTAAAAACTATCCGTTCTTTCGTTTTGGCAAAATCTATGAAGATGATGGTTTGGTAGATGGTGAACGTATGGTTTACACACTTCCTAAGCTCCCTGCCGACTCTAATGGATAACGGTACTGATAAGGTAGCCACGGCCTTTAAGTCGTGGCGCTCACAGTTCGCCAGTATGGAAGATGAATACAAGGCTGAACGGAAAAAGGCAAAAGTGGTAGGGAAAAAACAATGTTCGCTGAATTATTACCAACTAAAACAGATCCCAAAGAAGAAACACAAGCAGAAATCCGCATTCCAACCCTGCCTGATGTAAGACCGTTTGGTTGTGAGTTGGCAGGGCAAGAAATAACATTCGATGCACACGCCAGTCGTGTGCTAACCCCATTTTCTATCGAATCAGACTTCCTTTACAACATAGAAAGTATTGAAAATTATCTCACGCCTTACTTTGAGCAAACGGGGGTATCGCAAGACTTCATCGAAGACTGCTTGGGAGATCTCGTTCCTGATTTGGACATAGAGGAATTAGACTGCTTACTTCCAAGCATTGCTAAAGCAACACTTGAAGAAATGACAGCACAGGTAAACAGTCTAATTAACTTTCTTCCAGAGGCTTACGAGGCTAGGTTCGGACAGCCTCTGGAAAGTGAACACAATAAAATATGTATCGCTTTGCATCATAGCGAAAACACCTTATGCGTAACTTCTACTGACCTGCTACACGTTTTCTGCATGTATGCTCACAAGGTGTCAGGACGAGAGCGTCAGTATCTTGCGCGTGTTGCTTCACAGATTGCCTGTAGAACCATGATTACCCCCTTACCTTATGCCATGGGCTGTAACAACTTCTTAGAAGAATACTTGCCAGCGAAAGGCATTGATGTGCCCGCCCTTACAGCCTATGTAACTTGTGATTCATTTGAAATGGATGGGCTGTCAGATTGGTTCGAATCAATTAAAACGATTTTGGGAAAAGATGGGCTTAATGGGTTGTGTGAATACTATACAGAAATGCACATGGACGGCTTTGATTTAACAATCTTTAACAACAAAGATGAAGTAGAGGAATCAGAGGAAGCGGATTATTTCAGAGGGTGGGCTAGGGAAGCGTTGAGCAGTCAACTGTTATCCCTTGGTGGTGAGTATGACTGGGGGGAAATCGATAAAGACTTTCTTCAAGAATTGCAGGACTTTAAAACTAATGCACAGTGTAAACATCCAGAAGTGATAGACATGTTGTTGTTCATTTCTGAAATGTTAGTCAACCACCTGCCTAACTACGAGCATTATGAGTTCACAGCTATGGACGATGTGGAGGAGTTAGGAAACAACGTACTTTATTGCCTAGACGATATTAGTCGCTGTTATGTAACTGATAATGCAGTTCAAGAGCATAACCGCTACCTAAACGACACTGGCGAAGATTGTTTCTTAAAAGTTGAGGTAGATAACCCTGAGTGGCTGAAAGCGATGAAAGGGCATCTGACAGGGTATTGGTTGATGGAATGCTTAGAAGTATTTATGGAGAATTACGCATGTTAACTGCCGTTGCAAGCCACGTAAAGTTAGAAAAAGAGCGCTCTCAGCCAAAGCCAGAACTGGCAATTGTGCTGTATGGTAGAGGTCAGTCAGTTAGTGAATATGCGACTATTCACAACGTTTCTAACAATCGATTAGGTCTAGGGCGTTTAACTGATATAAGAAATGTGCGCAGCACTATTACCAAACGTGCAAACAAAGTTAGCAAGGCGGCAGAGCAAGAATCCGTTAAGTCACTACAAATGATTCCAGGCAATGTACTTATCAACCATTCAAAGCTGGTGGTGTGGCATACACCTGCAAAGCGCCAAAGCATGTGGTTTAGCAAGTCAGGGGAAAAAGCGTTTAACGTGAAATGGCCGAGTCTGGTTTGGGCTGTTTCTTCTAAAGGTTTGTATGTATTTGCCAAAGCTACAGATGCCCGTCCAAACGAAGCTACACGCCTTTACCACGCACCACTTATGAACATCAATACAAGTGGGTTCTTATGTCAGGGGGGAGCGCAGTTACCAGATGAAAGAAGTCTGGACACCCTTTCTCAAATTGAATCGACTTTGACCGACTCTTATTTTACCCACCTGAACGTGAATTTTAATAACGACAAGCGTCAGCATTACAGTGACGATAAGAATCACATGGCATTTTGGCGCGAAAAAGAGAAAAGCGGCTCTAGCGTAAGGGCAAAGGAAATGAAATTTGCCATGCCAATGGCTCAATTCATCGAAACACTGACAAGGGGGCTTTAGTATGTCATTTGTTGCACCATCACACTTTTTTACACAGAGAATCTCAATTGACGTAATAGGCGCTGGTGGCACAGGGAGTTACTTACTTAGCTACCTTGCCCAAATCCATTACTTACTTCGCATGGTAGGAGGTAATGACAACCCGTTTGATGTAACTGTATGGGATAGAGACACAGTAAGCGAAACGAATGTGGGAAGACAAAATTTCTGGCCGATGGATATTGGACTACCAAAAGCAGAAGTGCTGGTGGAAAGAATTAATAACGGGTTCGGTACGGGGTGGACAGCTAAATGCACTAACTTTTCTCCCTCAAGCTACCTTAAAGGCGATATCGTTATGACTTGCGTTGACTCTGCATCATTTCGATATGAACTAGGTAAAAACGCGGCAGAAGAAAGTCACTACAGAGATAAGCTTTGGATCGACGGTGGCAACGGCCAGCACACTGGACAAATTATCATGGGGCACTTGGGTAACACTAACAAAAGTGACTACTTACCGAACCTTTATGATTTGTATGGCGAAACGTTACTTGAGAGTACCGAACACGCAATGCCCTCATGTTCGCACGCTGAATCAATTAGAAGACAAGACTTCGGTGTAAATCACACTACGGCCTTTCAAATGGCGAATCTCGTTTGGCAGATGCTTAGGCATGGGAGTGTGGAGTACCAAGGTGGGTTCTTCAATTTAAAAACGGGGGAGCTTAACCCCATCGAGCCACTGGAAAACGTGTGGGCAGCGTTCGGGTATGAAAAGGATAAGAACAAGGAAAAATAAAAGAGAGGGGTAGCCCCCTCTCTCTAGCCCTTCCGAGGCTGAAGGCTCGCTTTAAGCAGGACTAAAGCGAACTTAGGTTGGAACCTATAGAGAAACACAGGTCACATTGTCAGTATGGGATTAATCACCTGACTTTCAATAAAAAACCTGACTTATTTGAAATCAAAAAAAAGGGGCTATCGCCCCTTTATTCATTCAGCACCTATACAAGCGCCTAGAATAGAAAGCCCAAGTCGGCTATCGCCTATTGGACAGGATTACGGATTACAAATGACGTAGACCTTAGTAAGCATCTACCGTTTCATTATGTATAAGTTCCAGAATAACTGTTATTAAAATCCCGACTTATTAAAATTTCTTAAAAACGAAGACTTCTAAAAGTGGATTGAGAGTCTTTCCCCATAAATTGCGATAACCACCAGCCCTGACACATTAGCTCCAGTTAAAGAAAAGGGGCACACAATGCAGTACGCAAAGGTTCAACAGGCAACAGATACTTTCAAAAAGCTTTTCCTAGAAAACTGGGTAATTAGCGTGGGTCTTAGTGGTAAGGACTCTATCTGTGTTGCTCATTGTGCGGTTGAAGGGCTCAAGCAAGCGATGGAAGTTAACCCTTATGTCGGGCCGCTATACATCGTTACTACCAACACTACGATTGAGAACCTAGAGCTTCACGGCCTTATGTTGGACTTACACCAGGCTGCCCGTAAGTACGGTAGAGAGCATGGTCTGCCTATCCGCACAGAAGAGCTAGAGCCCTCTCTGGCTAGTCTGCCGATGGTTGAGTATGTAGGTCGAGGTAAGTTGTTACGCACTCCTGTAACCAGCAAGAACGGTCGTGACTGTACAGTGGACTGGAAAATTGAGCCAATGAAACGCTACTTACGGGCGCTAGGCGACCGTCACCAGACCAATAAAATCGCGTCAGCATCTGGTACGCGAGACCTCGAATCCAAGGTTAGAGCAGCGAATATTGCTAAGCGCAATGAGAGTGATGTGGAGCTAGTGAAGACTGACTTGGGGTTCACCTTTGCCCCAATCAAGTCATGGACTCTGACAGATGTATGGGCGCTAAGCTCTGCAATCGACAACGAGGACATTGAGAGCTTTGCTGTAGACCACACCTACGAACTAAAGAAGCACTATGGTGCGGGAAACGGTGGCACCTGTGATCTTTTCTCAGGTGAAAACAAGGACAAGGACAAAAGTTGCGGATCGCGATTCGGATGCTTCCTCTGCGCCATGGTAGAGCGTGACGAGAGCCTAGAGGCGCAAATCAGTATCTCGCCAGCAAGGTACGGCTACATGGCGCCGTTCTCAGAACTTAGGACTTTCATGGTGAATACTTTGTTCGACTACGAGCGCTCTCGCGCCCTTGTAGGGCGCGAAGTGAAAGCCGGTGGTTGGGTGCTGGTGGGCTATAACCAGTACAGCTTGGACTACAGACAGGAGCTTTTACGCTATATCCTGACCATCGATGTACAAGAGCAAGAGGCTTTTTACGAGCAATACGGTTACGAAGGTTGCCGGTTCCAGCTCATTGGCTACAAAGAGCTGTTGATGATTCAATATCAGTGGGCAAGAGAAGGCGGAGAAAGTGAAGTGGGAACAGCGCTAAGGATTTGGCATTCGGTGTACACTGATGGAGAACGCTATGCTATCCCGAAGACGCAGAAAGCTGAGCCTCAGACGCTACCAGCCACGCGATACTTCAATATCAACGGACTTGTAAAGCAGCATGCATGCACTGGGCTTCATGAGGACAACCGCCACAACATACTTACTAATCAGCTATGGATGCATCCTAAGCTCGACTCAGTGGACTTGGTTCCATTCGAGGAAGAGCAGCGCCATACTATCGACTGTGAGAGCTGCCTGATTGACGACCTAGTCGAACGCTGGTGGCCGGAAGTGCTTGAGGAAGGTCATTTCGGAGAGGGGGTGTGCCCTACGGTTATCATCAAGCTTTTGCTTGAAGCAAAAATTCTAAAGCTGAAGCGTGGAAGCATTCCAGGCTTGCACAAAGAGGTTCAGCGTGCGCAGGTCTACAACGCGCTCAAAATGACCTATGGCGTACCGTATGACACGATGGTGCTAGGAGCGTCATTGAGCGAGGCGGAGTATAAGGCGGCCTTAGCGGAGCAGGAGCAAGCGGAAGCGGTCTTAGCCGGGCAAGGGTTCCTAGACCTAACTGTCGCAAAGCAGGTGGACGTATCAATGTCCGAGTTACTGGCGCTGTGGTAGCGCCAGATTTGCACTCGCACCTATTCGCTATCGCTAATTGGTACTTGAGGGATTACTCAACGTCTGATGTAAACGGTAAGGGCAAGTTGTTCAGTATGCTTTCTTTTGAGGTAGAAAAAACTTTAACTATGCCACTTTCACCTTTCACCTTTAGATAACTAGTTGTATTGTTAGTTGCTCTGAGCCCATTTAAAAAGACTCTAACTAACCACTTAGTATTTCTACTATCAATCTCAAACTCGGCAGCTTTATCGCCGCCTGCTAACGCCGCGCCGTTGTAACCTACTTCAATATGATAAAACTCTTTCATTACAACCCTCGAAAATAATTATAAATACGGTTATCACATATTTTGGAAAGCGAAACGATATTTAACCCGAGTAATTTTAATTTCTAACCATGATTAGGAATTGTTTGTAAGTAGCAAATTCAACTATTAGATAATGAGATTTAAAGATGGATTTAGAGGATTTACCTTAGCATTTCTTCTAAAGGTGCAAATTCTCTCTCTTATGTGACGTTTGTCCAATATGGATAACAATTAGGAGGGGTGTTTGAAAACACTGAAACTTGCTGTCCTTACTTGGTTAAAAGACGTCCTCAAAGATCTAGGTCTTGGGTTGTTTGCACTTGGTTTGGGTGGTTCTATATTGGTCATAGACCAAAATGTTGGCTTGCTGCAACTGTCTGTTATACTATCATTTGTAGGTTTGTTTATGCTTGCTGGCTCGTTCTTACTAGTCGTGGCATTTAGGCTTTAAGGTGGTGGTATTAATGGATATATCAGTAAACCTAGATTATTTCTGGTGGTTGTTGGCTGCTTTGGGTGTGACTGCTGCTGTAATTTTTCCGCTGATTTTTAGTAATAGAAAGGCTCTACAGAAAATAGGGCAACGGTTCCTAGAAGATTAACTCAACAAACGGCTCCTAATTTGGAGCCGTTTTTCTTTCTGCAATTCCCTCAAATTTGCCTAATTATATAGATGCGTAACGTTATCTCTGTCATCAATAACAGGGATAAAAAAATGGAAATCACCCAAGCATCGACAAACGAACATTTACCATTAGTTTGGAATCTCGATGATGGTTCTGCATCTTATTTCGGGCAAAAGGTTTCAGCTGAACAAATTGCATCGGTAAGAGAAGCTTACCCTCGTATGCCCACCTTGCTTGAAGCGCTTTCAGAAGCAAAATATATGGGACTCATCTAACGATGAGTTTCCTAGTGACCCCCGAAAAGTTGCAAAAGCAGAGAGAGCAACAACGTCGTGCCCAAGAGCGCGCCGCCGCAAAACAAAAAGCAAAACTTGCATGCCCTGAGTACCGTATCAAGCAATTGGAAAAACAACGCGAGCGGCAAGAGCGTCAGAGAGCTAAAGCATCCGAAAAAGCTAGAATGCGCCCCCCTGTAGCTAAACCGCTGGTAGCCAAGAAGCCTCTAAGGTCAAAGGGTATGGCTGGTAAGTCTCGCAATAAAACGGAGATGTCTTTACATGACCGTATGGCTGCTTTGGGGGGTATTTGTTGCATCAATAAAGGTCTGATAGAGCCACACACCGGTTCCCCAGTGTCTATTCATCACATACATGGCCGCACTTCGCCAGAAGCTCACCTGTATGTACTCCCGTTGTGCCAATGGCATCACGACACACCCATGGGCTTAGATAATCAGCTGAATGATAAGTACCAGTTCGTTTTCCCTCTACATGCAAAGGGGGCTGATGGTGGGAAGGTGCGCTGGGAAGAAGTGAATGGTTCGCAAATATCGTTATTGATTGAAGTCCACAAGCTAATAAACGCTACACCAAAAGAAATTCCCTCTGAATTGCAAAATCTGACAACTGGATAACGGTACTCCCTAAGCCAATTAGGGCGATAAAACTTTATAACTAAAGAGTAGTAGGAATAGTTATGCAAAAAAATATAACAAGAGCAGTACTTAAAGAGCGCTTAAATACATTGCCGGGTCTTCTCCAATTAGAGAGGCGCATGGACAGAAATAAAGTAGAAGAGATACATAGAGTCAACAGTGAAATACGCTGTAAGTTTCTATCTGAGGTTTTCGGTGGCCGAACGGTGAACTGCCATATTACGACTGACTTTGTTGTGATGTGCCAAGATATGGACGATGTGGCGCAAGTAAAAGCGCAGCTTAAGAGTATGGGATTTAAAAACGTCCACACATACCACCCGCTTATTCATGCTGGTGGTACAGAGTCACGCAGAGACCCTGAAAACCCTTATGCTGTTAATGTTTCATCGGTAGATGATCTAATCATTGGGAAAACCGCAGAGAAGCATATGCAGATTTTAAAAAATGCGTTACAGCCTCTAATAGATGATGTGTGCTTTATCTATGCTTATGGAGGACAAATAAGCGTTCGTTTTGGTGAACTAGCTTCTGCGCAGGCATTAGATAAGTTTTTAAAGGAAGTCTTCAGTCGTGCTGATGAAGAAAAAGCATTTAGCGGTTCGTCACTAATTAGGCCGCACTCACTGGACACCTGGACGGTAGATTACCAGTTAAAACCATAAGCATTCATTCATAAAAACGCTGAGCTTTTAAATTGGAATAAAGGCTCAGCATTCGCTCCGCTCTTTCCCCCAAAATACACATTCTCTCCTCCTGTTGCACATTAATCACATACCGGAACAGGAGTGACACAACCATGAAATGCACAGAGAACTTTGACCTATTCGACCTAACTGGCGCAGACAAGCTAGCGGCAGATTCAGTAGAGGCGAGAGACGCACTTATTCGCGAATATGCAAACAACGACGATATCAAATGCCACTTCTACCTATCTGACTCGGCTGGTAAAGATAGCCAGTTCGCAAAGCTAAAGGTTTTGGAGCTTGTTCCACATCACAAAATAACTGTAGTACATGCGAACCTAACTAGTGAAGTAGAGCATGATGGAGTTATTGAGCACATAGAGAAGTTCACACCACCAGCAATACCAGTAGAGGTAGTTCAAAATCCTTACAGAAACCTTATTGATGGAATTTTGCTTCGTGGAAAATTCATGGGCGGAATCGCACGCTTTTGCACCTCAGATTACAAGGTTCAGCAAATCGATAAGTTTATCAGAAAGGACATGAAAGCACGCGGCATCAAAGTAGCGTTCAATGTAACCGGCATTCGAGCTGCTGAAAGCAAGATGAGAAGCATGAAAAACCCGCTGTTCATCAACAAGCGCTTGACTACTAAATCGAGAACAGTGTTCGACTGGATGCCTATCTTTGATGCCTCAGAGGATGCTACCTACGATGCAATATATGCAAGTGGTCAACATCCGCATCCCGCCTATGGAGAGCGTGGTGAAAAATATAGCCGCCTATCATGCGCATTTTGCTACATGGCCAGTAAAGGTGATCTCAAGGAGGGCGCTAAGCAATACCCTGACAAATACGCATCGTATATCGCCATAGAGCGAGTGTTAGACCACAGCATGTTCTTCAAAAAAGTGAATGGGGCAGCTGTTAAGGTATCACTAGAGGAACGCGCCGGGGTGCAGGTGGATGAACTACTGGTCGAGCAATATGTAAAGGCGCACACTGCTAGACAAAAGCGTCTACTGGAGGCGAAGAGGGAGGCTGACTTGGCAAAAGAAATCGCGAAGAAAGAGAGGGAGGCTGCGAAAAATAAAGTGGACAAAAACCAACTGGTCATGGCTATCTAAGCCGTGACTTTCCCCACCCGCCACCACGCCCTATCGGGTGTGGTGGCGTTAGCTAAGTTAATCGTTCACTTGTACCGTAGCAACCACACAAGATTTAATGGAATTTGCATTCTTAGTAAGAGGGGAGAGGTCTAAAGACGCGTAAAGATTTGATAAGTAAACAACCTGCTCTGAAAGATTTAGAACATCTTGTTTAGCAGTTTGTGTTAGCTGAAGGTCATTCATATCAAACAACCCTTCTGGGGCGCCTTTGTTTGCACCCTGTAAGCTTTGCTGTTCTGGAACACTCTCAACAGGCGGGGATGATTGGCCTTGTTTGAGCGTTGCTATGACTGTATCTATGTCGACAGTTTCTGTGATAAACCGCCGTGTAACCTCCAAATCAATTTGTTGTAATTTATCTATGATTAGGAACGGAAGATCCTCCACTTGCCGTATTGTGGCCTGAATGCTTTCTAGGCTACTCTTTCCGAATTGATAAATTTCATCAAAGGACGAGAAACCGCCTAAATTATCTTTGGCTAAGTCGCTATCAATCTCTTCCTTATCTTTACCTTGAAGCCTTACGTAAGCCATATCGAAATGCCCTATGGCAGCCTTTAGCTTGGATAGCTCATCGTTGAGATCGCTTTGAAGTGCAAAGATTGAGAAAGATTTATCATCTAACTTTTTAACTTCAGGTATTAGTCTAGCAGCGTGCTTTTCCACACATTGTGCAGCTGATGCAGCTTCTAAATATAGCTTTGCTTTACCTAAAGGGCCTGTATAAGCCTTTTGAGCACCAACATACCCACCAAACAGCGATGCAGTGGTCAACACGTCGGCATGTGCCGAAGACGCCACGCCGATGATACCAACTGCCGCTGCATGCAATAAGTACTGGTCCGCTTTAACAAGTTCCTTGTAATCCTCGCGACTTCTATCCGCATACTCACCAGCAACCTCGGAGGCTAAATCTGACGCATCTTGTAATGTTATATCGGGTTTGTACTCTATGGACGTTTTTAGCTCTAGAGGCTGCATAGAGCTGCAGCCCATAAGAACTAGGGCTGTAATGCAATAAATACATTTTTTCATTCCAAACTTCCTTGTCTTTTATGGTTGCTTGTAAATTATACACCCGCGCCCCTTGTTGTCTAGTTTTTGTACAGTGTTTTTGTGAGGATTAATCAGCATTCCACTGCATTTGCTCTTGGAAAACTTTTCGTCACGTTAATTCAAAATACCAACTAACTTAGGGTGAATTATCAATGGTGTCATTTGAGCAACGATTAAAAAAAATAAAAACGACTGAAGATGCAGAAGAGCAGGTAAGACTTTCTAAAGGTTACGTAACTAGGCTACGGAATGAAGCCAAAAAATGCGAAACATTAGATGGTAAGCTAGCGATGAATGAAAAAGTAAAGCAGGCAGAGTCTGTTCTAAGAAAAATGAGAAGAAGCATCTTTGATATTGAGGATGCAATCAATAATGGTTTAGCGGCAACTAGTATTCTTAATTAGCCAAACATTCTTGCTGGTGGTTGATTAGTCGCCCAGGGCTAATTAACCATTTTAAAAGCATTGTTAAACATGGCTTTTTAAGCCAAGGTTTCAATGAGTTGGTGCAAGCCACCCGCAGAATTCCCTCAAATTTGTCCGCACTAAAATAAGGCCTACGTTGCTCATTGTCAGATAACACCAATAGGAACATCTCAATGAGTTTATTATCAATTACAAACCAAAGCCCCTTTCAAGGAATAGCTGTCATAGCCAAGTGGGCGTCTAAAAACATTATTGATTGGTTAATGGTCGAAGCGGAACATGTCTCTGAAGAGCGTATTTATTCTAACCTCAGTAAAACTCTGTGCTGTGCACAAGGCTTTGATTTAGTATCTGCTCCCTCATTAGCAGTATTGAAGGTCAGTTCTGATGCATCTCTCGATGTAATTTACAGTGAAACACGCGCCTTGCTGGAAGCTGTATCACATATTGACGGATTTAAGGGCTCACTAGCCTATAACACGCTACATACTATTTTATGTAATGCGGTTGCCGTTCGCCATGATGGACAGGCATTTGATTTATTTGTTGGTCGAGCCGTCAGAACTTCGCTTAAACAATTTCACCTTGAAGACCTTTTCCTAATCAATTATGAAGCCAACTTTCGTACCGTGGTTGCTGGATGGTGTACAGTGAAAAAAGCATGGGGTTTTTCTACCATATCTCGTGACACTATCACCGCAGACAGAACTCGGTTCTCTCTCTCGCGCGGCCAGGTTAATAGCCTAACCACCCGCACGTATGGCTCACTGCTAAAGAAGGTGGTTTAAAGTATGGATATAAATGAAGCTCAACGTGTCACCGGGGCCAACAATCATCAGCTTGCGTTGGCAAGCTATTTAAAGGTGGACGATTGTGATCTGATAGAGCCTAACGGGGTTCATGGTAGAAACGGTAACCAAGTGCATTGTTTCCGACATAAAGGAACTATTTATTCGGTAGCGCACGATAGCGTCCCCCTCCAGGAAGATGTCCTCATAAGTTTTGAGCGTGACTCATGGCGTATTCGTAAGGTAAACCCTAAAGCTCCCTATGTTCGGTTTACTGATAAGGCGGTTTTAAATCAATTGGCTACAATATGCCCGATGGACCACCAGCTCCTTAAGGTAAATCAGCAGTGCCACAGGGTGTTAATGGCACATAAAAGCGGTTTGCAGGTGGTCTTTGCCTATACTGCCCACATCCCCGATGATATCGAAACCTATTATTTTAAAGGCGCAACGGTCGAAGGGCTTCAAGATATGGCTCGAATGTTCGACTTGGACCTTACCACCAGCCAATAACTAGAATAGTTTCAGTTCAGTTTCCCTCAAAGTCGCAAGGATATGTGAGTGACCTACGTTACAAGCATATCCTTAGTCAACCTAACAGGTACAAACATGTTTACTGAATCACTAGAGCTTAATTTCGAAGAAAACGTTCCATTTGATACAACAGAAGAGATTATTGGCTTTAAAGGTCGTCGCTACGAGCTTGGGGATAGCATTCGTGGTTATCGTGATTTGAGTAGCAAGAATAGTGAATTGTTCTCGATCCAAGCAAAGGGCGGAAAGTTATCTGGCAAAGTTTTAGATCACTCTGTCAGCGTTAGAACCGATAATGCAGTATTCAATGTGCGTGCTGGTGGTCAAGCAAGAGCGAGAAAGGAAAAAAGACGTAATGTACACGCTTTTGTGGAGGGTACCTTAAGCAAAGTGCTTAAGGGAGAAAAAGCGTCGCTTTCAAGTGAATGGGTAGAAGTAACATACAACCCATTTCACACTGACACTTTCATCGAAAAGACAACCGGCAGAGCTGTAGTTTCTGCAGACATAGCGATACTTCAAACAGGCAGTGTGTTTTGCCGCGGTCTCATTTACCAAAGTGCTACATAAGGCGCTATCAATCATGTACAGGGCTACTTCATTTACATGGACACCCGACGATTACACCATAGTTAATCATGTCACGTTCAAATTCAATTGAGTAGCCATTATTTATCTCACCAAGGAGTTACTTCTTGGTGCACCAAAAGTCGATTTAAAGAGTGTAAATTAGTGAATATCAACTTAAACGGGCGAGTTTTTCGTCCTATTAATAGCGCGTTGCTAACGCAATGCGATGGCACATATGAAAAACAGTTAGATGGAGTACTACTTAGAAACGAGTCAGACAAAGTTATCGCGTTTTTGGTTAATGGTCATCGACACAGAGAATCCCCTTTTTTAGTTACTGCGCGTTACCAGGAGGCAACAAAGCGAGTTCACTATCAACTTGCGCTGAGCAGTATCGATGACAAATTTTTTAATACGGTACTTGAGGGAGAGTTTTACCCTCATCGGCCCCTCAAAAACAAGCTTGATGAAGACGTCATTCTAGCTGTGAGATAGTTATACGGGAAGGTTTATAGCGGCATAGGAAAATAATTTCGCACTTTCCTAAAAAACCTCCATATTGGGATAAAATAAATTTGTTCGGAGCTAAAAGGAGTAAACAAAATGAACGCATTGATTTATACACAGAGCTGAGACGGGGACAATTTAGCGCGAGTATTCTTGATTGCAGGACTAATTTTAACCTTTTGTGCAGGCATGAAGGATATGAAAGAAATGGAACAATTCGATGCTGGGTTTGCGAGTTTCTCATGGCACTGCAAAGGCAAGCAAGAAGTATCAGGTACTCAACAAGAGAGCGCCAATCTTTCCGATTCTTGTTACTCTTCACTCGATTTGTGCGGTTCTAGCACCCTTAAATCTACCTAATGTGGGGTTTAACATCGAGGAAACCAAAGCTGTTACAGGATTGTTTGTATACCAAGGTGTTGGCCCCACGAGCTTTATTTGGACAGTGTTTACAGAGCTTTGAATAACTTCCTCTTAAGAAAAGTGGTGAAACTACATTCCGAGAAAGTTATCGTCACAAAAGGAGGCTAAAACTCCTTATTACCAGATATTTCAATAGATTCGGATACTTCAGTGTTGTCATAATGTTGTATTTCAACAATTATAGAGTCTCCAGAAGATCGAACTTTGGCATTTTTGATGCCACTATAATGCCTCAAGGTTTTCCTTTTGGTAAACAAAAAAAGTCTGCGTTCGAATTTATCTAATACCATGGCATTGGATGAGGCGAGACCTCCAAAATCATAGATAATTAGAGCTACGTCAACGTTTGGTTTTATGTTTACCTTAGAGAGATACCTATTTCCGTATAAATCCCAGAAGACAACGTGTTTGAAGATAAAGAAAATTCCTAATGATATAACTAAAGTTAGCTTGTGTTTTCTTGCAAGAATCCACAAACCTAAAGACATCAGGAAGAAATTAACAAATGAAATCAACAAGTCATAATACTTATAGTTTTCATCTAAAAACCAAACAAACTCTAAGTCGAAAGCTTCAAGTATTCCCCAAGTCAAAAAAGGAGATAGTAAAAAAAATACTCCTGTTATTTTAGTGTTCACTTAAAATCTCCTAAAAAATGGCCTCGACATGCGAGACCATAATGGATTGGCTATTCATCAATAGTTTCTTGCCTTGGCAAGTCGGTTATAGTAACGCTTCCTACCGCTCCACTGCCGCAAGCTCCGTAACACCCTGCAGAACCTACAAAGTAACCACCGCCCCAGCCACCGCCATAACCAGAGCCGCTTCCAGCGTTGGCACTGCTAGAATCAGCAGAGTCATTAGAGTCATCATTATCGCAAGAATTACCGCTAGATTTTCCAGACGGAGTATCATTTTCATAGGCGTCACGTTGGTAGCCGTACCCGCCTTCAATATCCATCGAATCTGGGAAATTATCTTCTGTTCCATCAAAATGCCATAGGGCTGAAACGATATCTTCAGCCATTCTAGTGAAATCGCGATAGTCCGGATGTTGCCCATTTGTGTAGTCTTGTGCCTGCTGAACTATAGCTGCAGCAGTTTTCGCTTCGGCTGAAGAGAAACCAAGCTGCCCGGCAGCTGCACCAAAAAACCAGTTTGTGAACCTATCCGGGTTGCTGGCATTGTACACGGGATTGTTTTTTAGGTCATAAGGATTATCAGTGTAAAATGCGGATGACAAAAATACACCTGCTGCTAATCTTTTATTCCAACCTGCGTCAAACCCTGGTATCGGAGGCATGTTTTGTATGGTATCTCCCATCTCGGAAAATTTAGAAAGATGTTCATTAATATTAAAGTTACTAGGTTTGTCGCTAGGAGGCTCCTGAGACGCGTCACACTGAGCAAGAGTATTAAATGATATTGTAGCTAAGACGATAGAGACTAAAGGCATGATTTTAACGTTCATGAGTGCACACCCTCGTTCCATTTATTATTTCACATCCTCCGGTTCTTGGTGGGGGAGCGGTAGAAGGGATATCATCGAGGTCGAATATTACCGTACCTAGGCCATCCACTATTGCAAAAGTTACTGCTAAATTCTTTTCTGAATTCGTGTGTGATGTTGGGGTAATTCTCAAGCCTAAATTTCGATTACTTGTGTTAACTACAAAAGTATTGTTAGCATTATTGCTAGAGTGGTGTTCAGATACATAATTGGAGCCCGCGCTCTTATCAAGATCGTAGAGCGTAACTTTGTTTTTCACAGAATCGTTAGAGTAAACTACTACCTGTGCATAAGAGTTAGGGTCTAACGCGGCCAGAGAAAAGCAATTATTAAAAGCATCGGCTCTGTTCAATTGCAACTTGTTCAAGGTGCCCGATTTTAGCTCAACGCATTCGATTTGTTCAGCAAGTGTGTCTGCAGAATATGCAAACATCAGCAAGCAGAGTAAAAACTTCTTTGACGTCATTAATTTAAGTTCCTTTCTTGTTAA
The DNA here is from genome assembly GCF_022348345.1 of Alteromonas sp. CNT1-28. Classification (NCBI taxonomy): domain Bacteria; kingdom Pseudomonadati; phylum Pseudomonadota; class Gammaproteobacteria; order Alteromonadales; family Alteromonadaceae; genus Alteromonas; species Alteromonas sp. CNT1-28. The sequence goes on along the minus strand of NZ_JAKREZ010000039.1, from coordinate 9,647 downwards.
TCATCCAAACGAGAAGGGAGCCATGTTTTAAGAGGCTCTCCTTCTCCCCATGACAAAATAAACGCTAAACCAATGCAAATTTCTTGTCAAGTTTTGACTTTTGGAATACATAAGCCTAGAAAAATCTGAAACAAGAACCAGCATAAAGTTAACGCTGCTTTTATATTTAATTGCAATGTCTAAGCGAAACATTCTGTAATTGCGAATCTTTTGATGCATTGTCATCAATGGTGATTTTGGTTCGTTAGGGGAGGTCGTCGCTATGTTTGTGAGCTGATAGTGCATAATAAAAGAGCAGCTATCACTATCACCTAAATAAATATTCAGCAGCTTGTTATCCATCAAATTGTAAGAAAGTCGGATTTATAATTTACTAACAAAATCAGAAAGGGCAACAATTCATTCAACATAAATAATTTTTTAAAAACGGAGTTGATTAGTATGAAAACTAAAGATTTTTGTGAGTGGATAAAAGGGATTCGAGTGGACAAGCTTACTACTAAAGAGTTTACTGATAAGTGCCCTGCATTTCACCCGAACACTATTAAGACGTATGAGAAGGATAGGCTACCAGATGTAGATTATCTTTTTGCACTGCATAAGCTTACAGGATTTAGTTTTGATGAGCTTGTTTCTAAACGTACAGCAATAAAGTTACAAAGCCTGGGTATTGAGAACGAATTTGATATCCAAAAGCTCAGCTAGTTTCATTAAAATCTAAAACCCGGCTTACCTCTCTAAAAATCAGATAAGTCGGGTTGCCGCTATTCCTCAAATCGCCACCATCTCATTGTTGCCACAAGATCGCTGGTCCCGAGCCACGCCATTCTAATAACTTAATGTTGGAGCTATGAATGTCAATTTTTGGTTCTGTCATTCTGCCTAAACTGGCAGAGTTGAGCGCAACCCCACCATTTATTAAGACTCTTTATCAAGTCACGCAATCAAACAAGACCATTGATCCGTTATGGGAGGGAGTAGCTGTAGTTTTTAACGAGGGTACAGAGCGCTACTTAAACTCAGAAAAGTCTAATTCCAGTTGGATTCGCCTTAGAAGTGAGTATACGAAAGCAGGTGGATTGGATGGGAGGGTGGGAGTTATTACTCAGTACAACGATCTGGAACAAGTATCATTCATGAACTCACTTTATAGTTTGGACTACGCACCGTGGGTTAGAGTGAGCTCATTTATTGATTGTCATTCTTCTGACAAAAGCTATCCAATTTGCCATTCAAGCTCAATCAGTCTCGATGCCAGGTATGTTACTACAATACCAACGAGCCTATTTATACAAGCAAAGGAAACAGTGGTAGAGCGTGATATCGCCTTTACCAGCATGATAGAGAAGTTTTTGAGGGAGCCGATTTGTGAAAGTTATTGATTTTGTCGTGGGGAGAACTTACTTAATAAAAGAAAAAGACATTACTTTCCCTGATGGAGAAATTGAGGGGGGCCGAAACATAATCAGGAAGATATTGACACCTGCCGACCAGAGCAATTCATGTGTTGATGGTGAGGTGCCGACAGATATGGATATTGAAAAATGGAGCAAGTATTTGCGCGTACAATGCCCTCAGAATAATACTGTCCACCTGCTTTCGCCTGATAACATTGCTTCCGCAACATTAATTGAAACAGGGTTATCGAGCAACTAAAAAAATATCTATATGGGTAATACTCTTCAGGCAACAGATACATCCCAGGATTTTTTTTACTTTATGGAGTACATTAACGATGAAAAATGAAGATTTCTTTTTTGGAAAGAAACCTTTTAATTTAAATGATTGGCGCGACTTGGCAAGTTCAGTCAGTCAAGACCACTTTACTGCACAGCTTAACCGTTATTTAAATGCGAATGATAATTTTCTTGAAATTATGGATGGTACGTCCCACCCTGACTTCTCTTCACTACTAGGTGCCATATCTCCAGCAGAGATTGGAAACATCAGAATATTTGCTAGGTCAGACCAAAACGATGCACTAAAAGCTACTTTAGCTTGCGATATTCTGTTAGTAAACGGAGTCGTTCGTGTAACACCACAATGGTGTGCATACAAAGAAATAAGATCTAGTGAAATCATTTCTTCTTTATTGGTTCCTATCCACGCACGCGCCTTACAAGACAAGACCTACGTGGTTAATTCAGATGGGACTATGGATAAATTGCTTCACGGCACTGATTTTGAGTCAGAACTTCAAAACATATTCAATCTGTCAAAATACCCGGGTAGCTATGATAGTAAATACATTAAACCACTAATGGTAGCTACAGATGTTGGCCGTGCTAACATTCCATTAGATGAAGTGCTAAGCATTTACTTTAAAGCTATGAATCCAACAAGCTAATATACAAAGCCACCTGCGAAAAAATCACACCGTGCTGGTGGCTTACTCATTCCCACAACACTGGCTATCGATTCAAATCAGATTTGAATGAAAATGTATTCAATTCTTCCCACAAAATTGTGCATTCATAATTTCTTGTCACATTAAGCATGTATTTAAATCCACTTGCATCTTGGGAGAGATAACATGCAAAAACACATATCTAAACCTTCAGTAATGGCGAGATTCGGTATTGAAAAGTGCAACTATTCTGAGTACGGGCACATCAATGTGAATTTTAACATTGTAGAAACGGCTGATTATCAATCGGCGCCTAAATTTGCACACTATGACTTTGATTTGCCCAAAACGTTGCATGGTATCTCAGGGTTAACGATTCAGTCTCAGACGAGCGCAGAGGCCCTAATTAATGGTGGTAACCAACGAATCTATGGGTACCAACTCCACTTGAGTACAAATCAACCAGCATTAGACCAGGATTTATTTTCATCAATCAAAGCTGGGCAGCGTTTTAAGAAAAAACTTGATGCATTGGTTGAAAGAGAAGGCTACGCAAAGGACTTCGCGACATACCTTGGCTACATGATGCGAGTAATGAATGTGAAATACATTTCTTTCGAAAGCTATTCCGAAAAGCATCACAACCGCCGGTGGATGAACTATAAAATTAGTGAAGTGCCAGATTTGGTTGAAAAGTGTATTAGTGAACTGGCTGAATACGCCAAGTGGAACATCGATACAGATAAAGCAGCATAAGTTAAAGCGTTAAGAGGGCTGCCATCCAGCAGCTCTCTTTTTTACAACAGGCACATACTAGGTATGCGTATATAAGCCTAGATTGAAATAAGCGCCAGGCCTGCTCCGCTATCGCGAATTGACCTGCCAGCACCACACCCCGAAATGACAAGCAGGGAGTAAAGATTGGTTGCAAACCTTTACCAGTTCTTACTCTTTTATCGTTCCTAACTAATAAAATTTACCATTTTGCTTCACTGAATATATTAAACCTGACCATAGAAGCTCCACTTCACCAGTTGCCTTTACCATTAGTAAAAACGTTTTTCTTAATTGGATATAAGGCTCCCGCGTGACGTTTCCCTCCAAATTGCCGAATGCACTGTTTCACCTACGTTACCTTCAAGTTAATCGAGCAGGGGGCATCATGGCCACAAGCAAAAAACAGAAGACAGTTTTCGATTTCATGCAGGAAGCGTCATTCGATTTGAGTGCAGGTATCCAGTTTGAAACCCAAGAAGCATTTATCGCATGGGCAACAGAAAACTTTGATGAGATTGCTACAGAAGCGCTTATAAACTTCTCACTCGTTTCACAAAAGCGTTCGACCAAGATAAATCGCGTTGGACTCACTGTACCTCGCTTTTATGAACCAAGCCCTAGAAAGCTTCACGAATTAGTAAGCAAGCTCACACCAAGAGTTGCGCTTCCACAGTTGTAATGGCTCTCCCGCCACTTCGCCGGCCTTCGGGCTGGCATTTTATTCTCACTTAAGGATGTATACATGAATACACAGTTACAAGAACAGCAAAGCCAGCTATTCAAAGAGTTTGGTGTTTTCTTTGCGTTTGGAGATAAGCAGTTTAAAGAACAGCGTCAAGAAGGCGTCGATTACTGTACGGTGCTGAGTGCTGGTGATTGCGTTCCCGTACAACATGCTAGCGAGTTTGCTAAGCGTCTTTCAGCTTTACACAAAGAAGCAAGAGATAAGGCGCTAAGAGAGAAAGGGATTGTTCGTATTATTGAAGAGGAGCTAGTAAATCAAGAAACTTTCTATACGGGCGATATCGCTCCAGTAGTAGAAGCGCTTGCATACTATGAAGTCACGGAGAAACAGGTAACACAGGTTTATAGAAGTGTTTTCCACAAATACGACAATTGGTGATAACAGCCAACCCAGCAATAGATAATTAAACGAGCCCCGCAATATTGCGGGTTTTTTTCATGGTTAAAAACCATCAAATATACTTTAAATCAGATTTTTGTTTGCTCGCGTACAAATAAGGCATCTACACTATTCTCTGTAAGTTGTAACAAGTCAGCAATATGGAACATTAAAGCCTCAACCTCACAACGGAGAGTGACATGAGCAAGTTCACAGCGACAATAAATGGTTTCCCCCTTACCCCAATGTCTTTAAGCAAAGACGGCAAGTTAATACCCTGTCCAGACTTCAAGAGCGCTAAGCAAAGCACATTAAAGATTATGGAGATTAGTGGGTGTTGTCTGGGGCTAGTGTTTTCAGATAAGCAAAATGCAAGGTTAAGATTGCCTAGTAAGAAAGTCATTTTTCGATTATTCAGAGCCCCTAGATAGGGGCTTTTCATTATTCCCGCCAAATTGCCCTTCACTATATTCCTGAGACATTACTCCTATCATATAAAGGAGAGAAAAATGTCAGACACAATCGCTGTAACAGAAACGACAGGTAAAATTACGTGCCGGTGGGCATGGGTTAATGTGAACCTTGAAAAGCCAATCAGAGCGCTACTCAGTACGAAAGAAAATACGTGGGGTGGCTTCCAGGTTCCTTACTTTTTTGAAACGCATCATAAGCTACTTATAAAGCATTATCTAACAGAGGATTATGAAGTAACGCGCAGCGAGAATGGGTATACCATCAAGCACTTCGACTACCCGAGTGAAATCCCCACAGTTGTGCGTAACATGCTGGTGGAGGATGATTTTGGTGTAGAGCGCAACGTGAATACTTTTGTTGATGGCTTATGCTGGGAAGAATTAACGGACGCGCAGGTCATAGCGATAGAGTATCTTCGCAATATCACCACCCTCACCGATGATAAAACGCTAGAGCTGCTAGAGGCCAAAAGAAAAGTCTCTGAAAGCTGGTGCTTGTCTTTGCCCCTTCAATACATTAGTTCCCAAAAGGTGAATGTTGCGCTTCACAATGCTTACCTTTACGCCTTTCCTACCTTCAAAGAGATGGATCAACACATTTGTGCTGAAGCTTTAGCTTATGCCTACGAACTTGGCTATACAGCCCTGTTAGATAAATGATAGAGGTGCTTGCATACTTTCTGCATAACTGAATATTTGTTAGAAAATGTACGGGGATATACTTTAAATTTTGAATAAGTGGCGGGTACTTATGCAACCCGCCATTTTTTTGTTAATCGTTTATTTGGCTGAATAATTTCAAATCTAATTCATTTATTCGTTTTATCTAATAGGTTTTCAAGTGGTGCAGAGTTATAATTAACAGTGCCACAAAGGCTTAATTCATTAAAAGGTACAATAATGTTTAATAATAAAGTTACCAAAGTAAGTTCGACGCAAGACGCAGCTATGCTGATTGTTTTTTTATGTACGTGTGCTACCGCGATAGGTGCGGTATTCTGGTTTGCTGTAGAGCAATCATTAGGCGGGTGGGGGAGTGCTTTCCTGCAAGCCTTCAGCTTTACTTTGACGTTATTTGTAATGTTGAAGTTAGGGAGCTGGAATAAAAGCAAAGGTTACATGAAAGAAAAGCTAGTACGGCATGCTGTTAAGCTTATAAGAGTGATATAGCTTATTAGGCGAAGCCCACCAGCAACGGTGGGCTTTTTTAATTGGGTGTAAGGGTTAGCAAAGCCACATCTTGGTTTCATGCACTCGCACATCGTAGTCAATTGTTAGAGTCTCATAAGACATGCCAAAGGTCTTGTTAACGAACTTTACTATCCCGTCTTTAGTGTAGAGAAAGGTATTGTTTTCAATATCTCGTAACACACGCTCGTTATATTCAGCATCGCTATTTTCATGAGTGGCATGCATTACTACGCCATGGAACTCAAACGGCGAATTTTGCACACTTTGTGTCGCATACTTACCTTTGTAGGCGGCCATGATTTCTAAGTAAATAACGCCATGAGTTGGCGATTTTAAACGGGTTCGCATTCTACAGCTCATACCATTGGCTTCTTCAGTTTCAGATCCGACACCTTCAAAGATTAAATTAGGGTTTGCAGGCGCGGTGGTGAAAGCTGTTGTTGTGTTGTTGGTAAGTGCAGTCATATGGTTTCCTTATTCTAAATAGAGGAGAGAGCGGCAATTAAGCCGCTTCAGAAAGAGTTTTATCTTTCTCGTCGTAGAAAGATTTGGCTTTATTGATATCTGTGAATGGCTTTTCCATATTCTTAGAATGAATGCCTCGTTCGTCGCCGTGCACTTTTACAATGTAGGCGCCATCCCAATTCTCTATAAGCGTTAGCTCACATTTAAAGTCGCCAGTAGCAGGGAAGTTAAAGGCTTTGGAGCGAAGTGTTGTCATCTGAATTCCTTGTTTGTTGATTTAAGGAAAATGTACCCAGGTGCGCCGGTTAAGCAATTGAGCAGGAAAGGCAGGCAAATGAACTTGTTAAGTAGTCTTATTCTTCCGGCTGGTGGTTTACCGTTAAATTGACGGAATCGCTGGTGGTGTCACGTTACACCTATAAACAAAACAGCGGAGTAACAACATGTTCGGATTTATGGAATGCAAGGTTAACAACCCAGAGTTAGCCAAAACTACATACACCACTCACGCATATGTATATGCAAAGCGCGACGATTTCAAAGTCGGAGCCTTGATTGAAGTCCCATCGGGTATGGGTGGGTTATTTACTACTAAAGTGGTGAAGATTGAGAGTGGCGTTGCAACGTGTATAAAGCCTTACTGTAGAGACCATGGGAAGCAAGAGTTTGAAGTATTCATCAACCCTCCACTTATCTCTGTAGAAGAAATTTTAAGTCTTGCTAACGTGATATACGAAGTTGAGCGTAGGCAGGCTATAAAGAGTGATGAATTTGAGCTATTAGAGCGTGCGCGAGTCAATGGTTTAATTGCACGTTTCAACAGTTGGTCGTGGACAGAGGCTGGCGTTGAAGTTTTTAGAAAAGCAAAAGAGCTCTATCAATAGTTCACCATCCTGGGTTTGCTCAAGCAAGCCCAGTTCCCATCACAAATGAGGGCACCCCCTTTCGCTATCGCTGGTGGGGATGCCTTAAAACCATTCAAAAACTCATTTTTAAAAACTCTGATAAATCTGAAATGAAATTTATAAATGGTAAAGAGGCCAGCGCGCCCGTCAGGTGTACCGTGTACCCTCTTTCTCCACTAATTGTCATGTTAGCTCTATGTGACACATTTTAGTTGTCCCAAACAAACGGAGAGTCACATGACCATCATTAATCGAAACCAACTTAAAGCAGCCTTTCAACCTGAGCAGGCGGAGCGTGCCTTACTGACTCTTGTTGTCGATAAGTCACTTCAGAAGTTCGGTTTGAACTTCCCAGTAGTGAGCATGCCTTTTGTTCGTGAAGAGGTAGCGACAACAAAAGGTTCTTTCACAGCCCTATCTAACGTCTGTTATACGCTTGATTCTGACGAGGCAACTTTTGCATCTATCGAAAAGCTTCTAATTGAGGTCGGTATCAGCCACAACGTAGTGAGTGTTGAGGTTATTGGTGGCAATGTTGATGAAACCTTTTATCAAGTGAAATTAAACATTGAAGCAATGGAGGTGGCCGCCTAGTGCGGTCACAAGGTGGCAGTATGACAAATCCCAAAAAAAGTAAATTAACCAGTCTCATCATTTACGAAAGCATGGTGCAAATGGGCATCATTGTCGATGGTGAAATAAGAGCTAACGGTAAATCTAAATCTGGGGCGGGTATGGATTTATGCTTAGAGCGTTCAAGTGATCTAGATAACTTTAATGAGTCTGGAACTCAGGCGTTCAGTTTAGCGCACTACTCCACAGCGGGAGGGGACGCAATTTGTGAGCTCGATATGATTTTCTTTTACCATACCGGCAAAGAAAAAGTAGAAGCATACAGTTACCAAACATCAGTACCACCTGTATTCGAAGTTGTATATCCAAAGCCAGGTGAGCACATCAGCTCAAACTACAGGGAGCTAAACGCATTTGCAAAGCAATGGATGGAAAATCTACTTGAGCAAGGACATTCCAGTTCGTGGGTAGATAGTACTTTTAATTCCGCAGAGCCAAGCGTTCCCTTTGAATTACAAAAAAGAGTGAGCTTCGCACAAATGGTGGAGCTAGAGGTAATCAACACACTAACTACTGCTCTACTAGGCTCAACAGTTCTTTCTATTAACCATGCCTCTAACTCCATAGTGTTAGACCTTGATGAAGCCAGACACTTAGAAGAAGAAGGCGCGTCTATCTTGCCAGTGGAAGATATGACCCAAAGCTTGATCAACGCGGGGTACAAAAAAGAGGACATCGAAACCATATCTCACTTCGAACTATACGCATCGTAATTTGTTGAGTAGCGCCCTCCACTTGGGGGGCGCATATTTGTTCAATTCAATCTAAGGAGTTCGATTATGAGCTTGCTAGTTACAAATTATTTCAAAAGCCAGTTAACTTCGCTGCGTTACCCTGCAGACGAAATCCAATACAGCCTAAACTATTGTCAGGGTGATGGTATGCGTTTTACAGGGCAGCTATATGCCGAAGATATAAATGCAGTTGCCGATCGCCTCACTAATGGAACAAAAAAGGCCGCTATCAAACGTGCTGTAGATAAAGGTGCAAGTATAGAAATTAAGTCTAATGACCACCGGTACGTTCATTACAATACAATGTATGTTGTGTGCGATGATTACGTTTGTGAAGACCTAACCGACTTTGAATCACAGTCACTGCACGAATTTGTGGAGCTAGTAGAGGAAGATATTAAAACTGTATCGCGTAAGCTGGAGGGGGAAGGGTACAAACTAATCGAAGCAGGTGGTGAAGTATTTGCTCTCTCAGGCAAAGAGCGCACTTATAAAACAACAAGGTTCTCAGTAACCATTAAAGAGGTTGGGGCAGACCCTTTCGACCTTGAAATGATATGTGAAGACACTTACGAAAAAGTGTGGAGTCAGTTCGTTAATGGTGAAGCAAGATATGCATGCTTTGAAGTAACCGTTACAACCAATAGCGATAATATCGAAATATCGAGCGTCCGTAGTCCTCTGTTTATTATTCTAAATAATGTTACCAGCGGCAAAGTAGTGTCAGACAAACGGGCGTTTTGCTCAGAGGCAATTCAAGAGGCCAGGAATTGGATTAAAGGACACAGGCTGGCGGCATAATGGTATTTCACTAGAGGGTTATCACCCCCTCTAGTGCAGGTGGATATTATTTGTTGAAGAGAATAAACATTATGATAGCGCACACTATCAAGACCCAATAGGAGACTGTAACTAATTTTGTGTAACTGCCTATCTCAATTTACTCTATAGAGAGTTAAGGATAGGCAGATGAACATGAATAAGAAAGAGCTTGAAGCT
>NZ_JAKREZ010000038.1:36711-40583 GCF_022348345.1 Alteromonas sp. CNT1-28 | reverse complement strand
ACTCAATAAACTCACTCACTTCGTTCGCTGGGACGCATACACGCGGGGCGGCTTCGCCATTATGCCCCACGTGCCTGCGCCCGTTATTGAAAAGTTAGGTTTCAGGTGGAAACATGAGGGTCAACGGAACTATTAAGTCAGTAGATCGTATGCCATATTTGGCTCTACTTGAACTGTCAGAAACAAACGTTCCTCTGTTAAATTTTGTCGCTGTTCAATCATCAGAGGAGATATCGTTACCTTTAGTTCAAATTGGCAGCAAGGTTAGACTCGAGTGTTTTATCCAATTTGGAGTTGTTACAAATACTTCGCCTGTAGAATTTGATTTATATGTAACTCAATTGGGCAAAAATGCTACCACTAAAGGAAGAGCTAAAGTAATTTCAAGAGTTAACGATTACGAGTACGTAATTTGCCCATTAAATTCAGTAACGATCACTCTAGAGCTTGAAGAAGGCGCTTCTTTAAATGATGGGCAAATAATCGAGTTCACAGGTGAATTGAGCAATGAAACCTAACAACCAAATAAAGTCACTCGCTGTCGCTCGTTGGGACGCTAACACGCAGGGCCGCTTCGCTATTATGCCCTACGTGTTATCGCCCCTTATTTAAAAGTTATAAGCCAAGAGGTTTTAATGGAATTTAAAGACCTACCACTACATGATGGATTAGTAAAAACCATTTCAATAAATTGGTCTGATAAGTCAGCTGAGATTTTCTTAGACTGCTTTTTAATGCCAAACCAAAGTGCTCAACCATGCTCATTAACGTTTTCCGACATTTCCTCAATTAACGTACCAATGGCTACTCCTTGGGGTGAATCTAACTCTATTAATATGGCAAGAGTTCAAAACAACATTTTTCAAATTGAATTACAAAGTGGTGACACATTGCAACTTGAGGCAATAGCTTTTGACTTCGAAACAATTGGCTTATAACAACTCAATTAACTCGCTCACTGCGTTCGCTGGGACGCAGTCACGCGGGGCGGCTTCGCCATTATGCCCCACATGCCTGCGCCCCTTATTTAAAAGTTAGGTGCTAAAAAGGAGATGCCGGAATTACTATGGAAAGTATAGTTAAGCTACTAATTGTTACATTCTCTTTCGCTTTAACTGCATGCACAGAATCAAATAGCTCTGAGAGTTCGAACAGCTACACACAATGTATACGTTACAATTCTATTTGGGATAAAAACGAACCTATAATTCGTGAACTACTAAAAGCTCATGAAGTTACTGGTCTTAGTACAGAACAACAGCAAAAATTACGTAATGCACTAAATGAAATAAGGGCAATTAAGTACGATTACCAAATCAATGACTGTACTAAATATGACGCTCAGAAAGGATACTTTGAACTTCATAAGAGCGTAAATGATGCGTTAGTGAGTAACCACAGCAATGATGAGTCATAGGATGTTTTTACACGCACCTAACAACTCAATAAACTCGCTCACTTCGTTCGCTGGGACGCATACACGCGGGGCGGCTTCGCCATTATGCCCCACGTGCCTGCGCCCGTTATTGAAAAGTTAGGCGCCAAGGAGAAATTTTGGAAACTTTCGGTACTTACTTAGGCATATTAATAGGTTTGATTGGTCTTGGAGTTGGCTTTTGGCAAAACAGACAAAAAACACAATTCGAAAAGATAGTTCGTGCAAATAGTTGGTTCAATTATCAACGTGCAAACAATGCTAACGGTACCGTTCAGCTAGCATTGAAAAAGTATAAACAAATTCATTCAAACGATATTTCTAGCGAGGTTATAGAAGAATTAGCTAGGGCTGATGCTTTTGGTCAAGAAGTTTTCAAAGAGAGTATTCGGCAAATACATTTTTCTGAATCCTCTTTTAAAAGCAGTGATATAGAACAGTGGGAAAGCGAAGGGAAAATATCAGAAGCGGCCAACCCCCTTTTCAAACAACTTGCAGATAAAGGTATATCGACAAAAAGCGCCTAACAAAACACTAAAGGCACTCGCTTCGCTCGCTGGGACGCTAACAAATGGGCTGCGTCACTTCGTTCCTAATTTTAGCCCATATGTTATCGCCCCTTAGTGGGGTGTTAGTAGCCATATGAAAATGGAGACAGCAGTGGAAATAGATGAAGATAAAATCGATGAAGCGGCACTTGCTCTGTTTTACCTTACTCTGCACGACAAGTTTGGTAGCGCTTGGAAGCAAATAGATTGGAGTATCACCGACCGGCTTTATGAAAAAGGTTATATTCACGACCCTGTTGGCAAATCAAAGTCTGTTGTTTTAACTGAAGAAGGGCTCGCCAAATCAGAAGAGCTATTCAAAAAGTTATTCGTCAAAAGTGAGTGAGTATTGTGCGCATAGCTCAGCTGTTACTCTAGGATGTATCAGCGTGGCAACTAACAAGCCAATTAACGCACTCACTTCGTTCGCTGGGACGCATACACGCGGGGCGGCTGCGCCATTATGCCCCACATGTCTGCGCCCGTTATTGGTAAGTTAGATGGCACGGAGATTTAGGTGACTACTGTAATCGTTGCAGATATTTTTGGTAAAACACCAGCTCTTGAAGAGTTGGCAAATATCATTTGTAAGAACCATCTCATCGTCGACCCGTATGACGGTCAATATAAAATGTTCCAAACAGAAAGCGATGCATATGAGTATTTCTCCTCTAATATCGGCTTGGGAAATTACAGCAAGCATTTGATTAACTCGCTAACCAACTTGGATTCTTCTGTAAATCTCGTCGGATTCAGTATCGGTGCTGCTGCCATTTGGAATCTCTCAGAAAGTATTGCATCTTCACGCATAAAAAAAGCCATATGCTTTTACGGGTCTCAAATAAGAAACAACCGAAAAGTTGTTCCATTATTTCCAGTTACTCTTGTTTTCCCAAAAACAGAAAAACACTTTTCGGTACCAGAATTAATCTCGGAATTGCGCAACACAGAAAGAACTAAAATTAGGCAGGTGCCTTATTTTCATGGTTTTATGAATAAGTGCTCAACGAATTTCAACTTGCAAGGATACGAAAGTGAGCTTCGAACACTTGCGGCTAATGCCATCTAACAAAAAAATCAAGTCACTCACTTCGTTCGCTGGGACGCATACATGCAGGGCGGCTTCGCCATTATGCCCTACATGCCTGCGCCCCTTATTTAAAAGTTAGCTATACAAGGAAAGTTATGAGTCGTTTTCTATTATTGTTATTAAATATCCTAGCTTTTGAGGTTACAGCATGTTCCTTTGCACCAGCGTTTGATGATTTCGTAATATCTGAGAACTCTTCAGATGAAGTTACTAAACCAACTTTTAAAGTTGATTCAATTCATAGGGGAACAGATGATGGAAATCATGGTTCATGTTCTGATGCAGGCTTTATCAATTTAAAACTTGAGACTTTACCTTCACATGAACAAGGTTATATTTTTAAAATTATTGAAGGTAAATTTGAAGATCAGCTTTTTTACGAATCTCCTGTCGTACCATCGAAGTTTATGGAAAATGAAAAGCTATTTAGCTTTCTTTGGTTTGATGGGAGTAATGAAGAACAAGAGCCCATAAATATTACAGTTCAGATTATCGCTGTATCTCGTTCTGGGAATAAAAGTGAACCTCAACTTTTAACAATAACTCATCCCGGTATAAAAAAACCTTGGTGGAAGGTTTGGTAGCAAAGTATAGCTAACAAACGCATTAAACCGCTCACAAACTCGCTGGGACGCTAACACATGGGCTGCGTCACTTCGTTCCTAATTTTAGCCCATGTGTTATCGCCCTTTATGCGGGTGTTGGTATGACTCCCTTTGTCAACCCTGAACGAGCGTATCTCTGACATTCTTTCAGTCCATAATTAGCTTTGTTTCTCATTTAAAATAAATGAGCTAAC
>NZ_JAKREZ010000038.1:0-36684 GCF_022348345.1 Alteromonas sp. CNT1-28 | reverse complement strand
TTACATGTTCCGCCGTAGCACCTTCTCATCAGTCTATGCTCGTGGGTCAATCACGATTAAGTGATTGCCATCATAACGCCCTCGTAGGTTGTGCCACATCCCGCGGCCTGATCCGAGTGCGTTAGCTCAAACTCGTTTATCATGCAGGTACTCGGCTCAGTCTTAGTTTTGGATTAACCGGCGTGAGTACCACTTCCTTTGCAATGGCCCATATGTAAGCCGCCACCTCCCTAGCTATCGCGGTAATGATTAAATTGTAGTGTTTACCTTTTTTACTCATACGCTGATAGCGTTTGCACAGACGCAATTGTGCTTTCCAAGCAATATCGACGATGTCTTTGGGTAAGCCTTCTTGCCTTAACTGTAATTCGGTAGAGACATTCGCTGGATAGCGATAGCTGTGCGCACCTTCAATTAGTAGACGCCTTGCTCTGCCGTTACCTGCTTTGGTAATGGCACCTAAGTGACGTTTACCACCGGAGGATTGTTCGCTGGGCACTAAACCTAAATACGCCATGAGTTTTCTTGGGTGATCGAAGCGGTGTAAATCACCAAGCTCTGCCACCACACCAACGGCGACTAGCAATCGAACGCCACGCATAGCCTGAATAGCCTTCACCACAGGATAATAACGCCACTGGTGAACGTGATGAGTTAACTCATTGTCGAGCCTTTCTAGCCGGCGAATACGCTCTTCTATGGTTCGCAATTGTTCCTGCAAGACAATTTGCTGGGCAGGATGAGGCAATATGAGTTCGGTAAGCCAGCGCAGATGCTTCTTGGACCAATTGGCCGTGCCTTCGTAACGAATGTTGTTGCGAAGCAGTAAGGCTTTAAGCTGATACTTGGCTTCTTTTAAATCCTTCATTGCTGCTTCACGGGCTCGGGACAAATCTCGAACTGCTTCATCCTCCGGCTCAGGCACATAGATGGGTGTAAGGTCTTCAGATTTTAGTGTCCTAACGAGTTTAAGCGCATCCCTGCGATCGGTTTTAATTCGCTCCCCTGGCTTTTTAGGGATAAGAGATGGAGCCACGACATAGCAACAATGTCCCAAGCTCGTAATCAGCCGGTAAATCCAATAACCACACGGTCCAGCTTCATAAACAACGTGAAGCGTTGCGCCAGGATATTTGGATTCAAACTGGCGGAGCAGCTTCTTTACACTGACCTTAGACGAGGGAATACGCCCATAATGAACTGGTGTCGCTCCAAAAATCATGCTATGTTTGTTCATGCTAGCCTCCAAATTGATTTAGTATTGAACAAACTAATTATGGCTCTGGCTGAAAAGTTAACCCACGAAAATGCGGAGGCTAGCATTTCTCAGGGAGTCATTGTGTCTATACGCAATTGCAAGCATAGAGGTATGAATGGACTCAACAGTAAGTCATAAAACAAAGAAAATGGAAGTGTTACCTTTGCTATTTAGTTTCAAAGGAAGGATAGGAAGAATTCAGTTTACTAAGTGGTGGCTACCTTTAACTTCAATCACGCTACCTCTCTACTACCTAAATGATCAACTGGCAGGAATGGTTGCAATTCTCCTATTATGGCCACTGTTTGCGCTAACGACAAAACGATACCATGACTTTGGTAGTTTCGGTTGGTTAGGTATTTTTCAGTTACTACCTATTATTGGGTGGCTAATAGTAATTGTGGGTTGCTGTTTTACAGTCGGTGATTTTAAAGACAATAAATATGGTGAGTCTCTGTATAAGTAAAATCGCGTATAACAAACGCATCAACACTCGCTGCGCTCGCTGGGGACAAAAACACGTAGGCTCCCTTCGCTTCGCTCGGTATTATAGCCTACGTATTTTTGCCCGTTATGCGGGTGTTATGTTCAGGACTTACCCAAACTTAGTGGACATCTCCTATAGTTAGATAAGAGGTGACTTATGGCTAATAACAAGAAGGTTCATGCTTACACTGAAGAGTTTCGTAAAGAGGCTGTTCGTCGAGCAGATCAGAAAGGTAACTCCAACCAATCGGTGGCCGCAGAGCTGGGTATTTCCGCGCAACAAATCTACAATTGGCGCCGACAGTTCAAGCGCTGTGGGGGCCATCAATTCTCAACCATTCAAGGTGTGAAGTTTCATCAAGAAGACTCTGATGAGGTGCAAGCCCTCAAGCGTCAGCTGGCTGACCTTAAAGAAGAGAATGCATTTTTAAAAAAGGCTGCCGCGTACTTTGCGAGCGACCAAGAGTAAAGTACGCACTCATTAAAGTGTATTCGGGGCAGTTCAGAGTAACGGTGATGTGTCGGGCACTCAAAGTGTCTCGTTCTGGCTATTATAAGTACCTTATGCGTGGTTTTCCTGCACATCAGCAACGTCGCAAACAGCTGCGTGAGCATACCATGGCGCTCTTTCAAAAGTACCAAAAGCGTTATGGTGCACCCAGGTTAACGCGCGCCTTAAAAGCTGAGAACGTCCCCTGCTGCGTTAATACCATTGCGAAAATCATGCAGCAACTACAGTTACGTGCTCGTAACGGTAGAGCGTTTCGATACTCGCAATATAGCCACAGTAATGTGCGCGTGAGTGAAAACGTTTTGCGCCGACAATTTGTAGCAACAAAGCCCAATACAAAGTGGGTCACTGACATCACTTACATTCGATTTAAAGGCCAATGGCATTATTTGGCTACCGTGATGGACTTGTACTCAAGAGCTATTGTTGGCTGGGCGTTTGATGGTCATATGACCGAAGAACTTATTATACGCGCCCTTAAGATGGCGATCAGTCGACGAGACATAGAGCCTGGGTTAATCATTCACTCCGACAGAGGTGTTCAATATCGCTCTGTGCGATACCAAGACCTGATAATGAGCATCGGTGCTGTGTCCAGCATGAGCAGAAGGAGCAACTGCTGGGACAATGCCGTAATGGAGTCATTCTTCAGTCGTATGAAAGTCGAACTCATATATGGCGAGAAATTCAACTCGCTTCAGGAAATCAAATCTTGTATCTTCGAATACATAGAAATTTTTTATAATCGCGTGCGTCAGCATTCTACATTGGGCTACGTCAGCCCGTATGAGTACGAAGCGACATACGCTTAACATGGATGTCCACTTTTAGTGGGTAAGACCAGTTTAAGGAGGAACATTCAATGAACCCCAGTTTTTGTAAGAAGTCCTTGGCAGTATTGTTAGCTTTATTTTTAGGTTTATCACCGCAGATTGTTTTGGCAGAGGAGCCATCTGTTAAAAAAAGCAAGAGCGGCATATGTCACGCTAAAGGTAGTACTTACTATTCCAAGACAAAGAACTACACTCCATATCAGTCTATGGAGGCATGTTTAAAAAGTGGCGGGCGTCGTCCAAAGCGTAAAACTAACAATCACATTAAGCCACTCGCTGGGACAGTAACACGTGGGCTCTGTCGCTTCGCTCTAAATTTTAGCCCACGCATTACTGCCCCTTATGTGGGTGTTACCCGCTACTTGTAAATCCAGCCTTTCACTTCTCTTTTTTAGTGGTAATATCAAATCATACCCAATGGGAGTTGTTTTATGTCTGATGCATTGAAAGTGATGCTTGAAAGTATCGAGCAACTCAGTACTAAAGAGAAAGCACTTGCTGCCCACTGTCTTTTAACGGCTATGGATACCAAGATTGATAGCGATGTGGAATCTGAGTGGGTAAAACTTGCGGAATCTCGCAGCGCAGAGCTAGAGTCTGGTGCGGTAAAAAGCATCAGTTGGGAAGAGATAGAAAAGGATCTTAATTAAAAGATGCTGCCTGTTTCCTTTTCACCCGGAGGTTAAAAGGGAAATAAAAGAGTCGTTTGATTGGTATCAAGAACAGTCATTGGGTTTGGGTCACGAATTTACTCAAGAACTCAAGGAAGCCATCGATTCAGTTAGCTCTTTGCCATCGGCATGGACAAAAATGGGGTAAACTCATCGACGCTTTGTCTTAAGCAGGTTCCCATACTCTATTATTTATAAAATTATCGAAAACAGGGAAATTAGTGTGGTAGCTATTATGCACAACCACCGAAAACCAGGGTATTGGCACGAACGCGGCTAACAAGACGCTCAGGCCACTCCCTCCGGTCGCTGGGACACTACCATGCGGGTTAACTCACTTCGTTCGGATTATAGCCCATACGCTAGCGCCCCTTAGCTTAAAGTTATACATAAACTATGAAATCATCACACAAGACAATTTTTATAATTTTTGTTTCATTTATCCTTTCTTCATTAGTGGACGAATACCTTTTAATTACTCAGGGCATCGAGCTCTTCACCTACCACATTCATACGATTTTCGTAGCAATTTGCCTCTTCATTTGGTCCAAACAACACGGTAGAGAGAATGGGCATACACAGCTCAGAATGTATCCCTTGTTTTGTGCATTAATAGGCTTCATTGGTGTTCCGGTGTACGCCTATAAATTTTATGGCCTAAAGCACGGAACAATTCTTCTATCTAAAGCGATTGCTGCATTAATTGTTACCGTAATAGTTTCTATTGGCGCCACTACCCTTTTCTCAACATTTTATGTATAACAAAAAAATCAAGTCGTAGGCTAAAGCCCACTGGGACGCTAACACACAGGGTCGCTTCGCCATTATGCCCTACTCGTTATCGCCCCTTGTTTAAAAGTTAGGTGACTAGGGATGGTTATGCTTTAAAAATTAAAAATTCTGTTCTTAGGTTTCTTATGTTCGTTACCGTTTTCACTCTTTTTCGGTTATGGCACTTTCTTCGTTTTGTCTCATGTTCAAGAGTTTAGTAACACCAATATTTCCTATCTCGTCGGAACAGGCATATTTACTTTAATTTCCATAAGTGGTTTAACAAATCCAGGGGCATACATAACAGTGTTTAAAATTTTTGGATTTTTTAATGACCTAGGGGATATTGCTAGTGCAATCAGTATCTTTAACATTTTCAAATAACTGTTGTATTGTGCTCAAAGGTAAATCACCTAACAAAAAATTTATGTCGCCCGCAGTCGGGCTGGGACACAAACAGCTAGGCGGCTTCGCCATTATAGCCTGCCTGTTTGTGCCCCATATTTAGGCGTTATGCACAAGGAAGTATTGAATGAAACATAAGATTATTTGTTCACTATTCTCAATAGCCATTTTTACTTCGGGATTATTTCTCGGCGCATATATCAGTACGTCGGCGGGCGCTAGTTCAAACTCTACAGAGTTATATAGCAGCATTATTCACCTTTCTTCTGTTCATCAACAAATAGAAAATGGTGAATTAGAAAACGCAAAACAAGCCATCTGTAGTTTCGTCAGAACACGCATCGAATTACTAGAGCATGGCCATCAAATTCTTAACGAGAATAGAGCCAAGGAAGTAATGGTTCTAAAACAAAGTATGGAGAAAATGTTTTCAAACACATCGCAAGCCAGCACTTCGTTAGCTGAAACTTGTGTTTAACGAGGCGCTTAACGCGTTCCCTCTGGTCACTGGGACAGTAACGCAGCGACACTTCGTAAATATGTCGCTACGTCACTGCCCCAAAGCTTAGCGTTATATCGCGGGATAGTTCGATGGAAGATGATGATTTAGTTATTTACGATGGGGTGTGTAACTTCTGTTATGGAGCAGTTGCCTTTATTTTGAAGCGCGACAAAAGTGAACGTTTTATATTCTCACCAATGCAATCAGAATACGCTCAAGAAGTTATCAAACGTTACAAAGTTGATACTGTAGGTGTTGATACTTTTATGCTGGTTAAGAACGGAAACGTT
Source organism: Alteromonas sp. CNT1-28 (assembly GCF_022348345.1). Taxonomy (NCBI): domain Bacteria; kingdom Pseudomonadati; phylum Pseudomonadota; class Gammaproteobacteria; order Alteromonadales; family Alteromonadaceae; genus Alteromonas; species Alteromonas sp. CNT1-28. The sequence continues at coordinate 30,957 of NZ_JAKREZ010000038.1, read as the reverse complement.
TTTCTTTGGTCTGACGCTGCACTAGAAATCGCAAAAGACTTAACCGGGTTTTGGTTTTTATTCGGTGTAACTAAAATCTTGCCGAGTTCTTTTAGAGACTTCTTCTACAGAATTTTTGCCCGCAACCGTATTAAGCTTTTCGGTGGTACAAAGCATTGTCAAATACCCGGTAAAAAGGTCTTAGGGAGGTTCAGAGGTCTTGCGATGTAACAAACAAATAAAGCCGTTCCCGTTGGTCACTAGAAGGCATATACGCGGGGCCGCTTCGCCATTATGCTCAGCGCATATGCGCCTCTTAGCTTAATGTTAGAAGCTTCTGAGAAATCAATGGCTAAATCAGAAATAAGACGATTCTTAAAAGAGATCCGCACTAAGTTTCCTGACGTTGTGCCTCTTATGGAAAAACATGAGAGTTGGGCGCTTACATTTCTAATGGGAGAGTTTGCAAATTTGACGACTATTTTGTTAAACCAAGGCGACTTAGAAGAAGCACTTGAGCAGTTGCATTACATGAGCGAGAAACTAGATACTGCAACCGAAGCAGAATTCGAGTACATAGATGTATATTATACAGAGCACTTATTCTGGAAAGGTACCAAAGAAGGTATTGAACGTGGCTGGCCTCTCGTCCCAGATAATCTCAAAAAACTGTACTTGGACTTTCATGGTAAACCACCTAGGGTAGTGGTTTAGATAAGGTTGAGGGAAGTACAATTTTACAAAGTACGATTGATGGCTTTTGTGAAACTCAGCGCTCTAAAGATGTCTTTAAAAAATTAAAACGTTTTATATCCAATAAAGCGATTAAAATGTCTGGTGTTCTATTTTTCCCTGAGGCTTACGATAATCTGAGAAATGGTTGGCGATTAACCCCAATTCTAACTGGTGTGCCTGAGTTAGATGTTAAGCTTGAACCTTACAATTAAGAGTGTTTTAAACATAACAAACGCTTTAACCAAGGGACGAAAAACAGCAGGCTTGCGCTCCTTCGTCGCTAATTTTAGCCTGCTATTTTGCGCCAGTTTAGCTAGGCGTTATGCATCAAGGTAAATAATGAATCGAGCGCCCTTCTCAAAAGAACCAGTTAACCTATTTATTCTTTTAAAGATGGCCTACACCGATTCTTTGGGTGCCAATGTGCTGAACTGGCATCTGAGCAGACTGCTCAAGCAACTATTTTAAAATTGGAGCTAACTATTCGTTTTCTCCATTCAAAAGTAAGTTATTTGGAAAATGCGTAAACTAATTCCAAGACATACACTTCAAAGTACTAGACCTAGTCTAACTTTATAAAACGCGTTCTCTAAGTTAAAAGTCAAGGAGACAATATGCATCTCGCTCAATTGAATATTGGAAAAGTCAGGTTTAACTTGGAGTCCCCCGAAATGGCGGACTTTGTAAATAACTTAGACCCTATCAACGCCATTGCTGAACAAAGTCCAGGATTTATCTGGCGTTTGAAAGACGAATCAGGTGATGCCACTAATATAGAGGTAGAAAATAACCCAGATATCATTGTTAACATGTCTGTTTGGGAAAGCGTAGAGTCCCTTAAGAACTTCATGTTCAAGACGCATCACATTGATTTCCTTAAGCGTAAAAAAGAGTGGTTTTTGCCCTTAAGCGAAGCATCTTATGTGCTTTGGTGGATACCGAAGGGTCATATTCCAACCCTTCAGGAAGCTATCACTAAATTAGACCATCTTCGGGAAAATGGAGAATCTCAGGATGCATTTAGTTTTAAAAGTAGTTACCCCAAGCCTGAATTGGAGAATCATTGATGTTTCCAAGGTCAGAAGGCACACTAGTAAGGAGTTCGAACTGGCCGTTGAAATACGTAAGCACGGATCCCGACACGTAGATTCTAATTTTCGCACACGAGTTTCACATCTTAGATGGCTGCCGTGTTCTCTATTAGATAGTTTAATAAGAAAGGATATTTTATGAACTTATCGTTTTTACTTGTACTTTTTATCTCTTTTTTCACAATAAATATCCTACCTTGGGTTCTAGCACTTATATCTAAAAAGGCTTCTGGTAATAACAAGGTCATCTGGTTCTTGATGTCGTTTTTATTATCATGGCTAGGCTTTATCGTTTATTACTATCTTGTGATTAAGCCAGAATGGAAAGCTGAGTTAGAAAGAAAAAAATCAAAAAGAATACTCAGAAATGAAAATGGAATGCCTATTAAAATGTATGAGCAATCTTAAGGTTAAAATTGACACGCATTTTATCAACGCTTATACGTAGATGAACACTAGTGATAGCCTAAATCTATATTTTGAAGATTTACGAAGGAACGACAATGCCTATAAAAAAATGGACTTTACAATACCTAGTCGCATTTCCCTTGCTGGCCACTATTTTTGCCAGTGTTCAATACTTTAAAGGCCAGTCTTTTTCCTACTCTCTTGAATTCGGGGTTACATGGGCTTTTATATCTATTTCTATATTTGCAGCTCGCCGCATTTACAATTTTAAAAAGCGGATCCATTGCGAAATATGCAACGATATACAAAATCATAAGACCATTGAATAATCGAGCGCGCTATTTCAGTTGAGTACTCAACCTTAATTTCATGTTAAAAAAACGGGTAAAAAAATGAAAACACAAACCTTACTTATCTATTTTTTCTTTTCCTTGCTAGTCTCTTTCTCGTGTGAAGCCTCTACGCGCTCGCTAAAAATAGAAGATGATGGTTTTGTTGCTACGTATTACTCTTCAGAGTCACAAGAACGTAAAGTTGGCGTTTTAGTGCTTGGAGGATCCGAAGGCGGCGTGCCAGAAAAGCTCGCTAGTCGAATCGTTGAAGCGGGATTCCCTACCCTAGCTTTAGCTTATTTTAAGGAAGAAGGCTTACCACCAGAGTTAGAGAGAATACCTCTTGAATATGTAATTCAGGCTATGTCGTGGTTAAAATCACAACCCGAAACCACGCCGGACAACATTATTGTAGTTGGCTGGTCGAAAGGCGCTGAACTGTCACTTCTTCTAGCGTCAAAAGAACCAAGTATTTCAAATGTGGTTGCTATTGCGCCTAGCTCTGTTGTTTGGGCAGGTATTTTGAAAGATTGGAGTAAAGTGCCTGGTTCCAGCTGGACTTACGACGGGCAAGACTTAGCGTTTGTTCCTTTCAACCCGTCGGGTGAAGTTAATGGTTTGCTAGATCTCTATACGCAATCTTTAGAAAATCGAGCAGACAACGGTAAAGCTAATATTCCTGTACAGAAAATCAGCGCCGATGTTGTGTTAATGACTGGCGAAAACGATGAAATTTGGCCCTCGCCTACTATGGCTGAAACAGTTTGTGAAAAAATGAATGCGCGCACTAAACATAAGTGTAAGCACATAAACTACCAAGGGGCAGACCACTTGCTTAACTACGAGTTCTTAAAAGAGGGTAGCGATATGAACCAAACCTTTATTAAGATGCTTACTAATCACAATAACCACTAGTCAGCGTCTTCAATAAATAGAATCATATGACCATTGATGAATTCAATCACTATTGCAAAGCACTTCCCCACACTACTCACGCCGTTCAGTGGGGGAATTCAGAAGTATGGAAAGTAGGTGGTAAAGTCTTTGCTATAGGGAGCATTAGCAAGGACGGACACCCTGCTTTTACCTTTAAAACATCTGAGCAAAACTATTATTTTCTGGAAGAAAAGCCTGGCTATAGGCCTGCGCCCTATCTCGCTAGTCGTGGAATGAAATGGATACAACAGTACAATTGCGAGAGTGATGAAGATGAAGCGTTAAAATACTATTTAAGCGCATCTTATAAACTAGTATCGTTAGGGTTAACCAAGAAAATGCAAAAAGAGCTTGGTTTAAATCAACCTCAATAAAGGTGCTTACACCATGTTCAAAGCAAAAGGCTTTACGCGCAATATTCGCCCTTATGTTGAAGATGAGTTGGCATTAGCCCGCAATGAGCAAAATTACGGAAATAAGGCTGAAGCCTTCGCTCATTTGGAAAATGCCCACGTTCTTGGTCAAGCCTCTACAAGGCTACACGTTAAAGTACACGTTCAAATGCTTTTATGGGCAGTGAAACAGGGCAATATTGGTGAGTTTTTTGGTCAACTTTTCAGAATTGCGGGCGCTGCCACAAAAACTGTTTTTGGGCTAGTACCTCATGGAAATACAGGTGGCGCTAACGTTAGCCCATTTAAGGCAATGCCAATTAAACCAAACTTAAATACGATCATAAAAAAAGCGCGTTCGAATGAAAATTAAAATTAACGTTGTCGATGCATTTACTAATGTAAGGTTTAAGGGCAATCCTGCTGCAGTAGTTATAACGGGTAAATGGCTTAGCGATGAAAAAATGCAAGAAATCGCTGCTGAAAATAACCTTTCAGAAACCGCCTTTTTAGTTGAAGATGATAATGGCGTATTCGCTATACGTTGGTTTTCCCCTGTGACGGAAATCGATTTTTGTGGTCATGCTACTTTAGCTTCTGCGTTTGTCATTTTTAGCGAAAACTACCAACTGCCGCACATCTCGTTTTTCGCCAAGTCGGTTGGGATGATGAAAGTCGTTAAAAAAAGCGACGGATTCATTCAAATGGACTTCCCTAATAGAATGCCCCACCCAGTCAACGATGTGCCTGAAGCGTTACTACAAGGGCTTTCTATCAAGCCCAAAAGCATTTTAAAAAATAACCAAGCTTACTTTGCTGTTTATTCTGACGAAGACGACGTTTTAAGCGTAATTCAAGACAGCGAACAACTAAAAACACTAGCGCCTTATGATGTGGTAGTGACAGCGCCTGGTACGCAATTTGATTTTGTGTCGCGTTATTTTTGGCCTGCGAACGGCGGTGATGAAGACCCGGTAACCGGTTCAATCCACACTGGGCTAGCGCCTTATTGGGGAAAAGTATTTGGACGATCAAAACTTATGGCTTATCAGGCATCTAAACGAGGCGGCACATTAAAATGTGAGGTGGCAGGCGACCGCGTGCTTATTTCTGGCCAAGCGGTGTCTTACCTTGAAGGTTATATTAATATTTGATGGTTAATTGCCTTACACGAACTAGTCGATAAAAGATAACTCTTCTCTCGAGTGTTACCGCCCGCCTCAAACAAAAAAGCGGAAGATATCTAACCTTCCGCTTTCACTCACTCAGCAACGCATTGCTGCATCTAGTTTTAACTAGGCAAACGCCAAATTAGCGCCCTACTGCAATGCCTTCTCTGCGAGGATCTGCGCCGCCAATTAATTTACCTGATTTAAACTGAATGCCATGAAGACCGCTGTTTAAATCCACTACTTTGACGTTATGGCCGAGTGCCTTTAACGGCTCTTCAAGCTCAGCTATTGGTGTGCCCTTCTCTAACGCAGTGTAGTCGTTTCGATTAGTGATTTTAGGAAGATTGATGGCCTGCTGAATATCCAAGCCAAAGTCTAAAACTCCAATTAGGGTTTGAGCGACGTAGCTTACAATTCTAGAGCCGCCCGGCGAGCCTACAACAACCTCTAAGTTCCCTTCTTTGTCGAACACCATTGTTGGGCTCATAGCACTTCTAGGGCGTTTACCAGGCTCTACGCGATTTGGTACTGGAAAACGGTTTTTGGTTGGCGAAAATGAAAAGTCGGTAAGCTGATTATTAAGCAGGAAGCCTTCTACCATAATCCCAGAACCAAACATAAATTCAATGCTGGTAGTCATTGATACTGCATTGCCCTCTTTGTCTACTATAGAAACGTGAGAGGTGTTAGGCAGCTCCATTGACGTACCAAGTGCTACATTCGCATCGGCGTAAGGATTACCCGCGCGTTTGCGGCGCCACTCTTTATCAACAGCAATACTCTCGGCACGGCGCTGAAGATAAGCGGTATTAATCATGGCCGCAAACGGCAAGTTAGTAAAATCGCTATCCGCTATAAACTTCTCACGATCGGCATATGAAAGCGCACTCGCTTGTGTATACAGGTTGGCAAACTCTACTGAATCCGGTGCGTATTGACTAAGGTTAAAACCTTCTAACATTTTTAGAATTTGATAAACGTTTACGCCTCCTGAGCTAGGTGGTGCCATACCGCAAATGCGCTTCTCGTGATATAGCCCACATACGGGTTCACGTTTTACTGGTTCATAGCTTGCTAAATCTTCCAACGACATTTGGCCAGGGTTAATCTCCGCATTATTAACCGCTTCCACTATTTTTTCGGCAACGTCGCCTTTCAGTAAATAATCGCTGCCTTTTTCAGCAATACCTCTTAAGGTTTTAGCCAGCTTCTTATTTTTCTTTACTGTGCCTTCTTTCAACGGCAGGCCTGCCGGGAAGAAGTAAGTAGAGCTTGCAGGAAAAGTTTTCAGGCCAGGGTGATAGTCTAATGCAACAAGTTTGGCTAAACGCGGCGATACTTTAAAGCCGTCTTCAGCTGTTTTGATTGTATCGTCGAACAGCGTATTCCAAGGCAGCTTGCCGAACTCGCCCTGAGCCATTTCTAGTGCTTTTACTGCTCCAGGCACGCCAACTGACTTACCGCCTACTACGGCATCTAACCAGCGCATTGGCTTATTACCTTCAATAAACCAATGAGAATTGACAGCTTTCGGTGCTGTTTCACGGCCGTCAAAGGTGTGAAGTACTTTGTTCTTATTATCCCAATAAAGGATAAACGCACCACCACCAATACCTGACGATTGTGGTTCAACCAGCGAAAGCATCGATTGTACAGCCACCGCTGCGTCAATGGCGCTTCCGCCCTTTTCTAAAATATTCTTTCCCGCCCAAGACGCATAGGGATTTGCCGCTACAACCATATAATCTTCGGCTTCAAATGCCTTTTTCTCTATGTAGCCTGTTGCCGCTTCTGGTTCTCCGACTTCACGTGTTTGTTTCGCGTTCGCACCAAAAATAAAACAGCTAGATAATGCAAGAGTTACCACTGAAGCTCTGAAAAAAGCACTGCGTCTCAAAATAATACTTCCTCTTATTTAAATTTTTCGGGGTTTATTGGGCGTTTTTTAAGAAACGCATCAAACGCTTCTTGAGCTGCGGTTGTGCCCAACGCTTCTAAAAATATATCAAACTCTTCGTTCATTTGTTGGTTTGTTCGCTCTCCGTCACCTTTTAATAGCGCTTTTGTTTGTTTAAGCGAAAATGAAGGCTTGGCGACGAGTTTCTCTACCGTAGTTTGAACCGTTTGATCTATTTCGTGAGCGTCGACAATTTTTGTCAGAATACCAAATTGATAGGCATCAGCAGAGGTAAAGGGTTCGCCCAGCATTAGCCACTCTGCCGCCTTTATATGACCCGCAACCTTAGGCAAAAGATAACTTGATGCATATTCAGGAACAAGCCCTAAGTTGATGAATGGTAGAACAAATCGGGTATCTGGAGTGGCGTAAACAAAATCGCAATGAAGTAAAAGCGTTGTGCCTATGCCCACTGCTAATCCGTGAACTTGTGCAATAACCGGTAAATTACATGCAGCCAAAGCTCGCATAAAGGCAGCTGTTTCTGGCACCTGAGCGTGATCTTGTTGCTGTACGAAGTCTCCAATGTCATTTCCTGCAGTAAAACAATCGCCCGCGCCTTTAATAACCACCACTTTGGTTGAGCCATCGTTCTTAACACCTAATATGGCATTCGCCATTTCTTGATACATGTCGCGTGTTAACGCATTTTTCTTATCGGTTCGGTTAAGTGTAATGGTTAAGCATTGCTGATTTGTTTCGGTAATAATGTAAGACATAATTACTCCTTTACTGTCGTCTTTTTGTTTTGGGCGTACTTCAGTTTTCACCCTGTAGGCAATTTCTGTATCATAGCCAGCAAATTCTAATTTCAAAAATAACTAACACTGATGATGTCACTGCCGTTTTCGCTTAAGTATAGCGCTGGTCCTTTATTTATTGCGCTATGCTCCGTTGTCGCGTTTTTCTTTGAGCCTATGTCTGGCAATTATTTGGCTTACGACAGGTACGCCATTCAAGGTCTAGAAACTTGGCGAATAGTCAGCGGAAATATTGTTCATACCAATGGCTACCACCTACTTTTAAATTTAGCAGGTCTGGCGCTATTGTGGGCCCTACACGGTGAACATTATCGCATTGGTTTGTATTTAAAAGTTTTTGTATGGTGCTGCTTAGGAACCAGTGTCGGGCTTTATTTCTTCTCTCCAGATCTAATATGGTACGCGGGTTTGTCTGGCGCATTACACGGTATTTTCGCATGGGGCGCCTGTGTTGATATAAAAGAGAAGATGAAGTCGGGTTGGTTACTACTTATTGGGTTAGCGATTAAAGTGGGATACGAGCAAATAGACGGTAGTAGTGAACAAGTTGCAAACCTGATTGACGCAAAGGTTGCCGTAGACGCGCATTTATTCGGTGCGCTTACGGGTATCGCAATCTTTTTACTTATGTTTATTACGGCGAAAAGAAAATAGAAACTCGAGCGATATAGCGTCACTCTTTTTGCGCATTTTAATTCGTTAAAACAGATAAAATGTGCTGAAGCAAAAAATGAAGATTAAAAAAAGGCCCGAATTCATTGAATTTGGGCCTTTTTCTGTATGCCTATTACTTTGTGAACAACCCAGCGCCTCTTAGATGCTGGGCGATTCAAGTAAAGGCTTTGCTTATAAGTTTTCTTCGAATAGCTTGTAAATACGGCGGTATTCATCAAGCCAAGAGCTTGGCTGCACAAAGCCATGTGGCTCTACCGGATAAATGGCTGTTTCAAAATCTTCTTTCTCAAGCTCGATAAGACGCTGTACTAATCGCACGGTGTCGTGGAAAAACACATTGTCATCAACCATTGGCGCATTGATAAGCAAAGGCTTTTCTAGTCCATCGGCAAAATAAATCGGCGAGCTACGCTCAAACGCGATGGGATCGATATCAGGCGTATTCAAAATATTAGCCGTATATGGCGTGTTGTAATGGGCCCAATCGGTTACCGGACGAAGTGCTGCACCTGCCGCAAACAGATCTGGCGCGGTAAACATAGACATAAAGGTTAAGAAGCCGCCGTATGAGCCTCCGTATGTGCCAATACGCTCACGATCTACATTTGCATTTTCAACAAGCCAGTTAACACCATCACGCAAATCTTGCACTTCAGGCGTACCCATTTGACGATAAATAGCGGTTCGCCAATCACGTCCGTAGCCAGCACTAGCGCGATAGTCCATATCTAGTACGACATAGCCTTGCTGCACGAGCATGCTATGGAACATGTATTCTCGGAAGTAACCAGACCACCCCATGTGGGCGTTTTGCAAGTAGCCTGCACCGTGATTAAACACTACCGCTTTATTTGGTGCCGTCTTGTCGTAATTCTCCGGTAAATATACTCGTGCGTAAATAGGTGCATCGGTATGCGACGATTCAATAGCAACGATGTTAGGCACCGCCCATGGAAGTGCATTAAAATCTGCACTGGTGCTTTGCGTGATTTGCTTTGCCGCTGTTGTTTCGTTTGCTGGCTTAACGTAAAGCTCTTGTGGCTGATTCACCTTGCTATGGCTTAGCAGCAAATTTTTACCATCAGGGCTAAGTGAATAGTCTGTCATACCATTCAAATCAGTCATGGTATCGATGGTATTATCACTTAAATCTGCACGATAAACTTCGTAAAGCCCCGGGTGCTCCATGTTAGCTTTAAAGTAGATATAATTGTCATCACTAGAAAGCGTTAAATCGTCAACAATAAAACGGCCGCTGGTTAGCGCGACAGGTTTCTCGCCAGGCTTTTGAACGTATAAGTGAGAGTAACCAGTATGCTCAGACTGATAGTAAAGTGTTTCGCTGTCATTTAGCCAATCAAATGCGTTGAAACGGTAGTTTACCCACGCATCGTCATGAAGCCTATGTTGGTTTTCTAGCGTTTTATTCGCTAAGTCGACCGTTGCAATCCAGCGGTCTTTGTTGTCCCACGCTTCTAGCATAACGGCAACAGCGTTACCGTTTTTGTGCCAGCGAATCGAAGGCTTAGTCCAATACCAGCTTTGCAGTAAGGTAATGTCGCGCGGCAAACGATTAACTTCATAGGTCTCGCCATTGGCTTTCGCGTTTTCTTCTTTTACGTCTGCGAGTACGTCGTCATTGTACCCAGGCAAATTAAAGTATTTAAGTTCACTCTTCTCGCCTGTTTTCAAATTAAGCAGCCACAGTTCATGGTTTACCGATTCTGCATCTGCAACACGTTGGCGTACGGGTTTCGCGGCAATACGGCTGTCTTCTTGGATATAATGCGGCATGATGTCGCTGTCATCACGAGTCGGCTTACTTTCCGTGGTGGCGACTACCGCGAAGTTACCCGCAGGTGATACGCTAATACCCGCTAGTCGATGCGACTTATCAAAGTAAAACGGCGTAGGTGCTACACTGCTGTTTTCTTTGGCCAACGCTTTTTGAGCGTCGTCTTTTTCTTGTCTGTTTTTGCGCTGTAGTTTGATGTATTCCACCAGCGACTGTTGCTGCTCGGCAATATAATCTTTAGGCGGCTCAACCGCTTTGGGTTCGTCGCTAAACTCCCAGCTCAATAATTCTTCGCGGGTGCCGTTAGATAGGTCTATAGCAATAAATTTGTTACCGCTTAACGCCATTAAGCGGCCATCAGTCATAAATGAAAGCGTTGACAGCGCATTCCCGCCACGCGCGATACGCACGGTTTCGCCGTTGGTAAATTGCACATAAACACTGTCTTCAAATGAATAAGCAATTACACCATCATTTCTTACTACACGTTCGTCAAAACGATACTTGTGTAAATCTGATAATGGCGCTTTTACGGCATTGGCAGGGTTTGTGAGTTCAGCAACATAAACATCTGTTAACGCGCTATTCTGTCTTTCTTTTTCAAAAACAATTTTATCGCCATTGACCGACCACCCCATACCTTCGGGTAGCGCGCCCATCCATTGAGGGTGTGACATTATTTGCTTTAAAGTAATTTCACCATTTTTTGCGCTGTTCTGAGGCGCGACATCGGGTGTAACGGTTTGCTGGACAGTGGCAGCAGGAAGCGATGTAGACGCTGCTTGGCTAGATGGTTCGTTAGTAGTGCTTGCACATCCGCCCAACGCAAAAGTAACGCTAGCCGCGATGAGTAAAGAAGAGTATTTTTTCATTATTTTAAGTCGTTGTTATGTAAAAAACGTTAACATTATACGCAGAGCAGTTACTAATGCGCTAACGTTCATCGATTGAGATAGTGAACCAAACGTAAACCATCTGCGTTTATGGTTGTGAAACTGGTCTGTCGGCCTGAACAAAATAACAAAAATTCACTGATGAGGTAAAACACTATGAAAGCGAAAGGTTTTGTACCTGCGTTGCTTGCGCTCAGCTTTTTCACGACTCCTAGCTTTGCGAGCGAGTGCCCCAGCGTACTAAAGTTCATGAAGCGTAAGCTCAACTCACAAGAAACGGTGAATTTGTGTAACGAATATGCCGGAAAGACCCTTTTAGTGGTGAACACAGCCAGCTATTGCGGCTACACGCCACAATTTGAAGGTTTAGAAGCCCTTTATAGTGACTACAAAGACAAAGATTTTGTAGTACTTGGCTTCCCGTCGCACGATTTTAACCAAGAAGATAATGATGAAGGCAAAACGGCAGAACTGTGTGAATTGACTTATGGCGTAAAGTTTCCGATGTTTGAACCAATATCGGTAAAAGGTGAAGACGCCGATCCTATGTATAGAATGCTAAAAACCGCCACCGGCAAAGCGCCATCATGGAACTTTAATAAGTACCTTATTGACAGCTCTGGTAAGCAAATAACCCACTACCCTAGTTCAACAAAGCCCACTGATCCGGCTTTTATCGCTGACATAGAGGCACTCCTCAAAAGCGAATAAAACCGCGAATATCAACGCTGCCTATAGGTCACACCAAACGAGAATCTAAAAGCCGCGCATAAAAAAGCCCCGCGTAACACGCGGGGCAATCAAGCACACTCAACTTGGAACACACTTTTAGCTGAAAACATACTTCCTACGTTTTAGCTAACTGCATTAATTTAGTGTGTTTAGTTGTTGGTTAGTTCAATAATTTTTTCGCTTGCTTCAGAAAAAGCCTTGTTTGCTTGCTCTTCGCCCATGTTAAGTCCTTCAGCGTAAACGAATTTAACGTCACTGATACCAACAAAATTTAAAAAGTGTTTTAAATACGGCGTTTGCGTATCAAAGTCTGAACCTGCATACACACCACCACGCGCGGCAAAAACAGTCGCTGATTTATTTTCTAGCAATCAGACAGGACCTGTCTCGGTATACTTAAATGTTATACCAGCTCTTGCAATACGGTCGAAGTAAGCTTTTAAGCTCGATGGGATGCCAAAGTTGTACATTGGCACGGCTAGCACAATTTCGTCAGCCGCTTTTACTGCTTCAACAATGTCATCAGAGACTTTTGCCAATGCCTGTTGTGATTCATTTCGCTCAGACGCCTCAGTCATCCACGCCTGCATTTCTTCACCTGTTAAATGAGGCAGTGCTAGAGAGGCAACATCCACGCGGTTAATGTGCACAGAACCGTCATTCTCAATTTTTGAAAGGTACTCGTTTGCAAGCTTTGAAGAGTTACCTTGGTTGCCATTTAGGCTGGAAAATATAGCCAGTACTTTTTTCATGCCGAACTCCAATATTCGTTGTTTCGATAATATATGGCTATATTACGGCAATCGGGTGGGATGAAAATATCAAAAACATGAAGGCTTCGTTCTATTTTGTAGAACAAACTGCCAAGGAAAAGAATAAATGTGAAATTATTGAAAACATTACATTACGTTAATGTTGCAAGGAGGTTGATCTTCTCTTATTTGCTCAGCGTAACCGAGTTTGCCACAACACAATTAAGAGGATACAAAATATGAGAAGGACCAAAGCGCTCCTTGCATGTTCAATATTACCACTGTTTTTAATTGGCTGCTCGGATGACGACGACGATGTCGTAAAAGAGCCCACACCCGCCCCAGAATACGCAAACGTTCGAGTTGTTCACGCAGCATCAGACGCACCAATGGTAAACATCACTGCTAACGACGCCATACTCAACGATCTTGAAAGCGTTGATTACCAAGTTGCTTCATCTCGCTTCGAAGTCGAGACAGGCATGTACGATATTGGTGTTACAGGCATTCTTCCAGGTGAAAACGCTGAAGTGCTGCAAGCTGACGTTACTTTAGAAGCTGACATAAACTACGATATTTTTGCCGTAGGTAATGTTGGCGATGAGTCGTTATCGCTTTTAACAGTGACCAGTATGGAAACCGCAGTTGACGCGGGTAATGTTCAAGTACAGATTGTACATGCAGCATCAATGGCACCTATGGTAGATATTTATGTTACGGCACCAGATACAGATATCACTGCCGAGCAGCCGCTTGTTACTGCTGAATTTACTGACGCAACCGATTTAATTCAAGTACCCGCGGGCGATTATCAAATTCGTATTACACCGGCCGGTGAGACAACGGTTGTATACGACTCTGGTACGGTAAACCTTGCAGACGGTGCCGATTTGCTTATCGCTGCTACTAATAACGTAGGTACAGGCGATTCTCCAGTAACATTACTGGCCGCGGACGGTGATGGAAGCTTCAAGATATGGGATGCAGAAGCAGGTGCTGCTATCCGCGTTGTGCACGGTATCAGCGACGCACCAGCGGTCGATGTTGTAGCAAATAACGAAATAGTATTGGTGGACGGAATACAGTTCCCGCGCACCACAGACTATTTGTCTGTTGCAGCCGGTGACTATCTCATTGACGTTGTAGCCGATAGCGACAACAGTGTTGTGGCAATTGACGATGCTGAGTTGACGCTAGAAGTAGGTATGTCTTATACCGCTATTGCAAACAACGTTTTGGCTGCACCAGAACTTGATGTGCTTGTTGATATGCCCCGCTCGGTAGCGACTGAAGCGAAAGTGCGTATTGTACATGCTTCACCTTCAGCGGGTAACGTCGATATTTACGTAACCGCAGATGGCGAAATTGATGCGGTTGACCCGGCATTTGCCGATATTGCCTATGAGACTGGCGAGCTTGTTGAAACAGGTTACGTAAGTCTTGCAGAAGGTGACTACGTAGTTACGGTTACACCAACAGGCACCAAAACAGCGGCAATCGAAACAGGCGTTTTAACGCTTGAGAATGGTGAGATTTACACTGCTATCGCACTAGATGGCGCGATGGAAGGTGATTTACCTCAATTAGCGTTGCTTGATGGCCTAGCACCACCTCCACCAGCTTTTAATGCTGACATGACTTACAATGTAAACTTAAGTGGGTCACAAGAAGTGCCTGCCGTTACCACTATGTCTATGGCAACTGCAGTGGTCGAAATTGACGAAGACTTACCTGCGTTTAGCGTAAGTGTTGACGTATCAGGCTTGACGGATGTTACTGGTGTACACGTACACGATGGCGGCGTTGGTATGAATGGTCCGGTTGCTTTCCCACTGACTGATGCTGGTAATGGTACTTATGTTCTCGCTGAAACTAATATTTCACCTAGCAACTTAGACGCGCTGACTAGCGGTGAGTGGTATTTAAATGTTCACACTACCGCTAACCCTAATGGCGAAGTGCGTGGTCAGATTGTTCCCGACACAACTGCGGTAGTAACATTCTCACTAAGCGGCAGCCAAGAGGTACCAGCAGTTGACACCATGGCAATGGGGTCTGGCTATGCGCTCTTCGACACCACAAACAACAACGTTTCTCTTGTGGCGGTAACCACTATTGAAAATGCGACTATGGCGCACATTCATACTGGGTTTGCTGGTGAAAATGGTGACGTGCTTGTAGGACTTGTGGAAAGTGAAAGCACCGCTGGCGTTTGGATGACAGACGGAAGCATAGCACTAGATGAAGCTACAGCTACGCAACTACTGGCAGGTGGTCATTATGTGAATGTGCATACAGCAGCTAATACTGGTGGTGAAATTCGCGGCCAAATCACACCTGATAATATTGAAGTGTACGGAATCATTGCCAACGGCCTACAAGAAGTGCCTGCAGTAACTACGACAGCAAGCGGCGCTGGTGCATTTACTTTGAATACATCTACAGGTGCACTGTCAGGCAGCGTAACCATTACCGGTATGACAGCAAACATGGCTCACATTCACGAGGGTGAAATGGGCGTAAATGGAGACGTTCTAATTGGACTTACTGCCGGTACCAGCGGTATGTGGTCTGTGCCAGCTAATACTACGTTAACCGCTGAGCAAATGAATGTTATGGCAGACGGAGGTCTTTACACTAACTTCCACTCAGATGCATTCCCAAGCGGTGAAATTCGTGGACAAATTACGCTAGGTTTTGACTAGTAAAAAATTGCTAAACCCATTGTGTTTCAATTATATTGAGACCCAATTAATCTAAAATAAAAAAAGGGGCAAACGCCCCTTTTTTGTGTTTCTCGACAAGAAGATTTTATCTATATGGTATTTAGCGCCGTGTCGAAATCTGCAATCAGATCCTGAGTGTCTTCAATACCTACCGAAATACGCAGCATGGTATCGGAAATACCCATTAACTCACGCTCGTCTGCCGTGTTCTCAAAATAAATAGTAGACGCAACTGGTAGCGCTAAGGTGCGATTATCCCCTAAGTGCGTGGCGCAAATAACTAACTTCATTTCGTTTAAAAACGCCACTGGATCAGCACCGTCGATAAGGTCAAAACTCAAAATTGCGCCATAGCCGTCGTTTAGGTATTCCCGTGCCATGAAATGCTGAGGGTGGTCGGCAAGACCTGGATAAAAGACTTTAGATACCTTGGGATGATTATCTAGGAACGTCGCCAACTGCATAGCATTACGCTGACTTCGTGATAAACGTAAATCTAAGGTTTCCATGCCTAGGGCAATGGCCGTCGCTGATTGCGGTGCCAATGTAGCGCCTAAATCGCGTAAACCTTTCTTTTTAATTTGCGTAATGCCCCACTGTGCAGTATCTGCAACCTGATAAGCTGGTTTTAGATTACTAAACTTAGTCCAGTCATAGTTACCCGTATCGATGACAGCACCACCTAAAACGTTACCGTGACCTGCAATGTATTTTGTCAGCGAGCAAAACACTAACGACGCTTTAACATCTTTAGCGTAAAAAACAGGGGGTGGCGTCATGGTGTTATCAACCATAAACAGCATGTGCTTCTCTTCACAGAATTGACCAATGGCGTGAAGGTCGGCCACCTGTGTCACTGGGTTAGCTACGGTTTCGGTGTAAACGCCTTTTGTGTTTGGCTGGTAAGCTTCTTTGACTTGCTGAATGTCGGTCACATCTGTGTAGGTAACCTGCACACCAAAATCTTTAATGGTTTCAAAAAAGCTTCGCGTATTACCAAATAGGTATTGGCTTACAATTAAATGGTCGCCGGCTTTGAGTAAAGCAAATAACGAGCTGCTTATCGCCGCCATTCCGGTTGAGTAACATAAGGTACCCACACCGCCTTCCAGATCATTGAGCATATTTTGCAGTGCCGCCACAGAAGGTGACGATGAACGAGAATAAACATGAGCAGCTCGTTTACCTTGAAACGCATCGATGATGCCCTGCGCATCTTTAAACTCGAAAAGAACTGAATTAGACGTGCTGCTGTGAACACCACCATGTTCAGGCGTATTTAGCATGCGATCAGAATGAACCTGACGGGTTGTGAATCCCAATTTTGTCACGGGTGAAGCTCCGAAAATAGATGTTTGCGACCGAGCCGAGCGCGCACCAGTACTCTGAGTTGATACGGTTGCGTACTTACCACTTCAATAGAAATGATTATGGCTTTGTAATGCAGTTTTTAGGATATTTTGCGCAAACATTATCATAAAACGTATAAATAGTTTGCATTTGTTCATCTATGTTAGTCACTTTCTGAATAATTGGCCCCAACACAATCATCTTTCTGGCGTAGTCCAACCCAATGACTTGTATAGGAATTTCGGCTTCTCTTGCAATGTGCATAAAGCCTGTTTTCCATGGATAAATGGGGCTTCGCGTACCCTCTGGCGCTAACGCGAGTATTAATTGATCGGCTTCCTTTATCTTATTTGCAATAGACGTGACCACCCCATGCGCTTTACTTCTCTCTATAGGAATACCGCCTAATCTTCTAACAATAGCGCCCAAAGGGGGCGCAAAGATGGTGTGCTTTCCGAAAAAATTAATGTTTAGCTTAAAGGAAAAAACCACGAACAAGCCAATAAAGAAGTCCCAGTTCGATGTATGCGGTGCTACCGCTAAAATGGCTTTTTTCTGATTGATTAGTTCGCCTTCTACACGCCAGCCCCTTTTTGTCAGCACCCAAGCTGCGAACGACGACAACCAGTTGGGCCACTTGCGAGGGACATGCTCTCCAACGTTGACACTATTGGCCCGTTGAGAGTGGGTTTGAGGGTGTGAGGTTTTCGTCATTATTATTATGCTCTGCTTACTACACTTAGGTTATCTATTTGCTAATTTATTTTCTGAGGCTTCGAAGTGGAATGCCGTAACGAAAAGCGCTTTACTTTCCATATTGTACCCGCATATTAATTAACAGAGTAAAACGTTGGAGTGTGCGCAGTTTGGCGAAGAGTAATCAAAATAGGTTTGTAACGCAATTGTTAACAAAACAGCGTTTTGAATTCTTAGAGAATATGGGCTTAATATAGCTATGTGTATTTTATTTATCGCAAACAATATGCGAGATGACTACCCGCTTATCATCGCTGCGAATCGGGATGAGTTTTACGCACGACCAACCGCGCCGTCTTCATTCTGGAAAAGCCACCCGCATTTGCTCGCCGGACAAGACTTAGAAGCTAATGGAACCTGGATGGGTGTTACGCGTAACGGATATGTGGCGGCGCTTACTAATGTAAGGGACCCACACAACATCAATAAAAATGCGGTATCGCGAGGTGAATTAGTCGCCAACTGGCTGAAGCACGACTCAGTCGAAATGAAGCCTGTTGCACAATCACAATACTTGGCAACGCTAGAAAAAACGCGCCACCGATACAACGGCTACAACCTGTTATTCGGAGATATAAATTCGCTTAAGGTTTACAACAACGTAAACAATTCGACCCACATTATCGACACTGGTGTCTACGGTTTGTCTAACGCGGATATTGCCACACCTTGGCCAAAAGTCACGCAGGGCGTTACCGCATTGAACAATTATGTCACCAAACAAAACATCATTAATGATGAAGACTTATTTGATATTTTACGTTACGACAATAAAGCCGACGATGCCCTGTTACCCGACACGGGCGTAGGCTATGAGTGGGAAAAGGCGTTGTCTTCCATTTTTATTCAATCCGAAAAATACGGAACACGCACCTCTACACTGCTATTAGTAGATAAAAACAATACGCTGACCTGGAAAGAACGACGCTTTTCAGACAAAGGCGAAGCACAAGAAACCCGCGCTTTTTCTTTTTCAATTTAGGGTGTTTTTGAAATGAAACTTTCGTTTACGTTTTCTTTCCTCGACTAATTGAAATATTTTCAACCTTTAGGGGTCGTTTTTTCTACCATCGGTGGCATAATGCCAGCCTGCTATCTTTTGCATACCAACGTAACGTGAGGACATATCGTGTTTGAAGTATTACCCCATCTCGCCCCAGATCCAATTCTTGGCCTGTCAGCTGCTTTTCGTGAAGACACCAACCCAAACAAAATCGATTTAGGTGTTGGCGTATATAAAGATGAGCAAGGTAATACCCCTATTCTTTCAAGTGTCGCAAAAGCGCAAAAAGTGCTTTTAGATACCGAAACTAGCAAAACCTACATCACGCCTCAGGGCAACCAAGGTTTTATCGACGGTATGTTGTCTTTGCTATTAGGTAAGACTAGCCCCGTTCTATTAGCAGACCGCGTTGCAGCGGTTCAAGCTCCAGGTGGTTGTGGTGCATTGCGTATTCTTTCAGAACTACTTGCCCGTTGTAACGACAACGCTAAAGTATGGGTAAGCGACCCGACATGGGCGAACCACATTCCACTTATCGGCTCTGCGGGTCTTAAAATCGAAACCTACCCGTACTTCGATAAAGCGTCAGCAAGCATTCGCTTTGACGCTATGATGGAAACCCTTCGCAAAACTGAAAAAGGCGATATCGTTCTTCTACACGGTTGCTGTCACAACCCTACAGGTGCTGATCTTACTAATGCACAATGGGATGAAGTACTAGAAGTAGCGAAAGAGCGAGAATTCCTGCCTTTCATCGATGTGGCTTATCTAGGTTTTGGTGAAGGTTTAGAAGAAGACGCGTACGGCATGCGTTTGTTGGTAGAAAACCTACCAGAGGTTATCGTTGCAGCTTCTTGCTCTAAGAACTTTGGCCTTTATCGCGAACGTGTTGGTTTGGCTGCCATCATTACTGAAGATTCAGCAACCCGTAAAATTGCTCAGGGTCAAATTCAGTCAATCGCACGTGGCATCTACTCTATGCCACCAAGCTACGGCGGCGCGTTGGTAGACATTATCCTAGCTGACGAAGCCCTTAACAATGAGTGGGTATCTGAAGTGAACGAAATGCGCGATCGCATGAAATCACTCCGTGCAATGCTAGTTCAAAACCTTCACGATAATGGCTCGCCTAAAGACTTTAGCTTCGTAAACGACCAAAAAGGTATGTTCTCGTTCTTGTGTATTACTCCAGAGCAAGTGCGCGAAGTGCGTGAAAAGCACAGTGTGTATTTTGTTGATTCTAGCCGCGTGAACATTGCGGGCATCAACCAAGAAAACGTAGAAACACTTGCTAAAGCATTGGTATCAGTGCTTTAAGTACGAACTATTGATTCTTAAGATTCGAAAGGCAGGGTTCACACCCTGCCTTTTTTATTGCCTTCAAATTACCCGTCTTCCTATTTCTGCGATGAACGCCCCAACCACGCTGTCAGTAGCGGTTAGTCACACTTTTTAACAAATTCACGCAGTGCGCTATACGCCTTTTAGTAGGGCAAGCCGGATATAATCGTTACACTGTAACAATGTTGACGTACACGTTAACTTGGTATTTATTACGACTGACTTATAACAATGAGATTAACGACAAGAACAAGGATCACCCATGTCTAAAGTAAGTGTATTTTGTCTTTCTGCCGCGCTACTTGGCAGTGCAATGCAAGTAAATGCTAAGGAAGGCATGTTCACGCCAGAACAACTACCTTCAATTGCCGGCGATTTAAAAGAAACAGGCTTAGCAATCCCTGCTAGTAGTATTAACGACCTAACCGCGTTTCCTATGGGCGCGATTGTTTCATTAGGTGGCTGTTCAGCATCGTTTGTCTCTGACAAAGGCTTGGCCGTTACTAATCACCACTGTGCGCGCGGCTCTGTTCAATATAACAGCACCCAAGAAAACAACTATTTAAAAGATGGTTTCCTCGCAAAAGAAATTGGTGAAGAACTGCCGGCCGCGCCGGGTACACGCATGTTCGTTACGGTCGATTTTTCTGATGTAACCGACAACGTCATTGGCGGTATCAGTGATGACGTTCAAGGCCGCGAGCGCTACGACCTCATTGAAGCGAACCGCAAAGCATTAATTGCAGAATGTGAGTCTGAAGCGGGCTTCCGCTGCTCTGTGCCTTCGTTTTTCCAAGGCCTTGAGTATAAGCTAATTAAGCAAATGGAAATTCGTGACGTGCGCATTGCCTACGCGCCTGCTGATTCAATTGGTAAATACGGTGGTGATGTAGATAACTGGATGTGGCCTCGTCATACGGGCGACTTCTCTTTCTATCGTGCTTATGTGGGTAAAGACGGTAAACCTGCTGATTACAGTGAAGAGAACGTGCCGTTTAAACCTGAGCATTTCTTAAAAGTTTCGGCAGCTGGACTTGAAGACGGCGACTTTGTTATGGCAGCGGGCTACCCTGGCTCTACTAATCGCTATGCACGTTTATCACAAGTGTCGTACACGTTTGATTGGTTATATCCCACTTACCTTGAACTGGTAGACGCGTGGATCAAGACTATCGAAAGTGCATCTGAAGAAGGCAGCGATGCGCGTATCAAATACGAAGCATTGTTAGCGGGTCTTAACAACTTCCACAAAAATACGTTAGGCCAGCTTTCTGGCGCTAAACGCGTTGGACTTGTTCCACGTCGCGCTGAGCGTGAAGAGCAACTAGCTGCATGGCTTGATAAAAATGGTAAGAGTGAAATGAAGCAAGCACTAGCCGATCTTGATGCGGTTAGTGCTGAACAAATGCAAATGAACAAGCAAAACTTCTGGTACAACAACCTAAGTCGTGCACAACTCTTGTCGTCAGCCCAAACCCTTTATCGCAATGCCAACGAAAAAGAAAAGCCGGACGCAGAACGTGAATCTGGATTTCAGGAGCGCGATCAAATTCGTCTGAAAGAAGGCGTAGAGCGTATTGAGCGTCGCTTTGATCCGGCCGTTGATCAGGCCGTTTGGCAAAAAATGATTAGTATGTACCTTGAACAGCCAGAAGAAAACCGAGTAGCCGCGTTCGATAAAGCAGTAGGCATTGATGGTGATACCGACGGAAAAACACTTCAGAAGAAGTTAAAGGCGTTTTACGACAAGACTTTATTGACTAACACTGAAGAACGTTTGAAATGGTTAACTGCAAGCCGCGCTGATTTCGAAAATAGCAACGACCCGTTCATTAAACTTGCGGTTGCCCTGTTCGATACCGAGATGGCTATTGAAGATAAGAGCAAAACGCTAAGCGGTAAAGCTGCAGCGCTTCGCCCTAAATACATGAGTGCCATTATTGAGTGGCAAAAATCTTTGGGCAGCCTTGCTTATCCAGATGCAAACAGTACGCTGCGCGTCACTTACGGTAACGTAATGGGCGGCTCGCCAAAAGACGGTCTGATTTACGAGCCGTTCACTCGTCTTGAAGGTATTACTGAGAAAGACACAGGCGAGACACCTTTCGACTCTCCTAAAAAGCAGCTTACGCTTATTGAGGACAAGAAATATGGACCTTACAAATTAGAAGCTATTAACAGCGTGCCGGTGAACTTCCTTACCGATTTAGATTCAACCGGCGGTAACTCAGGCTCAGCAACGCTTAACGCCAAAGCAGAGCTTATCGGTTTGTTGTTTGACGGTACATTCGAGAGCGTCAATTCTGATTGGGATTTTGACCCGAAAACAACCCGAACCATCCATGTAGATAGCCGCTACATGTTATGGGTAATGGAATACGTTGACAGTGCAACAAACCTCATCGAAGAGATGACCATCGTTAAATAACCACCAAATAATGGGGTCAGAGTACTTTTCTGCCCCCAAAAAAATGGCAAAAATGGGGGCAGAGTACATTTTCCCCCTAATGCCTTCCGGTAAAAAGGAGATCGTTATGAGGTTACTAATAAGGCTTGTTAGTTTAGCCGTGGCTGCGTACTCGTGTTATAGCGGAGCTATAACCGGTGAATGGAAAGCATCTATCGCTATTATTTCGCTATGTGCGTTGGTGTTCCTAATTACATTTATTTCCAAGACTCGCGGCGGTACGTCGGGCTCTCAAAGCGATGGCGCCTCAGCGATATACACGCCAAGCAGTAACTCAAGCTCATCTTGTAGCAGTGATGGCGGTGGTGGAGATTGCTAAAACCCAATGGGGGTCAGAGTACTTTTTTCAGTATTTAAAGTACTCTGACCCCATTATTTTCGCTGATCAGATCGCGCTATAGAAATGTACTCTGACCCCAAAATTAATGTACTCTGACCCCAATGTTTTATTTGAGGTTGCGGAGGCCTTGGGTGAGGAGTCGGTCTAGTGCGTTGGCGAAGTTTTGTTTGTCACGTTGGGAGAAGGCTTTTGGGCCGCCTGTGTGTTCGCCGCTTGAGCGCATGGTTTCCATAAAATCACGCATGCCCAGTATCTGCTTGATAGACGACTTGTCGTATTCTTCACCACGGTTATTTAACGCTAGCGCATTTTTTGCCAGTACATCAGCGGCCAATGGAATGTCATTGGTAATCACCAAGTCACCCGCTTCACACTTCTCTACTATATAATCGTCAGCAGCATCGAAGCCTGACGGCACTTGCGTTAAGGTTATGTGCTTATCTGGTGGAACAGACATAGAATGGTTAGCCACCAAAGACAAAGGCAGCTTGGTACGTCTGGCTGCCTTAAAAAGAATGTCTTTGATCACTGCAGGGCACGCGTCGGCGTCAACCCATATATGCATGGTCGTATCTCATAACTGTATCTAATTACGCTAGCATACCACCATCTACCACCACTGTCGTGCCGGTCGTGTAGGTTGAAGCGTCTGATACTAAATACAATACCGTGCCCGCCATTTCATCTGGGTCAGCGACACGGCCTAGTGGAATAACTTTAAGCGCGTGCTTCAAGATTTGCTCATTAGTTGTTAACGCTGACGCAAATTTAGTATCGGTTAAACCTGGCAATAATGCGTTTACGCGAATGTTCAAGCTACCGCACTCTTTTGCAAATGACTTAGTCATGCTGATAACCGCAGCTTTGGTAATAGAATAAATCCCCTGCATGTCACCCGGTGTTACACCGTTTACCGATGCCGTGTTTAGAATGACGCCACCGCCCTGCTCTTTCATCATTTTGCCAGCTTCAATCGACATGAAGAAGTAGCCACGAATATTGACGTCTACAGTTTTATTGTAGGCGCCAAGATCAGTATCTAAGATATGCCCAAAGTAAGGATTGGCTGCCGCGTTGTTTACTAGAATATCCAGTTTTCCAAAATCGCGTTTAATGACGTTAAATGCTTCTGTAATTTGCTCCATTTCACCTACATGACACGCTAGCGCTGTCGCCTTACCACCTGCGTCACGAATTGAAGAAGCAACGGCTTCACAGCCGTCTATTTTGCGGCTTGATACAATCACATGCGCGCCATACTGGGCAAGCAAACGGGCAATGGATTCACCGATACCGCGACTTGCACCTGTAACCAGTGCCACTTTTCCTGTTAAATCAAAAAGGTTCTTCATTGTCATATCCTTAATTCTTGCTGATAAAGTGCTTTGTGCTTAATTTCTCTTATTAACGCTTGTTGCGGTGCCTGCTCTAGGCCAACATACCACCGTCGAGTACTACTGACTGACCCGTCATGAATGACGACTCATCACTACACAACCAAGCAATGGCGTTAGCAATCTCTTCTGGTTTACCCAAACGCTTCATTGGATTGGCGCCAATAAGCCCTTTTTGGCCTCTTTCATCCAATTTTGATAAAACGCCTTGCACCATAGGGGTATCTACAAAGCTTGGACAAACAGCGTTTATGCGTATGTTCGCCCTTGCGTATTCCACCGCCGCCGATTTAGTAAGCCCCACTACCCCATGTTTGGAAGCGCTGTAAGCGCTAATCATAGGCGCAGAGCGCAATCCAGCTACAGAGGCAATATTGATGATGTGGCCACCGCCTGTCGCCGTCATATGCTTGAGGGCGTTTTTCATGCAATACCATACGCCAGCTAAGTTGACCTGAATATTCTTCATAAACATGGCATCATCGACTTCAGTTAGCGGAGCTGGAAAATGGTCGATACCCGCGTTATTAATAATTACGTCAATTCTGTCGTTATGAGAAAGCGCCGTGTCGAACATCGCTTTGACCTGAGCCGGTTCGGTAACATCCACAGCCACCGCATAGGCTTTGCCACCTGCAGCAACAATTTCTTCAGCCAATGTTTTGGCATTACCTTCGTTTAAGTCGGCAATGCCTACTGTTGCACCACGCGCACTCAATACGCGAGCCGAAGCAGCACCGATACCCGAGCCGCCACCAGTAATAAGAATATGTTTACCTTTAACATTTGCAGCTACATTCATTAGCTGTACTCCAATTTAGTGAACAAGCGCAACGCCGTTAATTTTGGTCACTGCGCATGCTCTTTGATTTGAACGATTAAAAATAACTCGCTTTTACTTTGTTACACGTCGCCTCGCGTGAAGAAAGCACCTCAATATCACGACTGACCAGCGGTAACTCCCAATTTAAGAAGTATTCAGCAGCTGCTAACTTACCTTCGTAAAAGTCAACGTCTTGCTCGCCAGCACCCTTAGCAAGTGTTTGTTCGGCAACATTTGCTTGGCGTAGCCAAATCCAGCTCACCACACAACTTGAAAAGATATTTAAAAAGCAGCTCGCGTTAGTTAGTAAAACAGGCTGTTTATCAGAGCGCAGGTCGGCCGCAGCTTGTTGTATTAAACCGCCAAGCTGGTCTAAGTATGGTTTTAATTTTGCAGCTAGCGCCAGTGCTCTTGGCGTTTCTGCACGCTTCATATCGCTTGTTACACGAGAAAGCAGCACCTGAAGACCTTTGCCGTCGTGCTGCCACAACTTTCTTCCCAGCAGGTCTAACGCCTGAATACCATTCGTGCCCTCGTGAATTGGGTTTAAGCGGTTATCGCGCCAGCACTGCTCAACAGGATATTCACGGGTGTAGCCCGCACCACCTAGAATTTGAATTGCCAAATCGTTGGCTTTAGGGCCAAACTCTGAAGGCCATGCTTTGAACACGGGCGTTAAAAGATCTAAAAGCTGAGAAAGTTCGGTACGTTTTTCGCTGTCAGTTTCCGTTTCCATCTCATCGATGAGCATGCTGCCGTACAAGCAAAGGGACATTCCGCCTTCACAGTAGGCCTTTTGCGCTAGCAACATACGTCGCACGTCACCGTGATTGATAATAGGTGTAGGCTCGTCTTCTGGCGCAAGATTAGGCGCAGCGCGACCTTGGGTACGATCTTTTGCATATTCTAGTGAGTAACGGTACCCGCGATACCCTATCATGGCAGCACCATAGCCCACGCCAATACGTGCTTCGTTCATCATCATGAACATGTAGCGCAAACCCTGGTGCGGCTCGCCAATAAGGTAGCCGTGGCAGTCACCATTTTCGCCAAAGGTCAGTGCGGTTGAAGTTGTACCTCGGTAGCCCATTTTATGGATAAGGCCAGCAAGGGTAACGTCGTTGCGCACATCTGGGTTGCCCTCAGCGTCTAGGCGGTATTTAGGGACAGCAAATAAGGAAATGCCTTTTACACCAGCTGGACCACCTGGAATTTTCGCCAACACCAAATGTACGATGTTGTCAGAAAGCTCATGCTCACCACCTGATATATAAATCTTGCTGCCTTTGATTCGGTACGTACCATCATCTTGCGGCCTTGCTGATGTACGAATATCAGCAAGTGACGAACCGGCATGGGGCTCGGTAAGTGCCATGGTTCCAGTAAAGTCACCCGCTAGCATTTTTGATAGAAACGCACTTTTGATATCTTCGGAGGCAAAGTGTTTAATGACATTGGCGGCCGCCGCAGTTAAGAAAGGGTAAGCGGTTGACGATGGGTTTGCCGCTAAAAAATAGCCCGCGCAGGCATTCATCACGGTAACAGGAAGCTGCATGCCGCCATCTTCAAAATCGAAGTGACCCGCGATAAAGCCCGATTCTCTATAAGTATCGAAGGCCACTTTTACGTCGTCAATCATAGAGACTTTAGTGCCATCGAATGTAGGCTCGTTTTTGTCAGCAACGGCATTATGAGGAAGAAATAACTCTTCTGCCATCTTCTCGGCCATATCAATAACAGCGTTGAAGGTTTCTACATTGTGCTCTTCGAAGCGAGCTTTTTCACATAAGGCTGCGGTGTTTAATACTTCGTACAGCTGAAATTGCATTTCACGGCGGGGAATAAGTTGATCGGCCATGGTGTCCTGTCCTCTACGAAAACTTGTTAATACATTGTGTCATATTCGTTATCGTGCCATCATTGTCATTAATGACACAATAATGGTCAATCACGCCAACAATCACTGAGTTTTATCTTATTTTATAACTCGAATTATTTTTATGAATAACACGAAGTTCACCGTTACCGTACTCGGCTTTAACCAAGCCTTGGCATCTGCCATTACAGGAGCCCTCGATGTATTTGCTTTCGCAGGTATTAGTTGGCAGCGAATACACAACTTACCAACCAACCCTCAGTTCAAAGTACAGTTGGCCAGTCACCATGGGCTGCCTATTCTTTGCTCTAATCAAGTTGTTCTACAGCCCAATATCGCCATCGAAGAAGTCTCACATACTGATGTCTTGTTAATTCCCACCATTGGTGGCGATATAGATGAAGTGCTAGAAAGCACAGCGCCTCTGCTTGTACATATGAGGCGTCTTCAGAAAATGGGGGCCGACATTGCCGCCAATTGCACCGGCACTTTCCTTTTGGCCCAATCCGAATTATTGGACAATAAAATTGCCACTACTCATTGGGGATATGCAGATAAATTTAAGGCCATGTACCCTACCGTAAACTTACAACCTGAGAAAATGGTTACTGAAGACGATACGGTGTTTTGTGCAGGCGGCGGCATGGCGTGGATTGATTTATCTATCTTGTTGATAGAACGCTACTGTGGTCATCAGATTGCGAGCGATACGGCAAAATCCCACGTTTTGGATGTGTCCAGAACAAGCCAAACTATTTACGCCAGCAGTCGTCAGCGACGATTTCACTCAGACAAGGACATTAAAGCGGTACAGTCTTTTCTGGAAAAAAACGTACAAAATAAATGTACGCTAAGCGAACTAGCGCTACGGCATAATATGACCGAACGCACACTTATACGCCGATTTAAAAACGCGTGTGATATTACACCAGGTCAGTATTTACAGTCGCTGCGCATTGAGCACGCGAGAAAGCTCTTAGAAACCTCTAGTATGCCGTTAGAGAGCGTGATTAGCGCTGTAGGCTATGAAGACCTTAGCTCGTTCACTCGACTATTTAAAAAAACGACTGGTTTATCACCTTCTCAATACCGAGCGAAATTCAAGCGAGGCTAATTTGATTTAGATGGTTAGTAGACTACTTGCACCAAAAAATATCTCTCTATTAAGTTTGATGTTCCATGCCTGTGCACACAGGCTTTTTAGTTATATTCAATCTAACTAATATTGTGCATTTTCGATGAAAAACGCCTTGATTTGCACAAATTTGAAGTTTTTATGTAAAAGTTTGTGTAAAATGCAACGCCAAGCATAGATTGTTATTTTTTGTGCTAAAAACACTACAAAAGTATAAATTTAAAATCATCTTGGTGGAAACATGAGAACACACAAAATCGCCACGCTAGCGTTAGCCGTTAGTGCTGCGTTCAGCTCTTCAGTTCTTGCACAAGAGGCCGCGACAACAGAAAAAAAAGAAGCCTCACTTGAACAGATTACCGTTACTGCGCAAAAGCGTACTCAGTCAATTCAGGAAGTACCTATTTCTGTTGCGACGCTAAGCGGTGAGAAATTCGAAAGCCTATTCTCTGGCGGTGAAGATATTCTTGCTCTAGCGGTTCGCGTACCTGGTCTTTATGCTGAGTCATCAAATGGTCGTGTTGCACCACGTTTTTATATTCGTGGTCTAGGTAACACCGACTTCGACCTTGCTGCATCACAACCTGTTTCTATTATCATGGACGAAGTGGTAATGGAAAACGTGGTACTTAAAAGCTTCCCGCTTTTCGACGTTCAGCAAGTTGAAGTACTTCGTGGTCCACAAGGTACACTATTTGGTCGTAACACCACTGCTGGTATCATCAAATTTGATACAGTAAAACCAACCCAAGACGTTGAAGGTTACGCGAAAGCAGGCTTCGGTTCATACGGTACAATGAACTTCGAAGGCGCTATTAGCGGCGGTCTTACTGACGAACTTTCTGCCCGTCTTTCGGTATTGTCACAAGAGCGTGATGATTACATCGACAACGCAGCAACAGGTCAAAACGACGCATTAGGCGGCTTCGACGAAAAAGCATGGCGCTTACAGCTTCTTTGGGAGCCATCAGCGGACTTCTCTGCACTTCTCAACGTACACGGCCGCGACTTAGACGGTACTGCTTCAATTTTCCGTGGAAACGTTTTTAATAAAGGCAGCAATGACCTTAACGATAGCTACGACCGCGAAACAGTAAGCTACGACGGCGATCTAGAAGGTAACGGTACAGATAACAACCCACAGTCTTACGAAGGTTTAGGTGCATCACTTAAACTAGAATACGACATGGACGATGTAACCTTTACTTCAATCTCTGCAATCGAAACCGCTGAAGGTTCAAGTCTTGGCGACATCGACGGCGACGCGATTGCTTCACAAAACTTTGTAACTCAAGATAACCTTGACGATCTAGAGCAGTACACGCAAGAATTTCGTTTAGCAAGCAACACCAGCGACCCAATGAACTGGCAAGTAGGTGCTTTCTATTACGATGCATCGTTCAACGTAACCAGCATCGACGGTTTCTTTGGCGCGACTACGGTATTCCATGAAAACCAAACATGGGCGGTATTCGGTCAGTCATCTTACCAAGTTAACGACAAGCTAAACGTTACTGGTGGTATCCGTTACACTCACGACAAGAAGTCTCTTGTGGTTGGCGAACAGAACGTTGACGGCTTTGCCGTTGTTCTAGGCATTGCTGCCGTTCAGGATTACGAAGACATCAACGTAGATGACGGTCAAACAAGCTTTGAGCTTAGCGCGAACTACCGTGTAACTGACGACATGTCTGTTTTTGCTCGCTATGCTAATGGTTTCAGAGCGCAAACTATCCAAGGTCGTGACGTTGCATTTGAAGGTGCACCTTCAGTTGCAGACGCAGAAACGATCAACTCTTTTGAAGTGGGTATTAAGTCAGACCTATTCGACGACACGCTACGTCTAAACGCTGCTGCGTTCTACTATACCGTTGATGACATGCAGTTCTCGGCCATTGGTGGTGGTAACAACTTTACTGCGCTAGTGAATGCTGACGAAGGTGAAGCTTATGGTTTTGAAGTAGACGCTCAATGGCTAGCGACTGACGAACTTACCTTTACTGCTGGCTACAGCTACAACCACACTGAGATCAAAGATGACTCTCTAACGGTTGCACCTTGTGGTACAAGCGCATCTGATGGCTTCACTGGCTACTGTACAGTAACTGACGAGCGCCCAGATGGATTCAATGCAATCATTGATGGAAACCCTTTCCCGCAAGCACCTGAATCAATCTTTAACTTCACTGCACGTTACACTATCCCTATGGGTGATGACGGTGAGTTCTTCGTGTTTACTGATTGGGCGTTCCAAGGTGAAACCAACATCTTCCTATATGAAGCGGTTGAGTTTACTACAGACGACAATTTCGAAGGCGGTCTACGCATTGGTTATGAGAACTTTGCGCACAACTACACGGTAGCGCTATTCGGCCGTAACATAACAGACGAAGACAACGTTAAAGGTGCAATCGACTTTGCAAACTTAACGGGTATTGTAAACGAACCTCGTATTTGGGGTGTTGAGTTCAAGTACACATATTACTAAGAAAAGTTAAGTGGCTACTCTCTTCCATTGTAGCTACCTATCTATTTAGTAGAAAAGCGGTGACGTTGAGAAACGTTACCGCTTTTTTTATCTGTTACGCCGCCATATGAATATCAGACGTAGGCATTTGTACTAGCTGCTGTAATTTTCTGCACACTTCCACCCAGCGGGCAACTTTCTGGTAGTAGACCTGCTCAATTAACTGCCCTTTTTCATTAAACAAAAAGCTCGCTAATTTCCCCTTATTACCCGGCATATAAAAGTGATGCACGGTAAACTGATGAGACAAAGGGGCATGTACCACCTTTTGATACATACAGAAAGGCAACCCATTTGCACGCTCGTCGCCCCCAGTCAAGCGGCTACGGCGTTGAAACGTGTCTGATCCGAATTCTGCCATAATGCCGTGTTTTGAAATAAGCTGATCAACCGCTTTAATGCCTGTTTGCATAACTATCTCCTAAACGTTGCGCTTTTTAGCGAACCAAGATAAGACTCAAAATAAACCATACTGATATTTATACAGTATATGTCCATTTGTTTAAAATGCAAACATCGAGTAGGGTGAGGCGTCACCGCCTCATCCCTCTCACAGAACCGTACATACGGGCCTCGTATACGGCTCATGTACATAGTTATTTAGCGTAA
>NZ_JAKREZ010000037.1:0-41181 GCF_022348345.1 Alteromonas sp. CNT1-28 | reverse complement strand
ACTGCACTCAAATGGTACAGCTCCATAGTCGACGGGGCCTGGACCGCAGGCACATGGAATTAAATTCGTGGGGATCCCTCAGACTCTGACCCCAATATTCAGGTTAGCTAGATCGATAATGTACTCTGACCCCAATTTTTAACCCAATACTTGGGTGATTGCTTGTTTAACTGCTTGGTAGCGGGCGGGTAGAGCGCTGTGGGGTGTTTGAACACTGTATAGGGGCTCGGTTACTTCATTTTTAGCTTTGTAGACGGTAAGTTTGTCGGCAAAAGACACAAAGTCTAGTGTGCTGGTGGGCAGCACGGTGTAACCCAACCCTTCGCTTACCGGCAGTAGAATTTGCGAAAGTTGGTTGATGTAGCCGGTATGAGGTAGCTTATTCGGATTAACGTGAGCTAACTCAGCTTCTCCACAATCGTTAAAATAGCGCTGCAAGTAGTGCATAGCATCAGGGTGATTAATAAGCCCTAGATGCTTGATGACGGCTTTTAATGTTCTACCATCATCAGTTTTACTCTTTGCTTTTCCAGATACGCTTGCTACTTTTGCTACCGAATCCGAAATAAAACCCTGCGCGTTTTCAGATAACCCAGGAATCTGCGCAGCAAGCGCGTCAGGTAGGCTACGCGGTAGAATAAGCCCCAATGCTTCTTCGCCTAAATACTCACTATGTATATCTTCGCTCTCTGGCTGGTTTGTCACAATGCCAAGCTCCAGCGTATTGTTCGCAATGCCTGACAAAATAGTACGACGAGGTGCGACTTCCACGTGAATATTAAGCGCGCTATGCTGTTTTTGCAGTGCCAGCAGAGCAGGGAAAATACGCTGAGCAATCGCACCCGAGCAGGCCACTACACACTTACCTTCAAAAGGGGCGTCAAACTTTAAGCTGGCAATAAAATCTTGCTCTTTTTCCTGCTGCTCCTTGGCATATCGGTACACACGCTGACCCTGCTCAGTTAACTGAATGCCCTTGCCTAAACGGACGACTAGTTCACACTGACATGCCTCTTCCAGTTTCTTAAGGTGCTGACTTACACCTGGCTGGGTCATAAAGCGTTGCTCTGCGGTGCGCGTAAAGTTCCCCGTTTCTACTAACGTGATGAAGGTGTCTAGCCAAATAGGGTTTAGCATTTTTCTATAATTTAAAATTATTAAATTTAGAAAATATCATAATTTCATGTTTAATCTTTGTCTAGCTACTATGTATGCACATTCACTTAAGCGGTGTTCGAGTTGGCCTTCTTGACGAGGCGGCCGCTTAAGCCATTTTGATAACTTGCACTACATAGGAGTAAGTGATGACAGAAGCAGTAAAAACACCGTATCCACGTACGTTTTCTCATATTGGAATTTCAGTACCTGACTTAGAAGCTGCCGTGAAATTTTATACCGAAGTACTTGGCTGGTACCTCATCATGAAGCCAACAGAGATTGTTGAAGATGACTCGGCGATTGGCGAAATGTGTACCGATGTATTTGGTCCAGGTTGGGGAAAATTCCGCATTGCGCATCTATCAACAGGGGATCGTGTCGGCGTTGAAATTTTTGAGTTCAGCAACCAAGAGAACCCAGAAAACAACTTTGAATATTGGAAAACCGGTATCTTCCATTTCTGTGTTCAAGACCCAGATGTAGAAGGCTTGGCTGAGAAGATTGTCGCTGCTGGTGGTAAAAAGCGAATGAAGGCGCCGCGTTATTACTATCCGGGTGAAAAGCCTTACCGCATGATTTACATGGAAGACCCGTTTGGCAACATCCTTGAAATTTATAGCCACAGCTATGAGTTGCATTATGCAAGCGGCGCTTACGAATAAGCATTGTTTGTAAGGTCTGTTAATTATCGCTTCATGCTTGTATGTAGCGGGCGTTAATTAACAGGAAGGCGAGGGCGTTAATAGCAATTAAACGTACCTCGCCTTTTTATTTTTAATAAGGCTAACCGAACCTGCCAGACACATAAGGATTCGTGGCCTTTTCGGTTGCAACCGTAGTGGTTGGTCCATGACCCGGGTAAATCGTCATATCATCCGGCAGCACCATAATCTTCTGCTTGATCGAGTCGATTAATTGCTGATGGTTACCTTGCGGAAAATCAGTTCTACCAATAGAGCCTGCGAAAATGACATCCCCAACAATAACCCGATTACTTAAGCGTTCTACCAACACCACATGACCAGGCGTATGACCCGGGCAATGCAGCACTTCTAGCGTTAAATTGCCTACTGAAATTGTATCGTTGTCGTTTAACCACTCATTGGGAGCAAAAGGTTGGGCCGGTGGAAAGCCAAACATCTGGCTTTGCTGCATAAGCGCATCTAACCAGAATTTATCGCCAATATGCGGCCCTACAATGGGGACACCGTAATGTTCTGCGATGGCGACGGTACCACCTACATGATCTAAGTGCCCATGTGTGAGTATAATTTTCTCTATACTCACGCCTTTATTTGTAGCAGCTTCAATTAACGTTTCAACGTCGCCACCTGGGTCGACAAACGCGCCTTTGTTAGTGGATGAATCCCAAATTAATGAACAGTTTTGGGCAAAGGGCGTAACGGGTATAACTTGAATTTCCACGGTTTAACCTTTTGATTCTTTGTTGCTTGGAGCGAAATAAAAAAAATAAAGCAGTGCGCCAACTACTAATTCACCCAGTAAAAATAGCCACGCATTGGTTGCCGACTGCGCAATAGACCATGCGCAAACCGCTAATGCGACAAAGGGTATCAGACGTCGAAACAGGTTTACAGGGCTGGCGGATGCGGCTGTTGCTTCCTTAGCGTGAGCATCTTTTTCAGAAGTAATCGGCTGCAAGCTTTTTTGTGACGAAGCGCTCTGCGAGGAAGCCCTTTTGAAAGATGCCCGCTGGGCTTTCATCAGCACCACTACACACACGGCGTAAACCACAAGCCGTGCAAGCACGCTTGAAATAGCTAACCACACAAAGCTGCCGCTCAGCGCCATAGTACCGGCAAATATTCCCAGTATTGATATGGAAACTGCTGGGGTAGCAAAGGATGTGTGAATCTCACCTAACTTCTGTCCCAGTTTACCTGGAATAAGTGACTGCTGCGCCATAGAGAACGTAAGTCGAGACGTAGATATCATATTCGCTAACAAGTTACCGGCAACCGACACTACGGCGGTAAGCGTCATTATGAGGGCCCCGGTTTCGCCAAATATCATATTGGCGAGTGCAATTAGCGGTGCGCTATCAGGTTTTGCAGGCCCCACGGTGTGCCAATAAAGCCACTGCACGCAAAAGTAAAATATGGCAATACCTGAAACCGTAAGCATTAGTGCACGAGGTATGGTTTTTTTCGGTGAACTGGTCTCGCCGCTCGTGACCACTACCGTTTCAAAACCAATAAAAGCGTAAAGCGTAAGTAGGGCGCCGGCAGATATGGTGTCAAATGCAGGCACAACGGATGTCGATGTACTTGTAAATGCAGCAGAAAAGTCGAGCTGCCAGTAGCCAACTCCAATAAGCGCCACGAAAGGCAGCAGTTTTAACACCGAGATAGTATCAAGCGAGCGCATGGCGGCCTTAAGGCCAACAATATTCACTACGATTAGTGCTGCGGTAAGCGCGATAATGGCGAATGACTTGCCTATTCCCGCATTCAGTTCGGGCCACACATAACCGGCGTACAGCAATAACACGTGCATGTTGGCGGCAATCGCCGTTGCGCGAGCCAAGTAGTAAATAAAGCCAGTTTGAAACGCCGCTGCGTCACCAAAGCCTTTCTGGGCGTACACCACAGGTCCACCGGTTTCTTGGTACAGCGTCGCTAGCTGCCCAAAACACCACACAATGGCCAGCATTAGCGCGCCAAAAATCAAAAAGATGTAAGGGCTGAAAGCGCCGAGCTCAGCGGCCATTTTAGCGGGCAGAGCAAAAATGCCCGCCCCAATAAGGCCATTTAACACCAAAAGGGCAGCGCCAATGCCGCCAATCCCTTTGGTTAACAGGCTTTTGTTTTCGCTACTCATTTAGAAAAAACTTCTTCTCCAGCCACATAAGTTGCGTGTACTTCGGTTTTCCAAATGTCTTTGGCATCAATGGTAAAAATATCTTGGTCGACCAAGATAAAGTCTGCCCATTTTCCTGGCGTCAGTGTGCCCAAGGTATCTTCCATGTGCCCTGCGTAAGCAGCATCTAAAGTAAACCCTTTAAAGGCTTGTTCAATGGTTAACGCTTCGTGGGCATACCAACCTTTTACGGGTTGATTGTTTCTGTCTTGTCGCGTAACCGCAGCGTGAAGCCCGTAAAATGGGTTAGCAAGCTCTACAGGGAAATCAGAGCCTAAGGGCAGTGCAATGCCCGAATCGAGTAGCGTTTTCCACGCGTAAGCGCCTTTCATACGATCTTTGCCAAGGCGATCTTCCGCCATGTTCTTATCGCTGGTGGCGTGAGTAGGCTGCATGGAAGGTAACACCTTTAGCGAAGCAAAGCGGGCTAGGTCGTCAGGCGCAATCACCTGTGCATGCTCAATGCGGTTGCGCAGTTCGCTGCCGCCAATACTCTTAAACGTGGTTTCAAACTCGTTCAGTGCAACATGGTTAGCCTTATCACCGATGGCATGGTAGTTAAGCTGGAAGCCCGCACCAATTACCGTAGTAAACAGTTGGGTCATATCTTCTGGTTGAGTTAACAGCAAACCATGTTGATGCGGTGCATCTGAATAAGGTTCAAGCAATGCTGCGCCTCGGCTACCTAATGCGCCATCGCCATAGGCTTTAACCGAACGAATATATAAGAAATCGTCTTTGTCGCGAATGGTGCCGTTTCCTAGCATGGTGCTGAGATCGGGGTCTGTAGCACTCACCATAGCGTAAATACGCACGGGCAAGTCACCTTCAACCGCTTCTTTCAAATAGAAATCGTATACGTCTCTGTCTACGCCTGCGTCGTGCATTGACGTAACGCCATTTGCTAGTAAGTGCTCACCTGCGGCATGTAATTGCTGCTCGTAAATAGCGCTGCTTGCTTTAGGCAAATGCGCTTCAATTAATTGCGATGCATTATCAATAAAAACACCGGTAGGATTACCGTCGGCGTCTTTAATGATTTCGCCCCCTGCGGGCGATAGGGTGTCTTTAGTTATACCCGCAATTTCCATCGCTTTACTGTTCACCCAGGTAGCGTGGCTGTCTACACGAGCTAGCGCAACAGGTCGGTCAGAAATGACTTTATCTAGATCAGCCGCTGTTGGAAACGCT
The DNA here is from genome assembly GCF_022348345.1 of Alteromonas sp. CNT1-28. Classification (NCBI taxonomy): domain Bacteria; kingdom Pseudomonadati; phylum Pseudomonadota; class Gammaproteobacteria; order Alteromonadales; family Alteromonadaceae; genus Alteromonas; species Alteromonas sp. CNT1-28. Next base: position 35,952 of record NZ_JAKREZ010000037.1, on the reverse strand, counting down.
CTGTCAGACCACAATTCCTGGTTCCAACCGCGCCCGGTAATCCAAGCTTGTTGTCCATTTGCAAAGGCGTATTCGGCAACTGTCTTGGCCGCGTCTTGTGCACTGCTACTTTCTCGCAAATCGACTTCCAACAAGTTTGCGCCTAAGCCTAGTAAATGCCCGTGAGCGTCGATAAGCCCGGGTAGCATAACTTTGCCTTTGCCATCAATGGTGCTGTCGACAGGCGTGTTGCCTTTGTCGATATCTAATGCAACCACTTTGCCTTCATCAATGACAAGGTTTTTAAACGTAATGAGTTTGCCACTTTCATTTAACGTATAGCCTTTTACGTTCTCAACAAGCGTTGCAGCATCCACCGTAAGCGTGGTGGTCATAGCACCTAACGTTGCCGCTGTTGCAAACGTTGCGGTTAGCAATTTTGAAAGCGAGTGCTTTTTAAATGTCAGTGCCGACAATGTAGAGTTCATAGTGAGTTTCTGCCTTTTTTATTTCTGTTTTATTCTTTGTTCTTATACCGAGTTGTCCAAATTTCGATAGCTGTGTGCTAACAAAACGCTATGCCTCAACACGCTCAGTTTCTTCAAGTTCATCTTCGTCATCAAGGTCAAGAATGGGAGGCTGCAGCAAAAAATCTCTCTCCCAAATTTTAGCCATACTCGACTGGCTAATGTTGCCACCACTCAATATAACAAGAGCGGTTTGCCCAGGTGGAGTGTTGGCAGCCCAAGCCGCTACTGCAGCCATGGTCATCGCGCACGTGGGCTCAATATGAAGCTTTAGTAAATGATGTAACCATTGGGTCCAATAAGCAATTTGCAGCTCATCTACTTCGTAGAAATCATCTATTTCTTGCAGTATAGGAAACGTTACATCGCCAACAGAAGGCGTGGCTGCACCGTCTGCTAAGGTATTTGGAGCATAGTCTAAAGCAATGATCTCACCAGCTTGCAACGACATAGAGGCATCATTCGCTTCGGCGGGCTCAGCGCCAATGACCAATGCATTTGGCTGTAGTGCGCGAGTTGCCAGTAATGAGCCCGACAATAACCCTCCGCCACCACACGGCGCAAAGACAGCATCCACCTCACCAATTTCGTTAAGCGCTTCTAACGTTGCCGTGCCTTGTCCTGCCACAATATCTTTGTGGTTAAACGGCGGTATCCAGACCGTGTCTGGTGCTTTTGAGGCTTGCTCGACAGCCGCATCTGCTTCTGGACGGGTAGGAAATAGTTTTAATTCAGCACCATAGCTTTGCGTAGCGGCAGCTTTTATTGGCGAAATGGTCTCGCTCGCAAAAATAGTGGCCTTAATACCAAAGTGAGCTGCTGCATAGGCTACTGCCTGAGCATGATTTCCAGAACTATTGGCGACCACATGTTTCGGTAAACGACCTTCCTCTTTCAACCGGGCTAAAAAATTCATGGCGCCGCGAATTTTGAATGCCCCGATGGTCTGTAAGCACTCCGCTTTAAACAGAATGCGGTTGCCCATCCATTTGTTGAGCAACGAAGATTCAACAATCGGCGTTTTCTTTACGTCGCCTTTTATACGTTCATAGGCTTGTTTAATGTCTTCGAAATTTGGGGAAATACTCATTAAGTAACGCTCTTTTCATTTTGGTTTTTTTATGGGGTAGCGCCGACAAGGGCCTTTACGCACTAAAAGAAAATCGGAAGCCTTACAGTGCCAGATACTATTAGATAACGCCAGAGCCTATACCACATAAGACAATTCATATTTATTTAATAATTCTACTTTAGTATACCGGCGCTAGTTACCGGAGACAGGCACATGTTAAGCAAACACAACCATCGTATTTACGCCTTACCTACGGTTTTGTTTCTTTTTCTCACCTTTTTATTTGTTTCTGCTGGTGTTTTTATTCAAAACGATGAACGCGCAGCACGTATTTCTAAGGCGCAGTCGGTTGCCGAGCAGGTAAAAATTAGTCTTGAAGTTTTCTCAAGCGAACGTATTCAAGCGCTGCACAACCTGATGCGAAACTGGCCCACCTTTGAGCCAAACCAAGTAGACTGGTTTAATGCGCAAGCCCTGTCATTGATGGGCATGCAGCGAGGCTTTTCATCGTTGGTATTTGTCGATGCGAGCGGTGAGATAGCGTGGGTGGCAACACCATCTTCCGGTATCAAAACCCGTATAGACAACAGCCTCATTGGCCATCCTATGGATGCGTTGGGCTTAAACATATCGCGTTTGTCCGAGGACTTGGAAAGCACGCTTTTGTATTCAGATGCTGCTCAACATCACTTTATCGTTGTGGGCAGGGCCATAAGCCCTCAAGAGCCTGAGCACGGATTTCTGGTGGCGGGGTTCGACGTACAAACCATATTAACCGTGATGTTAGGCGAGTTAGTAGGCCCACAGTTTAACTTTCAGCTTAACGCCGACAGTGCAACGCTTTTTCAAAGCGGTGAGTTAGTCAACGATGGCACCATTGTGTCGCTTTTGCCGTTCAGTTTTTTAGAACGCGATTTTTACCTTTCCATGCAGTCTCAGCTAAGCCCATATAACGCAGGCTTGTTAATTATTATGATTGGACTGTTGATGTCAGCGCTAGTTAGCTATGTGCTGCACAAGCAGCTTAAAGGCGCGGTTAATTTGTCTTTGAGTCAGCAGCGTTACCTCACCGCTAGCGAAGCCTCCCTTGATGCGCTTCTTATTTATCAGCCAACAGATGATGACTTTTCTCTAGTAGAAGCAAACTCATACAGTCGCTATCTATTTCGCGGTGCATGCGATGTATTGCGGTCTATGAGCTTAGCCGAGCAAACGCGATATTTAGGCTTAAGCAGTGAATTTAAAAACGCCAAAAACGTTGCTGAACTTGGCGTGCCTTATGAAGCTCACCTTGCCATTCATAGCGATAAGATTGCGCCTCAATGGATAAAAGTTCAGGTGGTAAAAGCCGGTGACAATATTGCGGTAACCGTAAGGGACGTGACCGAACGTTTTCGTGCCCAGCACGATTTAAAGCGTAGCGAAGAAAAGTATCGCCGCTTAGTTGACGGCATGCACCGCCACTTTGTTTACACCAAGACCGTCGAGCACAACTTTATGTATGTGAGCGCGGGTATTGAAAAGATTTTAGGGTTTAGCGCAGAAGACTTCTGTGCAAACGAGTCGAAGTACGTTCGCCAAGTACCTGATGAGACGTTTGAGATACGCCAAACCATTGCTCGTGGCGAAAAGCCCGAGCCTTATATTGTGCATTATCAAGGCAAGGTTGGCGAACCGTTAGCGATTGAATTTTCAGACACGCCCATTGTCGACGAGCAAGGGCTACTGGTTGCTGTTGAAGGCATAGCACGTGATGTAACCAAAGAGCTGGCGCTGCAGGAAGAAGTGTATTTTCAAGCAAACCATGACCAGTTAACCGGGCTGTTTAATCGCTATGCATTTGATGAAAAACTGCGAGCGATCCTTGATGAAACGCATAAAGCGGCTGGTCAGCAGGGCGAGAGCAAGGCTTTAAACCACGTTGATTTTGAAAAAGTGGCGAGTATCAATTTTCCTCGCGCTTACCACAAGCAAAGCGTGATGTGCTTTATCGATATGGATCGATTCAAGTTAGTAAACGACAGCTGTGGTCATCCAGCGGGCGATAAGCTGCTAAAAGAAATCTCCACCATATTTAGGCAATACGTGAATGGGCAAGATCTGCTTGCCCGAATAGGGGGAGACGAGTTCTGCATTATATTTCGCAATCAAAGTTTGGATGAGGTGACCAAGCGCCTAGACAAGCTTTTATTGGCGATTTCAAATTATCGTTTTGTTTATGACGACAAGTTGTTCTTTGTGGGGGCAAGCATTGGTGTTATCGAAATAAACGAGAGTACACAAAGTGCAGAAGCGTTAATTAAAGCTGCTGACAACGCGTGTTACAAAGCCAAACACTTGGGTCGAAACCGTTACTTTGTGTTTCATGATAATGACTCGCAAATGGCCATTGATGACAGTGAAAACCAGGTGTTACATGCCTTGCATCACGCATTACAAAACGACGGGTTTGAGTTGTATAGCCAAGCTATCATGCCGCTTAACGTGCCCAATCAAGAAAAGGCCGCCCAACTTCAGCATTACGAGATCTTGCTTCGTCTAAATGCAAAAGACAGTGGCCTTATAAGTCCAGGGCTTTTCATCCCGTTGGCAGAACGCCACGGTTTAATGAACAAAGTGGATATGTGGGTAGTAGATAACACCCTTAAAACTCTTGAACGTAACCCCGCTCACATCGATAACGTGGGCAAAGTCGCGATTAATTTATCGGGTATTACATTGGGTGATGAAATGGCGCTGCATAAGATTGCCAAGCGTATGCAAAGTACTTCTGTACCTGCTGAGAAAATTTGTTTTGAAATTACAGAAACAACAGCGGTAACTAACTTAAGCGCTGCTAAACATTTCATTTCTACACTACGCGATTTGGGGTGTAGCTTTGCCTTAGACGACTTTGGTGCTGGTATGTCCTCGTTCACCTACCTGAAAAACCTAGATGTTGATTACGTTAAGATTGACGGCTCCTTTGTGCGAAATATCGTTCACGATCCTATCGATCATGCTACAGTAACTGCGATAAATAATATCGCGCACAGTATGGGTAAACAGACCGTGGCAGAGTTTGTGGTCGATAACGCGACCGCCGAAGTTTTACGAGAGCTTAAAGTAGATTTCGGTCAAGGCTTTGCTTTGGATAAACCCAAGCCACTGGCGCATAGAGTTCAATGGCGAGTTAAACTTGCCTCTGCCTAAAAGGAAATGTCATGGGTTTATTTGATACCATCATGGGTAATGCAAGCGAGACTAGCGCTTCAGATGTTCAAGAAGAGCTTATGCCTATACTTGCTGTTAACGAAACCGTTACTTCTGCGTTTAAGCTAGTGCGCGATTTAAGTGTATTCACAAACAAGCGCCTAATCCTTATTGATAAGCAAGGCCTTACCGGGCGCAAAGTGAACTATCATTCAATACCTTATAAATCTATTACGCAGTTTATCGTTGAGACGGCAGGGCATTTTGATACTGACGCCGAGCTTAAAATTTGGCTGTCGGGCAAAGCCGATCCTATTGAGATTGAACTAAGTGCATCGTCTGCTCAGGCGGTACAGCAAAACCTAGCAACCCAGATGTTTAGCTAGTTTCTGCATTTGTAATACTTGATAGATGCTTTGAAGTAGCAAGTAGCAAGTAAAGAAAGTCTAATCACCCTACAAGTGCACAAAGCGCTACAACGCAAACATGCACAAAATAAGCGTTAATTAAACTGACCAAACAAAAAAGCGATGCCTTCATAAGCATCGCTTTTTGCTTTTTACTGCTTTCTAGGGCTTGTTGAGCTTAGATGTACAGAGATCAACAGGCCCCAGGCTCTAACCGTATTAGTCTTTCAAGTTACGGTTAAAGAAGTTAGTAATAGTTTTGTATAAATGAATGCCCGTTTGCTTACCACGGATGCTGTGCTTCTTGCCCGGGTAATCCATAGTTTCAAATGGAATTGCCAAGTCTTGAAGGTGCTTGTAGAGCATTGTTGAATGGGTAAACAACACGTTGTCATCTGCCATGCCGTGGTAAATCAAAAGGTCGCCCTTCAGATCTTTTGCGTAAGGGAATACTGAAGACGCAGTGTAAGCATCATCATCTGTATTTGGGTTGCCCATGTAGCGTTCAGTGTAGTGGGTATCGTATAAGCGCCAGTCAGTTACCGGAGCACCTGATACGCCCGCTGCAAAGTAATCGCCCGCTTTGAACATGGTCATCAGCGTCATGTAGCCGCCATAGCTGTGGCCATGAACACCAATACGCTCAGCGTCAACGTAGTCAAGCGTACGCAAGAACTCTACGCCTGCAACCTGATCGTCCACTTCAATAAAGCCCATTTTTTTATAAATAGGATCTTCAAAGCCTTTACCGCGATAGTTAGAGCCGCGGTTATCTAACGTAAATACCACATAACCTTGGTCAACCCAGTGTTGGAATAGCAAACCACGGTTACCCGCCCAGCTGTTTGTTACCACTTGTGCGTGCGGGCCGCCGTAAAGGTAAACAATAACAGGGTGCTTCTGTTTAGGATTCTTTTTAGCACTGTCAGGCGCATAAATTCGATACTTAAGGGTTGCGCCATCCTTTGTGGTGATGTCACCAAACTCAGGTGCCGTCCAGCTATCCATGTAAGCGTGCAGAGGGTGGCCTTCTTCAACTTTATTTTCTTCAAGCCAGGTAATTCGCTCGCCGGTGGCGCTATTTAGGCTAACTTGTGCAGGAGAGTTAATCGTTGAGAAACGGTCGATAAAGATAGAGGCATCTTTGCTAAATGCCGCGCTGTGATACGCGCCTAGTTCAGTGATACGCGAAATCTCGCCGCCATCTAAAGGCACGCTGTAAACATGGCTTTCTAGTGGGGTGTCTTTGCGGCCAGAGAAGTACAAACGGTTGTTCGCTGTATCAATAGCTTCAACACTGTCTACAACCCAGTCACCTTTGGTTAACTGCTTAACCAACTTGCCTTTATTGTCGAAAAGGTAAAGGTGTTTAAAACCGTCGCGCTCAGACGCCCAAATAAATTGGCCTTTGTCTTTTAGGAAGTAAAGGTCGTTGTGCAGGTTTACCCACGTGTTGCTTGATTCTGTAAGCAGCACGTTTTCTTTTTTGCTGTTAAGGTCGAACGCACGCAGCTCTAACGTCTGCTGATCCCGTGTTTGCCACTGGTAGGTAAAGGTGGTGTTGTTAGGCATCCACTTACCGCGAGCAAAATAAATGTCTTTATCTTCACCTAAATCCACCCAAGTGCGATCGCCAGAGTTGATGTCTTGAATAGCAAGTTCCACCAAGACGTTTGGCGTGCCCGCTTTCGGGTATTTTTGTTCGATAAGCTTGATGTCGTCAGCATAGATTTCAGAACGCGTGATCACATCTACTGGGCTTTCATCAACTTTGGTAAAAGCAATTTTAGTCTCATCTGGCGACCACCAGTATCCGGTCATACGGCCCATTTCTTCTTGCGCCACAAATTCGGCCATACCAAATTTAATGTTGTCGCCACCTTCTTTGGTAATTGCCGTTTCTTTACCTGATTCAATGTGTTTTACATAAAGGTTCTGGTCGCGAATGAAGGAAATGTAGTTACCTTTTGGTGATAATTTAATATCAGTTTCAAAAGCGTCAGTATCTAAAAGTTGCTTCGCCCCTTTTTCGCCCAGCTTGTGATAAAACACATCGCCACCTAATGGGAAAAGTAATGCTTTACCATCGTCCGACCACTGGTAGCTTACAATACCGCTGCCAGATAAACGCATACGCTCGCGTCGCGCTTTCTCTTCATCAGAAAGCACTTCTTCGCCGCTTTGTAGGTCGTTTGAGTCGAAAAGCATGCGAGTTTGGCCACTTTCAATATGGTATTCCCATAGATCTAGGCGCTCGTAGTCGGTTTGCTTACCTTTAAGAAATGTTACCCGTTGACCGTCAGGTGATACTTTTAACGAACGGGGTGCGTTGCCATCGAGTGAAGGAGAAGAAAAAATACGCTCAATTGTGAGCGTTTCAGCGTTTAAAGCAGTAGAGAGCATAGCGGCTCCAATTAAAAGGGCTTTTTTCATTTTTATCTGCATATTTGACTGTCGAAGGTTTGATTGTAGTTATATCAATTTATGATACAAGGTGCGACATATGAAATCCGCAATGGTGCTAGGAGCGACAGGTTTAGTGGGACGAACGCTTGTAAATATGCTGTTACAGGATAGACGGTACAATGAGGTAACCTGCTTAGTCAGAAAACCGCTCTCCTCCAGTATGTTTAACGACCCTCACAATCGCCTAAAACCTGTAGTTATCGACTTCGACAATCTACAGGACTATCAAGGCTACTTTAGCGTTAATCATGTGTACTGTTGTCTGGGCACCACGCTTAAAAAGGCGGGATCGAAACAAGCGTTTCGCCGCGTTGATTTTGAATATGTTCATGTTGCCGCACAGCTGACCCGAGCTCAGCGCGCGGACAGTTTTGTATGGATATCATCGGTAGGCGCTGATGCTAAAAGCAGTAACTTTTATTTACGAGTAAAAGGCGAGCTAGAAAACGCGATTATGCGAATGCCTCAGTTACCCCATGCCTCTGCCGTACGCCCTTCGTTATTGTTAGGCAATCGCGACGAGTCGCGGACGCTAGAAGATATAGCGCAGAAAACGGCGCCCATATGGCAAAGCATAATGAAAGGCCCGTTAAAGAAATACCGACCCGTTCATGCCGTTGACGTGGCCAGAAATATGATGTCGCTGCAGCGCTGGAAATAAGCGCTCACAGTAAATGTCACAACCTTAACGTGAAGCACAACCCGACTTAATATAGAATGCGTGCCTTTTAACGCACTAGGTAATACGACTTCCTTATGTTCCGCTGTAAACAATTCACCGTAGCACAGGACAAATGCGCGATGAAAGTGAATACCGACAGTCTGATTTTAGGAAGTTGGGCACAGTTTCGCGCAAACCTCAGCCATGCCCCACGTATCTTGGATATCGGCACCGGCAGTGGCATTTTAGCGTTGATGATGGCCCAAAAAGCAGCGCACTTTTGCAATCCGAACGGTGAAGAGCGGAATGTTCAAAGCAGTTCAATTGACATCAGCTCGTTCGATAATGGCGCAGCCAGAATTGACGCGATAGAAATAGATGAGCAAGCCGCAGCGCAGGCCGCTACCAACTTTAAAAATGCAAAATGGGCCAAACAGCTGTTTATTTACTGCTGTGATGTAACTGGCTACACCTCCCCCCACTTGTATGACCTAGTGATTTCTAATCCACCTTACTTTGACACGCCAGCTACACTTTCAAATGCGTACAGCAAGCAAAGCCAATCTCGCTCGGTGGCAAGGCAAACGTCTGCATTGGCCCCAGATGAACTTTTTAGTTCAAGCAGCAAGTTGTTAATAGAACAAGGGCAAATGTACTGTGTGTACCCAGCGTCGATGGAAGCCTCGGTTATCGAAACGGCTGAAGGTTATGGCCTATCGCTGGCAAATATTCTTTATGTAAAGCATACATCTAACAAATCGCCTTATCTTTGCGCGTTCCACTTTAAAAAACTAATAGAGGGCGCAAGTGATAATCTTAAAAACGTTACTGCACATCGGGAATGGCCGAGCTTAATAGCGAAAAATGCAATCAAAAATGAGCTGATAATTAGGGATCAAAAGGGCGAATATACCAGTGAATACAAAGCCCTTTGTCAGCCTTTCTACCTTAAATTTTAATGAGCTTATATTAATGAACATAGTTGCAGAAGGCTTTGGCGCAATAGCCGTTGTTTTAAATTTTATTGGGTATCGCCAAACTAACGTAGACAAGTATTTGCTTATTTCTGCGTTTGCCTTAAGTGCACTTAGCGTGCATTTTTTTATGCTAGATGCCATGGCCGCAGGCATTGGAACACTGCTTGCCAGCGTTCGTAACTTTATTGCCATTAAACATAGAAGCAATGCCATTTTATTTTTCTTTGTTGCGGTGAATCTAGGCTTCCTCGCTTATGAGTGGTTTGTGCTAGAGCACAGCTGGATAATCTTCATTGCCTATGCGTCTTCACTTATTTTTACAGTGGGATCTTTGGTTATCCGCAATACGCACACTATTAGAAAGGTTTTTCTTGTTGCTGAAACTTTGGGGCTGTTATACGCCATTTCCGTGGGCAGTATTTTTGGAACGGTATTCAATGTAAGTAACTTGATCAGTATTTTAAGTAAGCTGCGCAAGCCCTAACGCTTTAGCAATAAAACTCACCTTATCAATTAGTCTAATTTGCCCACTTTAATCCCGTTTAGTTGGGCTTCTTTTCTGCGACTTACGCTACCTGCTATATGGCTTTTCATATAGTCTGCACACCCTTGTAGGCCTTGCCCTACATGACTTATACCAAAGTTCAATGAGCTAAAGTTCAATATCAATTTGCGTATGTAAGCGTATCATTATTAATCAGTAAGTATGGTTTCAGCAATTTTTCCTCTGAATGTACGGAAGTAGACTCAGTGTGTAGTAATGAGGGGAGTGTGCGCAGTGAAATTAGTAGATAACTCACAACAATTTGACCAATCACCTACGCTTGAACAATCGTTTCAGAGCGCTATTAATGAAGGCGCTGCGGTAAACGTGTTTGAGCTTGCTCAACAGTTTAAAAATACCAACCCTGCTTTTAAAAAACCTCAACTGGTTGAAGAACGCACGAGTTTAGAGACAGAGCAGCTGTGGAAGAAGCGTCTTTCGATGCTGCTTGATGCAGAAAATAAACTTATGAAAGTTATACGTTTTCGCAAAATTACTGGTATATTTACCGTTGCAAGTATGGCTATGTTTTTATTTTCCCTGTACATAGCGCCAACAATGTCGCCAGTATTGTTCTATGGCCTTATTGTTGTAGCTGCATTTGGAATGGCAACGTATCCGGCGTGGTTGTTAGCGTCTAAAAGCAATAAAAAGCAGAGAGATGACATTTCTCGTTTGTTTTATAAAAGTAATCACGAGATTGAAATGTCGGACGGTAAAATTACGTTAATTAACAGGGCGAACTATGCAAGTGTAACGCAAATACACGTATTGGATCGCAAACTTGGACTATTCGCAAACTCGTAGACAACACTACACCTCTCAGTTCATTATTGTTCTGTTAGTAGCATCCTTTATTCTTGGGGTGCTACTGCTGGCACCCATGGATGCATTGGGCCAGCTTCTCTCTTCAATCGTTATCCTCATTGCAATATCCTTGTGCAGCAAAGAAGCGCGGCACACGCAAAAATACCAGCATTTATTCCGCATTTTAGCTCTGGTGCTAGCCATTGCGCTTAGCGTCAGGTATTTGCTGTGGCGTGGTATTTACACGCTAACCTACTCAGATTTTCTTTCAATGATTGCCGTCTGGCTATTATTTGGCGCTGAAATTTATGCGGGGATCACTTCAGTGTTAGGGGCGATCGTTAACGCGTTTCCGCTCAGTCGACCGCTTTTGTCCCTGGAAGGGGTAGATAAATCAACTCTGCCCAGTGTAGACGTCATGATCCCGAGTTATAACGAAGATGAAGGGATATTAGAAGTTACTATCCGCGCTGCAAAAATGCTCGATTACCCTAAAGAAAAGCTTCGTATTCATTTGCTTGACGATGGCGGAACCGACCAGAAAATTAACGCTGAAAACCCTGTGTCAGCGGCCACTGCAAAACAGCGGCGACAAGATTTGCAAGCACTGTGCAAACGCTTGGATATTACCTATCACACTCGAGCAAAAAATGAGTTTGCCAAGGCGGGTAATGTGAACAGTGCAATACAAGATACCACGGGTGATTTGATTGTTATCTTGGATGCTGATCATGTTCCTACTTCGGATTTTCTTGATAGAACCGTGCCGTGGATGCTTAAAAACGAGAAGGTCTTTCTCGTTCAAACCCCTCATTTTATGGCTAACCCAGATCCTGTTGAGCGTAACTACTTCTCTGCGTTTACTCGCATGCCTTCAGAAAACGACATGTTTTACGGCACTATACAGAAAGGCTTAGACTACTGGGGGAGTTCCTTCTTCTGTGGATCAGCCGCATTGATGAGAAGAAAGCACCTCGATTTGGTTGGGGGCATTTCCGGCGACTCTATCACTGAAGATGCAGAAACCGCGTTAGATCTTCACAAAATGGGCTACGAGTCTGTATATGTGGACAGACCTATGGTAAGCGGCCTTGCGCCAGAAACTTTTGATGCGTTTATTCAGCAGCGTATGCGCTGGGCACAAGGCATGACGCAAATTTTACTACTCAAAAAGCCTTTTAAAGCGCAAGGACTAAAATGGTATCAGCGAGTGGGCTACATGAGTTCAATCATGTTTTGGCTGTTCCCGTTTGCTCGCATCATCTTTTTGCTTATGCCACTGGCGTATTTGGTCTTTGGGCTTCAGGTTTACCATGCATCGATGCTGGAAATTTTTGCCTTCACCCTGCCTCACGTTATTGCCACTTACATGATATCCACCATGCTCTTTGGGCGAACCCGATGGCCCTTAGTGTCAGAGTTATATGAAATACTACAGTGCGCATTTACGCTAAATGCATTAATCAAGGTTTTCTTAAAGCCGCGGGCACCTTCATTTGTTGTGACGCCAAAAGGAGAGAGCCTTGACAGAACCTTTGTGTCGCCACTATCGAGCGTGTTTTACTGGCTAATATTGGTAATCACATTCGCATTAGGGAGCGGCGTCTATAAGTTCATAACAGAGCCTCTTACACGCGAACTTACTGTGGTGGTCATGTTGTGGAATGTATTTAATTTGATTCTATTGTTGTCTGTTCTTAGTGTGTTATTAGAGCGGAAACAGGTGCGTAGTCAGGCACGTCTCCCAGCTACCAATAGTGTCGTTATTAAGACTACAAGCGATGAAGCTTGGGTTGGAGATTTGGTCGATCTTTCGCTTGGTGGAGCTCGGTTACGCTTGAAAGGTGAGGGAGCGTTAGTACCTGAAAATGCAACGCTCACATCGTGGAGTCACGCACTGAATAAGAACGTTCATTTGCCAATTAGCGTTCTGCATTACGACAATAGGTCAAAAATTCTTCGAGTACGCTTTATGCCTCAAACCGAAGAACAAGAAAACGAAGTCGTCGCCTATTCACTGTGTGATAGTCTGCGCTGGATGTCGTTTCAACGAAGAAGAACAAGGGCTATCTCATACTGGTTCGGCGCAAAACATGTGTTGAAAGTTGGGTTAAAGCCTGTTTTATTGCATATGCTTGTATTAATGGGGAAGTTCGCCGGGAAATTAGGTTTGCTTGCTAAACCGGCAAAGGAAAATCAATGATAAAAAAATACCTTATGTTCATCGTATGTTTGTGCATGCCTTTTACCCTAGCGGCGCAAACTGACACGTATCGATTAACCGACTTTTTTGGCGGTGAAAGTACCGTGCGCTTGCAGGGAAAATCTGCCTCCATTGATATTCCAATTCCCCTTAGTTCAGTAACTGATGTGGACAGCGCGCTACTTACATTAGAAGTGGTCAGCTCGCAGGCGTTAATCAAAAAACGTTCTCAGCTGTATGTGAGATTCAATAATGCGACCATTGGACAGATTGCGTTCGACCCAGACAGACCTTCTCTTGTATCTGAAATTGCGATCCCTACTTCATTGTGGCGAGCCGGGTTTAACTCTCTGACACTAGCGGTAAGTCAGCACTATGCCGAGCAATGTGTTGACGGCAGTGCGCCTGAATTGTGGAGCGAAATTAATGCATACAACTCAACGCTAAAAATTGCGACGTCGGTGAATGAAAAGCGCTTCACGTTAGATGAGCTGAGCGGATTCTTTAATCCAGGAATTGGCGGACAGCGAAACGTTCAGCTTTACACGGCGCGAGAAGCTGATGATCAAATTAAATATCAGACACTTCCCATTGTTGCTCAAGCACTGTCTCTTAGGAACCAATATCAGCCGCTTATTATCGAGCATGACAGCTTTGATGATGGTTACGTTTTGCCCCAGCTAGAAGACACAGAAAATAGTTTTTGGAACGACCAAAATGTTGCTCGCTACGAGCGTGCTGCATGGTATCTCAAAGCCAAGCAAAAACAGCCTGTTCATATTCTAGTTGGTACAGTCGACGCGTTATCACCGGTATTATCTGACGAAGTGATTAACGACATTGATGGCGCGTTTCTAAAAGCACAGCGCACACCTGCGTTTGTTAAGGACAGCAACGTTATTGTACCGGCTAGTTACCGCCTTATTGTCAGCGGTACTACGCAAGATGAAGTACTTGAGGCAGCGAAAGCCTTGGCGGTAATGGACGATGCGATTAACCCTATTTCACAAGTTACCGTACTTTCACAGTCACAAATGCAGGCGGAAACGCTGCAGCGTCATCGCATTCTGAACCCAGACAATCACTACACATTCCAAGACTTTGGTGTGGCGACCACTCAGTTTAGGGATGAGGGGAACTTCACCAAACGGGTGTCATTCAGATTGCCTGCAGATTTTTATGTACCTGAAAACGCGAGCGTGAGCTTGCTCTTAGACTTTGGATATGGCGCAGGTTTTGGGCCAGGTTCGGTTATGAATGTAAGCGTGAATGACGAACTTGTACACGGTTTGTCTCTTAATAATATTAACGGACAATCCTACCGAGACTATCAGCTAAGAATACCTGCACGATTCTTCAAAGGCGGGACGAATATTTTAGACTTTGCGGTAACCATGAGAGCGCCGTTAGCAGGTGTGCCTTGTGATGATATTCCAGGTTCCCACCTCGTGTTCCAGCTTGATGATTCTTCGGCTATAAAACTACCTGATGCAGGAAACGTGGCAGTTCAACCTAATCTCGTCTTGCTTTCAGAAACGGCTTACCCGTTTGCGCGCTTTAAGTCAGCACCATCGTCAACCATTGCTATTCCGTCAGATGACTATTTAGATACAGCGTTAACTCTTTCAGCGAAATTAGCGCAAGTAGCCCAAGTGCCTTTATTGAACGTGAAAATAGCAACTGGAAACGACATTACAACCGAAGGTTCTGTGATTGTTCTAGGTACCCCTGAAAGCTTAACGAATATTGAGCAGTCTGAATTCAGTACGGCCATTGAGGCAACGAAACGCTGGTCTTATCGGTTACAGAACAATCTGTACAATCGCGTAAGAAACCTGACTGACGATCAGTCTTTCAAAGAAATGCGCATAGACGGTCATACCGTTCAAGAAAGTGACTTAGGTGAGCAAGCAGTACTTACTGCACAGGCACACCCTGTTTCTTCACAAACCGATACCTTGTTCATTGTTGCAGCGCAGACGCCGGAACTTCTTCAAGCTAGAATCGAGGATCTGGTTAGTTTGTCGATGTGGGGGCAGATGGCAGGGGATTTCTTCGCATGGAAAGATGGTCTTTCGCCATCACTCATCATGCAGGTAAGCGATAAATATGAAGTGGGTGAAGCCGACGACAGCTGGCTACATTTACGACTATGGCTGTCTAACAACCCGTGGTATTGGTTAATAGGCTTTATACTGGTTGTATTTGTTGTAAGCCTACTTATTTACCTGTTGCTTAAACGCAGAAATAAACAAGTGCAAGACTCATGGTAAAGCTGCATTACGCAACAAAAGCGACGCTCGTGATAGGTTTTTTGTTCCTGTTGGCGTCGTGCTCTACCAAGGAAGATAGCGAATTCAAGTCTCAGTACATAGCGTATAAGGCATTGTTTGTTGACGGCGGGCGCGTGGTAGACACAGGAAATGATGATGTGTCTCACAGCGAAGGGCAAGGATACGGTATGCTCTTTGCCGTCGCCGCCAACGACAAAGACACCTTTGATGCATTATGGCACTGGACCCAACGTACGCTCATGCGAGAAGACGGGCTCTTTAGCTGGCGCTACCGACCTTGTGTGGATAATTCATCTTCTTGTATCGATGACCCTAATAATGCCTCTGATGGTGAGATTCTTATTGCGTGGGCATTATTGCGTGCAAGTGAAAAGTGGGGCGTTGGTAAGTATGAGGAGGCCGCCAGGAATATTGTACGTGCTGTAGAGCAGAAACTTCTGGTGGTGAATAATAACAGTGTAGTGCTCTTGCCAGGGGAATACGGATTTGCATCTGACCAAACAGGAAATAGCAGCCTTCAGCTAAATCTGTCCTATTGGGTTTTTCCCGCCATAACTGCCCTGTCTTCGCTGTCGGATACTCCGTCACGTTGGGAAAGCCTGTTCGAGTCGGGCTTGATCTTGCTGTCGAATATGCAGTTTTCTACCTACCAATTGCCCAGTGATTGGGTGCGTTTCACCCCTAATAGTACTGAGTCCGATAACAGTAAGATTGGTGCGTTAAGTTTAGATAATGTGATATCGCCTGAGTTTGGTTTTAATGCGATCCGTATACCGCTTCAGCTTGCATGGTCCCCACGTTTTCGCCAAAACGCTAGGTTAACTGAGAAGCTACTTTCTCCCTACTTTGCATGGTGGGCGATAACGCCTACGCCAGCTACCATCAACCTGTTAAACGAGGAAACCGCTGAGTACGAAATGTCTAAGGGAATGCGTTCAGTGCAGATGGCCGTAAACCGCTTGATGAAATCAGGAGAAAAGCAAAGGCCAGAGTGGCCTGAGATCAATCGAAACATGGATTATTATTCGGCAAGTTTAACGCTGCTTTCTATGCTAGCAGTTTTGGATAACGCATCGTGAAAACTCGGTTTAATCGCACGTCTTTGTATCTGGCACTAGGCGCTTTGGCCACGTCACTTGTGTCGGTGCAGGCATACGGACAAGCTAAAACAACGTACAAAGAAAAAGATCTGGGTATATTACCTGCACAACAAGATCAGCCGGATTTAACAGGGCTTTGGTACCATATTAATGAGCGACAGATTCAGCAAGCCAATGAAGAGTTTACGCGCTTAAAAGCTCGTTACCCTACGTGGCAGGTGCCACAAGAAGTCGAAACCGAACTAAACAGAATAAACGGCCGCTTAAAAGGTACTATCAAGCCTGTAGTGTCAGCGCCAAGAGAATCGCTTCAGGCTTTAAAAAAGCAGCCAGATAAGCCCGCTTCTAAAGCCCTCCCGCTCGAACAATTTGCTCAGTTAACGCCGAAAGCCAGAGCAAATACGCCGAAGCAAAAAGTAGAAACGCTTATTGCATTGAGCAATCAAATTAAGCGTACTGATTTTTACTTGCTTATGGGGTGGACCGCCATTGATAAAGGCATGTTAGAAATGGCAACGCAGCAGTTCTCTCAGGCCCAACAATCGGCAGTTCGTGATATCGATAAACAATCCGCTCAACAAGGCCTTAACAGTGTCACTGGTATTAAGCTACAGCAGGCATTGTCTTTGCGCGATACGACAACGCTGGAGCAATTTCTCAAATCTGATAACAGCGGCTACGTGAAAGAAGTGCTGCAGGGTGCGGCATGGCAACAATACGACTTGAAAAATTACGACTTTGCCGACGCGCTATTTAGTTTGGTGAACGATAATGAAGGCAGGTATTTGTCACTTAGCGCGCAAAGCAGCGACACGGCCAAGCAAAGCGCGTTCGACCTAGCATGTAGTGTCAATACTGAGGTTTTCATTCGACGCTGTGCTGATGGTCTGGCTAGCCGACAGGCTCAGTTTTACGATACACGGCGCTACAAGCAAAGTATTGAGTCAGGCGAAGCACTCGCCCGTTTGAGACCGTTAAGTGTAGATGAGCAAGCACTAATTGGGTGGGCTGCTAAAGAGATACAAGACACCACAACCGCCACCGCAGCGTTCGAGCGAGTGCTCGCGAAGACGCCAACCGATGCGGTAATTGCCAATGAATTGGTTACAATTAATCAAGACGACGAAGCCACACTGAACCGATTGGCGCTGAGATACAGTGCGGTAAAAAGCATATTGCAAGAACGTACCACACGTAACGCCTGGCCCAGAAAACAGTTTTGGCTAGCCTATCAAAATCGCGATGCGCGGGGAGTTACAGCACAAACTAAAGATGGCCTAAGTGCAGTCTACGGTATTAATACTCGCAGTCGAAGCGGGAGCGAGGGACTCGGTAATTTCGATGTTCTGTCGCAATATATTGGTATTGGTAGCGGTTATGAAAACTGGCTGTGGCAAGTATCACTCGACTATAAGCAATTCTACAGCGGTCGCCCTCAAGTTGGCGACTGGTTTGGTAACAAACAATTGAGTGGAGCATTTTCGGGAATAAGCGGCTTTGAAGATAAGGGACTTCGCGCCGAAGCGCATTATCAGGCACCTGATTTCAATTTTTACGCTAACCTTGAATATGCCATGTTCGATCAACCCGTTGGCGCTAAAGTAACCGGGCAGATATCTGCAACCAAATTTCTTACCAGTACAACGGTAGCTGCAACCTTGTTTAGAAAGGCAAAAGAAGACAGCTTATTAAGCCAAACCGGAACCTTCAATGCTGATCACGCGAAACCTTGGGGATACGTGATAGAAAGTGGCATAAGAGGGTTAGTAGCGCATGCAGTGGCCGACAACTGGTCTGTTGCAGGTACTGCTCAGGTTAGTCGCTTAGAAGGCGAGCAGGTTGCCGATAATAGCGCGTTCTCTCTACGGGGGGATGTAAGTTACGATATTGCTACCATGATATCTCCCATGCTTGATTATTGGCGCGTAGGGCCATTCTTGAGCTATACAAGCTATGATAAAAATCTAAGCGGCTTTACGGTCGGCAATGGTGGTTACTTTAGCCCCAGTCAGTTTGTCAGCATCGGGGGCTATTCAGAGCTGTTAACGCTTGAGGCGTTAAACTGGCAAGTTAAACTTCGAAGTTCACTTGCGCTTTCACGTGTTGAACAAGACGATGATCTGCGCTTTCCGATTGGAGGTGCATTTCCTACGGCAGACGAGAACGCGACCCTTGGTGAAAGCTCAGATACGGGTTTAAGCGGAAATTTTATGGCTGAAGGTCAGTATCGAATCAATCACAACTGGATTGTGGCTGGGTATATAGGAAAAGCATTTGCGGTTGAGTACCAAGCATTTGAAGCGGGTATTCAGATAAGGTGGCGAGAAGGGCGAGGTGCTGGTGTAACAAGCGATGAGCTTTTGCTGTCTTCGCCAAGATTAAGCGGCTTTGCACTATAAAGCCGCTTTTGCCTGAAGATTCACTCTCTTTTTAAAGCGTTAATTCGCTTTTCTACGTCTAGCTAGCATGAAACATCCAGCGCCAAATAAAAGGGCGATTGATGCAGGTTCACCTACGTTGATAGCGCCGAACTGATAGTTATTTACTTGGCCTGTCGGCGCATTGTAGGTTTCGCCGTCGTCATTAATCAGTTGCACCAACGGAGTGACCAAACTATTAGCAATGACATTACCGTCTACATGACCATTGTAGAAACTTAGCTCTGCATATGGCGCCAGTACACTACCTTTAACACCCACACTATGTAGTGTAAGAAAATCAGCATCAACAAAGTTAAACAAGATGTTGTTGGTATAAAGGCCATCATGACGCTGACCTACATTGTTGTCATTGTCTCTGTACTGGCCATTTTCTCTGAAATATTCATTTTCCTGCGTAAAGGCTGTATTAAAGAAGCCAGTGTTAAATAACTCAACTGACTCACCGTACACATTGATGATGTTGTAGCTGGTGGTTGAGAAATCGTAAACAATGCCTTTATCAGCAGCGCTGAACCAACTAGCGTCAATATTGTAGATATTGATATCATCAGAGCCAGAGAAAGTAATGGTATTTAATACATCCTTGCTAGCGTCGGTACAAGCAACCACTTGATCCGAATCGTTAGCGTCAGTGCACGACAATGTTGTTGTGCCATTCACCGACATTGACGCAAACTCCTGAGACTGCGCTGTTACTTCGGCAGCAATTGCATTAAAGTCGATATTGTTAACGTCAGCCTTACTCACGCTGCCCTGTTCAACAGATTTTGCTGTCGAACCGTTGATAGCGGTGTAATTGTTAACGTCGTTAAGCGTTACGGTACCGTTAACTTCGCTGCTATCAAGTTCAACGCTAGACTCAGCAAATACGTTTCCGTTTTCAACTTGAGAGCCATATAAAGCAGGGTTGCTCACACTGTCGTATACACTATTAGGCCCACCAAGTTTCACAGTATTGGCGTGCACATCACCTGATACAACATTTGAGTTACCTAGTTTGACATCACCTTTCGATGAGATACCGCCAGATTTCACCGTAGAATTAATGAGATTTACAGTCTGCTGAGCGTTAACCGCTTTATCGAATGTGAGTTCAGAGCCAAACACCATACCTGACACGGTAGTTGAACCACCGTGAACATCACCGCGCGTGAAATGAAGGTTACCGCCTACGGCAAGAGCAGACTCAGACATATCTGGCGATAGCAGTAAGCCGACATTGAAATCGGATACGTTCATTTCGCCACCGACAGCTAGTCTTCCTTCAACATCGGAAGATTGGCCGGTAAAGCTATCGAAGATGAATGCGTTGTATTCAAACGCTTCACTTAATTCAATTTTGGCGGCAGACACTTGTGGTGCTGACATAACCGCTGCAAGTACAGCAGTATAGAGTATTTTTTTGTGCATAATGGCTCCAGTGACATCAGAGTCTGGAACCGAGTTTCAACATGGATTTTCCAGACACACCGAATGATACGATCTGAACAAAATTCATGCGATAGCACAAGAGATACTTTGGTATAAGGTCTTATACGAAAAAAGCCACCCGAAGGTGGCTTTCTTTATTTTGCGTGGTCAGAAAGGCGTTTTAGCTGCTCTTTTTAACCAAAACAGATACTTTATCAATACCTGCAATTTTAACTTGGTTCATAACTTCTACCACAGTACCGTGCTCACTGTCTTCGTGAGCCTGGATAGCAGCTGAATCCGTGTTGTTTTCCGCTAGGTATGTTTGCGTGTTTGCAACCACACGACGAATATCAACTTCGCGGCCGCCCATCATAATTGTGCCATCAGCATCAATACGGATAGAAAGCGCTTTTGAAGGCTTATCGTTTTTCGCTTGATTATCTTCAGGACGGTTTACGTCCAAACCTTTCTCTTTCACGAACGAGGTCGTTACGATGAAGAAAATCAACATGATGAACACGATGTCCAACATGGGGGTCATATCAATCTGAGCCTCGTCTTCAGCCGAGGTATGCTTCTTTCTTTTCATCTCGTCTTCTTTCTTCTGTTACGTTCGAGCGCTTTAGTATACTGCTTGTTACAAAAATATACAGGGTTTTGTACAAAAACAGTGTGCTCATTAACACTTGTTGTTGAAAAAATACTCAGTTTCACAGTAATAAAACAACAAACTAGGTTTGTTTATGTGAAATAGCGACACCTAATTGGTAAAAATACAACATCAATGCCTGATTGAGTGATGTACGCAAGTTACCATGAGGATAAATGCCAAGTCTAGCTTCCGTTGATTTTTTTGTCCCCTGCACCAAAAATGCGTTTTTGATCTCGTGATCTTGAATACAGGCTTCAAATGCGCGGGCAGCCATCTCCTGAGGCATAGCATAATAATACATTTTTAACGCGCGATCAGCTTCTACGGATCGCACAAAGTACTCATTTGGTCTTTTTTGATCATTTAGGAACAATAGCGAGAAACAATCGCTCAATTTTTGATTCAACGGATGAGGATTCATCGGGGCATTGTCGAGCCAGGCCTGTGTGGCAAAGCTACCGGCAGCAATACCGTCGAACATGCGCGGCGCAATATAATGATCGAAAGCGTGAAACCATTCGTGGGCTAGCGCTCCGGCTCCTGCATTTTTTGCTAGCGCAAGCTGTCTTTTCGCACTGTTGTAGTGGGCACTGCTGTGTTTTTGACCGCCACTGCCAAAAGCCAGTGACAGGGATCCGTTTAACGATAACACCTGTTCATTGATATTTAAGATCGCGACCAGATCGTATAGCGCATCGAAAAAGAGGTTGGCAGCGATCTGTTGTTCTTCTGCTGTTACCCATCTACCCACAGTGATCGTAGCGAAATTAAACAGTTTGCGAATATCTTGAAATGAAACATCAGCGCCGTCCCTGTGGCTTGGGCCGTTGCGATAAAACTGCTGATGAATACGGCCTTTACTTTCCAACACTGACATCCGAAATTAATAGGCGTTAAGCCATCGAGACCAATAACTGTTCGCACCATGCTTCGATGCGCGCGTCTGTTTTGTCGTATTGGTTTTCATCGTCAAGAGACAGGCCAACAAACTGAGTTTTGTCTTCGGTTAACGCTTTTGAGGCGGTAAACTCGTAGCCTTCGTTTGGCCAATAACCCACGATCTTACAGCCTGATGGCAATATTGCATCGTGAAGCATGCCTAGTGCATCTTGAAACCATTCACCGTAACCGAGTTGATCGCCAAGTCCGAATAAGGCGATGGTTTTCCCTGATAAATCCAAACCGTGCACTTCTTCCCAATGAGACTCCCAATCTTCCTGGAGCTCGCCAAAGTCCCACGTTGAAATACCAAAAATGATAATGTCGTATTCGGCCGTGCGCGTTAGGTTAACGTCTTTAATGTTGTGAAGGTCAACAATATCTTCGTCGAAAAGGCTATTGAGCTGCGCTTGGATTTTTTCTGCTGCCATTTCGGTATAGCAGGTTGTTGAGCCGTAAAATAATCCGATGGACAGTGCGCTATCACTCATTAGATACCTCTTTTGAACTAATCGTCTTTAGAAGCTGGGAATTCTACCTCTTTACCGTTGCTCAACAAAGCTTTGCACTGAACATCGGTGTTTTTCTGTGAAATTTTTAATACACCAATGGCGCAACCGTTGAATAATTCGCCATAGCCCAAACTTGGCTCTCTCGCTTTTACCGACATATTTCGACGTCTTGTGAAAAGGTTGAGGGGCGATTTGGAGCGATAAAGCACGCGGTTTAATCTATCTAGCCATTTGATCAATCCATCCGGAAAGGCGTTTTTTAATCCACTGCAGGTGAACTGGGTGATGTGGGGGCTGTTGCGCCTAAAGCGCAGGCGTACATCGTATACAAAGGAATAGTGCACATCGCCAGATAGAATGATGAAATCGGGGGGCGTTTTGTAATGCCTGAATATGTTTAATATAACGTTCGCGGTGCCTTTGTGGGCCATCCAGTTCTCAGCATCAACAGTAAGCGCCTTGCCAAAAAACGTAAACACCTTTTGAATGGCTTCGATAACCTTTACACCATAAATGGGAGCGGCAGAGACGACGATGACAGATTCTTTGCCAATTATCGAATGCTGAAAATCACACAGTGCTTCCCAGTCCATTAGCCCCGAGGGCTTATTCATATTAGATTCACTGCGCCAACGCTGCGTGCGGGTGTCTAAAACCTCAATAGGTGGTGTGGTATCTAAACGGTAATGCCACTGATCAAAATCCAAAAGATCATCAATGATTTCATCGTGCGAGTTTAAACCGCTTTCTCCCATTGATTCTTGTACTTTAGCAATTAATGGCGCTACTTTTTTTGGTGCATTTCCCCATCCTTGGCAAAGCAAGTAGCCGATAAGCGCATTGCCAATCATGCGTTTTGATAGAGGGTTTCCATAAACTTCTTGTTCCCAGCCCCGGGTTAAGTTCCAGTCGTCGGTAACATCATGATCGTCAAAAATCATATAGGTAGGAATGTGTGCCAGGGCTCTACGTACCTGCGGTAGCTGTTTTACAAAGCCGTTAAGCGCCTCGTGTTCTTTGTCGAAAATAGCGTGGTATTTTGGGGTGATCCCATCTTTATCTACATTGATATCAGCCCAAAGCGTGTCGGACCACACCAGTAAATACATAGCGATGATCTCCGCACTGCCAATCAAATGGTTTTGCGCGTTTACTGATGTGAATACCGGTTTCTTCTTAGCACCAAAGAATATTGAAGACAGTACCGTATTGGTCGCAATTTGTGGCAGAAGCTGCTCTCGTTCGTAATACCCATGTTCATGTGTGGCAAGTTCATTAGTGTTGGTTACTACTGCCCCTTCCAGTGCTTCATGATAAAGACCTAAACGGTCAATCACGCTGTGTATGGCTTTAAGCATAGGACCTGCGACATCATCAGCGTAAATTTGATCGCCCGTCATCAACAGGAGATCGGGAAAATCATTTTGCTTTTTGAACGCATTTTTATGGAGTGCATCTACTTGTGCTAGGGCATCATCACTGTGAAAGTGAGGCTTACGGCATGAGCCGTGCAATATGGTCTCGGGAGTCTCGGTGTAGTGGAAACATAAGGAAGACTGCCCATCGTAAAGAAGCCCGCGTTGTTCAACTTCCCATGAAGCCTGCTGAGCATCGTCGCTAAAAGATAGCGAGTAACCTATCCGCGCAGTATCTTCGAAGGGCTCTGACGAAGTGAAAGAGAGCAAGTGTATAAATGCGTACTTACCTACGCGTATGGTTTCGCGTTGACAATTGCCGCTGACGACGACTTCATTTGCAGATAGATTTAGCGCAGGTGAATCGGCGTTACTGGTTACTACCCAAATATGACATTCTGTAGATGTCACCCTTCTTACTATTGGACCTGCAATAACTTGGGGCAAGTGCTGCGTAGAAATGACGCTCTCCTTTAATTTTCGTCAATATTAATACACGTAAGTGTGTTGACTAAATATGCTGCACATTAATTGAAAACATGATGACAGCACGACTATTTAACGTTGCCAAATCATATATGTACTCAGCAAACCTGATGTCTATCGCATAACCTTACTCTTTTTTGTGAATAAACGGTATGCTCGATATACTCCCTTACAATTTTTTCAGTTTTACCTTTTGCTCTCGTCTTAATAAACGGAGAGAGGACTTCACACTATGCTAAAATATTTAACCAGTGCTGTGCTAACCACTTTACTGATAAGCGCCTGTAGCGAGCCGAAAGACGTTGTTATTACTCCTGAACCTCAAGACTTAACAGAAGTCGCTGTGGGTAAATGGATCCTTGATGAAAAAGGCAACGTTATGTTTGATCCTCAAACCTCAGGGTTAGTGGTGCTAGACGGTCAACTTGTCACTATCGCAGATGCTAGCGCTGATACCACTCAACAGTTGAAACTTCATAGTATTTCACCGAATACCGCAACGCTGAGCGCATCGAGCGAACGCTTTTCATTTTCCAATACCGTGCGCCGAAGCTGCTTTTATAGCTATTTGAGCGAGCAACCTGATTTAGAAGCGCTAGCCGTAGACCCCAGAGACACTAACGTAATTTATACGGTTACCGAAGATGCTACCCGTACCGGCGCATTAAGCCCTCGCTGTGAATCCAAATACGAGGAAACAGGGTCAACAGATTACCCTACCTTGTTGGTAAAATTGACACGAAAAGATAATGGCTCGGTTGAAATGTCGGATGTGCGACCTCTTCAGTTTCCCAACGATTTTGAAGTAGGTAATTTTCCTAACGACGGCATTGAAGGGTTGACGATGGCTGAAGACGGCACGTTATATCTGGCGCTAGAGAAAGATAAAGCAGGACAGCCAAGAATTTTTACATTGGCTGTTGATGAAGACTTTTTCTCGTCGAATGATTTTGCCCCAGTGAGCGAGCCTAACCTTCAACTTCCTTCGTTTACTTCAGGCAATCACCCTATCAATGGACTGGCGTCATATACTCATTCAACGGGCGCATCCTATTTGTTTGGCGCAGCAAGAAACGACAATGAACTGTGGGTAATTGATGTGAGTGGCAATAAGCCAACAAAGCGTATCCCTATTACCTTCGACGTTGCCGGCGACCAGAATTGTGAACAGTACACAATGGATAATTCGTCGATGGAAGGATTAGTGACCATTGAAAATACCTTGTGGATCATCAACGACCCTTGGGAGAAAAACTACCTTAAAAACGCGACGTGTGAAGCGCATAAGAAGCGTTATGAAGACTTAGCGCCTTTATTATTCCCTTTAGAAATTAACAGCGTTTGGTTTGAATAATAAGAAAACGAATAGATTGAAAAATAAAAGGGGTTGCTTTTAAGCAACCCCTTTCATTGTTGGCTAACGCTGTTGAAAGCGCGCTTAATATCGCGGTTTTATCTATGCGTCGCTGCGAAGTCGAGAAGCGAAGGTCTTTTTAAACTTCGCAAGCTTAGGCGCCACCACCATAGAGCAATACTGGTTCTGTGGATTATTTTTGAAGTAATCTTGGTGGTAGTCTTCGGCGTCGTAGTAGTTATTTACAGCTACTATTTCAGTCACCACTGGGTCGGGCCAAATCTCTTCTTCTGTAATTTCTGCGATAATTTTTTCTGCTTCAGCTTTTTGTGTATCGTCGTGATAGAAAACCGCGCTGCGATACTGTGTGCCTACATCATTGCCCTGTCTATTCAGCTGTGTAGGGTTATGCAGCGCAAAGAAAATTTCTAGTATTTCTCGGTAGCTAATACTGTCGGCATCAAACGTCACTTGTACCACTTCAGCATGGCCAGTATTTCCTTTGCATACCTCTTCATAGGTTGGATCGGCCTTTTCGCCTCCAGCATAGCCAGAAATTGCTTTTTCCACGCCTTCAACGCTATTAAACGCTGATTCGATACACCAAAAGCATCCGCCTGCCAACGTGGCGACTTGTAAATTTGCCATAGTAAAAACCTCTCTTAATCTTTGTCTGTAGTGTGGGTGCGGGTAGGTCACAACACAAGTCATCCAAGCGTGTTTTTTTATCGTATAAACGAATATTAAATAAGAATAATGTGCGAGCTGAGTGAAAGGTTTTAACATGTAAAGTTAGCTGTTTTCTTTCAAGCAGTTTACAACTGGTAAGAGTGCGTATAAGCGTGTTCAAAATTTGGCAGAGGTATTCAGTCGTGATTATTTTCTATGACGGGTATTGTCCGTTGTGTATCGCTGAAATGCGTCATTTAAGAAAAAGAGACAAGCACAACAAATTAACATTGGTAGATATCCAGGCCCCCGATTTTTCGAGCCGTTATCCAACCATGGATTGGCATGCACTCAATGCAAGAATTCACGGACTTCGTGAAGACGGGACGTTGATAACTGGCCTTGATGTCACTCATGAAGCATGGAAAGCCGTGGGCATGGGTTGGCTATATGCACCGCTTCGCTGGCCTGTTATTCGTCATATAGCCGATGCTTTCTACAATGTATTCGCAAAGCATAGATACACCATTTCATACCTGTTAACAGGTAAAAAACGCCAGTGCGATCGCTGCATACCAGGAGAAGCCAGTGAAAAATAACGTCCTTATAGTGGGCGCGTCGGGCGGTATTGCGTCTGCGCTTATTGAGCAATATAGCAGTGATGGTGCTAGGGTGTTTGCGGTTAGTCGCGCCCCTTTATCTGACACTAATCATTCTGGGGATGTTACCTATCATCAGCTGGCCGAACAGGACGATATGCACATTAGCGGTTTTGTAAAACAACTCGCTGAGCAAGACGTTGTGTTAAATACGGTAGTAATAACAACCGGTTTTTTGCATAACGAAAGCGATGGCATTCATCCTGAGAAACGTTTGGAAGATGTCAGCGAGCAGGCCTTAGCGGCTTATTTTTCGACTAACAGCATTATTCCCGCAATGTGGCTCAAGCATTTAGTGAATATCATGAGTAAAGAAGGTTCAACCCTTGTTTGCTTAAGCGCGAGAGTAGGGAGTATTTCAGATAATGGACTTGGAGGGTGGTACGGCTACCGCGCGTCGAAAGCGGCGCTCAACATGTTGGTTAAAACGGCGTCGGTAGAATACAAGCGCAGATTGAAAGACGTGATGCTTGTTTGTTATCACCCTGGGACGGTTGATACGGGGCTTTCTAAGCCTTTTCAAAAGAACGTCGCTGCCAAGAAACTGTTCACGCCTGAGTTTACCGCTAAACAGCTTATTCATCACCTTTCGGCGCTTAATCGAGACCAAACTTGTCATTTTATCGACTGGAATGGCGAAGTGGTAACTTGGTGATACGGTCTAACATCATTTCAGCAAGTCCAACATCAAGACTTTTTATTTCACTGCTGTTACCATGCTATTTTTGGGAATGGTGCAGCGTATTGATAAGCCCATAGAGGTAGCAATACAACGCGTTGACGCCACACGTGAGTCATAACAATAAATGCCATCCTGATAATAAATAATACCAGTTCGCTAGGCTTGATTCTTACGAATAGTAAGTACCGACAACCAGCATAAATTGTGAGCACACGACGTGTTTGTGCATCACAAGGCGTGATACGGCGAACTGCTATAACAATAACTCAACAAGAGGAAGGGATATGAGCGGGGCCAGAGAACAGTTCGGATCGCGCATAGGTTTTATTTTGGCTGCTGCAGGTTCTGCGGTAGGCATAGGTAATTTGGTAGGGTTTCCTGTCGGTGCAGCTAAAAATGGCGGTGGTGCATTTCTTTTAATGTACGCTATTTTCGTTTTTGCCATTTGTTTACCGGTAATGCTGGCGGAAATGTCAGTTGGTCGCCATGCTAAAAAAGACCCGCTTGGTGCATACAGTGATATAAGCGGTAATGAAAAGAAATGGAAAGTCGCGGGGTGGCTAGCTATTGCTACGCCATTCATGATTGCCGTTTTCTACATGGTTATTACCGTGTGGCTTTTCGGCTATTTGTTCGAAGCAGTAAGCGGAAATCTAGACAAGTTAGCTAACCCAGAAACCTTTGGGCTGTTTATTAACTCAGAAGCCATCTTTTTATATATGGCGGCCGTTGTTGGTGTGGTCTACCTCATCCTTCAAGGCGGTGTAAAAGAAGGGATAGAAAAAGCGGCAAAGCTGCTCATGCCTGCGCTTTTCGTGATGCTAATCGGTCTCGTTATCTTCGTATTAACTCGCGAAAATGCGATGGCTGGCGTTGAGTTCTACATCGTTCCTGAGTTTTCAAAAATCACTGCTGAAGTGGTGAATGGTGCGCTATCGCAGGCCTTTTTCTCTCTATCGTTGGGTATGGGTATTCTTATTACCTATGGTAGCTACATTGATAAGCGTGCAGATGTACCGAGCGCTGCCAAGCTGGTGGCGTTAACAGACACGGCCGTGGCGTTCACTGCGGGTTTGATGATCCTTCCTGCCATCTTCTCTTTTAACCCAGACATTAACCCTGATGATTTAAGTGAATCGTCAGTGGGTATGATTTTTACTTATCTACCTAGTATCTTTCTAGCGTTACAAGATTCGATTGGATATATGGGCGCATCGATTGTCGCTAGCTTGTTCTTCTTATTAGTGTTCTTTGCGGCAATTACGTCGCTAGTGTCTATTTTTGAAGTACCTGTTGCGGCGCTTATGGATGAAAAAGGTGTAAGCCGTAAATGGGCGCTTGGGTCGCTAGGAAGCATTATGATTTTGCTAGCCATCCTAAGTGCGTTGTCATTCGGTAAAGTTGATATGCTTACGTCGTTTATGCACTACGCTGGCGCAGATAAATCACTGTTTGATGTCATTTACGATGTGTTCTACGACACGATTTTGCCTTTAAATGGCTTGCTAATTTGTTTGTTTGTTATTTATCGTTGGAAGAGTGCAAACTTCAATGCTTCTTTGGAAGAGGGCAGCAGTGGTTACAAAGGTAGCTGGTTTGAAAAATACGTGGATATATCGCTGAAAACCTTTATTCCACTTATTTTACTCGTGATTTTTGTAAACACGGTAGCGGTAAAATACTTCGGGTTGAGCCTATTCGGATAGTCAGGTTTTAAAAGAAATGACGTGAGCTAGCAGTGAGCTCAACTTAAAAACGGCAAGCCTAAAGCTTGCCGTTTTTGTTTGTGTCAGAGTATGTATTTTCATTAAGTGTAAAGCCTAAAACATGCGATAGGGGTCGCTATACTCTGGTGTAATATTTAGCCTTGCCCAGCTTTGTGCGGCGTCAATCACTTTGCCAGCAGGTTCTGCTTCAGTATCAGAAAAGCGAGGAGCATCAATATCCATCGCCTTCGCTGCATCCACGTAATAAATACCGCGCTTAGGGTGAGACAAGCTGCAAAGGTGAATAACATCGTTAAGCGGCATGCCACAAATGATGGTCGTTAGCGCAGATACAATGTCGTACACATGTACAAGGTTTATTCGCTTATTTCCTGCATCTAACTGTTTTCCACTTAACGAGCGGGCGGGGTGACGGTCTGGGCCTACTAAACCGGCTAGGCGAACAATACTGATATCAATCTGACCTCGTTTAGACAATAAATAGTCTTCAATAGTCACGTGGGCTTTGGCCGAGGCTGTTTGCGGCTGTGTAGTGCTGACTTCGGACACTACCTCATTTGTTGCATCGCCGTAAACCGACGTGGTGCTGATAAACACGATATGCGCCACCTTTACGCTGATGGCTGCGTCTATCAACTGCAGCATATTGTTGGTGTATGACGCGAGATCTGTGTTTCTCCTGCCAGGGGGAATATTTAGCAACAAGGTAGCGTTTGGCAAATGGTTACAAAGCGCTGATGTATCTTCGCCCAGGGCATATTCAATTGCGGTGATACCTTGGTCTTTTAACGCGAGACGTTTCTGTTGGCTTCGAGTGGTGCCAACAATATTGACCTTTCCTGAAAGTGCTTTGCCCACATAGCTGGCTAACCAGCCGTAGCCACTAATTACTACATTTTGAGTCATCAATTAAATACCCCTTTGTTTAGGGCTTAAGAGTACATTAATTGGAGGGCGGTTGTCGTTAACTGTTAAAATGAAAAACCGACTGGGTAACAGTCGGTTTTCTAAGGTGAGTGGTTAGAGTTGTAAGTCGTTTCGTTTTGCGCGTTTAGTTCGCTAAATGTTCCAACTACATTTTCATTTCGTCGTTGTGGTCATGGTGGTTGTCTTGATCAATATCTAGCAGGTTCAAGTCATCTAGCCCAGATATGGATGCCTGCATTTTGCCTTCGGCATAATCTGCTTTCTTCAGTACCTTACACAATGCATCGCCTTTTTCTTCTAGCGCAGCCGCTTGGCTTTCTAAGCGATATTCTAAATCTTCACCCCAGCGCTCCATCTTTTGCTCAAACTCAGACATATCACCGCCTTCCCACAACATTTGTGTTCCTACCGCAATAAGTATTCTACCCATAGACTCACTGATTAAAGACTCAATTTGCGCTTCGAATTCTTGCTCCCAGCTTTCGTCAAACCAACCTGGCTCATCGAATTTAGTTGAATCAACGCGAATATTGCCTGCGTCATCATAGAATGAAGTGTTTACTTTGGTTTCAAGTGAGTCGAACAGTTCACGAAAATCGTCACCCATTTGATCGCCGCCTAACAGTTCAGTAAATACTTCAGTTACTGCCACGTTGGCAATTTGCAGCCCTTCACTGGCGATATTCAAGGTCATAGGGATGGCAATATCAATGTTGTTGTAATATTCACTTACCCAGCGCTGTTGTTCGCTGTCAAGCGATACTGATTCGCCGTTAATGGTCATATTGTGATGGGAGTCAATCGTCATCACTGAGCCATTGTCCATCTGTACCGTTAGGTCACCTTGGTAATATTGAATATGACCATCAAGCTCCATGTCACAACTGTTGTTTTGAAAGCTGCTGTCATGCGCAAATGCGTGGCCGCTCATTAAAGCACTGGTAAGGGCAACTGAAAGTAATAGTTTCTTAGACATTGTTCATTCCTTAATTTACGTGTGACGCGTTAACGAAAGTGCTCGAAGCAAACTGCAATGCGTTGTAGTGTCACTGTCAGATAGACGCTAACGATACTCGCTGTTATACCTAAGGTAGAGCAATGGCCTTGCCAATATTTAAAGTATATATCTTTCAAATAGTTAGTGATATTTGATGATTTCTTTATGCTCTGCTAAATACACTATTTAGTGAGATTACCAACTAATTAGTAGTTTTGACTAAGATCAATTAATACCAATAGCGGTACATTTAAGCCAATCCAAGCATGGTTAAATCTTATTTATTGGTGCATAATACCGCCAATATTTTTAAGGGGTTATCACAATGGCTGATTGGATTAATGCAATTATGTTTGGTGTTGCGCTAATTGCCTTTACGCTAGGGCTAAGCAGCATCGTTATGGGCTTTATGACTGCTAAAGCAGGTGCTGAAGGTATGCAGGAAAAAATCGAGTACGGTTTTTTTGGCGTTACTGGTTTAGTACTTTGCTTACTGATGGCCTACGCATTGGCTTAAGCGATAAGCATTAAAAAAACCGGCTATCTCAGCCGGTTTTTTTTCGTCTTGAACAAGTCTTTATTCATCACTGCCTTATCGATTAGGTTCGCTCTTCTCCAGAGCATCCTCAGGCGCATTGTCGCTTTCGGGACTGTTTCTATAAGCGCTTTGTTCGCGATGGGCAAGCAGCGACAAATGTCCATCACGTTGATAAGCGCGTAAATCGAACAAATCCAGCATAGCCATAACGTGGTCGAAAATATCCGCCTGTACTTTTTCGTACCTCACCCATTCCTTTTGTGCACTGAAGCAGTAAATTTCTAAAGGTAAACCAAGCTCATTAGGCGGTAGCTGCCTAACCATTAGGGTTAGTTCTTGGTTTATATCTGGGTGCTTGCGCAAGTATGCCTCTAAATAAGCTCTAAAAGTGCCGATGTTGGTAAGGCGACGGCTGTTTAGCAGATCCGACTCATCAATGGAGTAATCTCGGTGATAAGCCCGGAGCTCATTTTTCTTCTTATCGATATATTCGTTGATATAGCGAATTTTCGAAAAGCGCTCTAGCATATCGTTGTCACAAAGCTTAATAGAGTGCACATCAATATAAATGGCGCGCTTAATTCTGCGTCCGCCAGACTCTTGCATACCGCGCCAGTTCTTAACTGCTTCTGTAGTAAGGCTGTAAGTCGGCAGCGTAGAAATGGTTTTATCCCAGTTCTGTACTTTGACGTTGGTAAGGCCTATCTCGAGTATTTCACCATCTACTTCATACTTAGGCATGGCAATCCAGTCGCCCGTATTAAACATGCGGTTAGCGGCTATTTGAATGCCGGCAACAAAGCCCAGAATGGTGTCTCTGAATATCAATAGTAAAACAGCGGCAATGGCGGTTAAGCCAGACACAATAAGTAGCGGGCTTCTGTCTACAATTAAAGAGATACTTAATAGTATGGTGACAATAGCAAATGCCAATTTGGTAACTTGAATAAAGCCAGTGATAGGTGCGCGTTTAGCAAGCGCTGAGGCGTTATAAACGTCTTCCACTGTGCTCAACATGGCATATAAGGCAAGAAGGCCGCTATATAACATGTATAGCTGAGCGCTCTTTATCACCATACCGTGCATCACGGCTTCATCGCTAATAAGTACCGGTGTGGTTAAGTAAATAAACAGGGCAGGAAACAGGTGCATTAAGCGACGGAAAAATCCGTGCTGCTGCAAGGCGTTGTCCCAAAGGTTATTGGATTTGTATACCCAACTGGCTATCTGGGGGCGCACCAATAGCCTTGCGATAATATAGATTACCGCCGACACCACTAAAATACTACTTAGTGCGATGA
This sequence comes from Alteromonas sp. CNT1-28, assembly GCF_022348345.1. NCBI lineage: Bacteria > Pseudomonadati > Pseudomonadota > Gammaproteobacteria > Alteromonadales > Alteromonadaceae > Alteromonas > Alteromonas sp. CNT1-28. Next base: position 3,011 of record NZ_JAKREZ010000037.1, on the reverse strand, counting down.
CGTTATACAGCGGATCTTCAGTAGTAAGATTCGGGAAAATATCATTAACTATGTGAATAAAGTTATCGCGTACTGAAGCACTGACTTCCATTAATTACGACTCCAACATTTTCTTTATACGGTTGTCTTTATTTTCCCATAGACCGTTCAACCAGTTTTGGAAATAAAGACGAAACTCAGACTCAGTGCGTTCTGAATGCTGTTGTAATTCAGGTACCGGCGTAACGTTCACATCGATCACGATTTTTGTCATCTGACCGCTAAGCATTGCCATCATAGGATGACGCTTATTTTCCGGGTAAAGCAGCGAGATATCTAACACGTTGGTAAACAATTCGCCCATAGCTGAGAGCGTAAAGGAAACGCCGCCGGCTTTGGGGGGCAGGAGGTTTTCATAGGGACTTTGCTTTGACAGATGCTTCAATGAAGTAAATCGAGTTCCCTCTACAAAGTTAATGACCGTTGTGGGCACCGTTCTAAACTTCTCACAATACGCTTTGGTGGTTTCGAGATCCTTTCCTTTTTTCTCTGGGTGCTTTTCTAAATAAGCACGGGTGTATCTGTGCATGAACGGCATATCAAGCGCCCAGGCACCGAGTCCGACAAATGGCAGCCAAATAAGCTCTTTCTTAAGGAAAAATTTGGGTGCAGGAATGCGGTTCGTTGCGAATTCAATGAGCAGAATAATGTCGAGGTAGCTTAAATGATTGGCAATAATCAGATACCAACGGTCTTTTGACAGTTCGCCGTGTACCGAACACTCAATATCGACGCGGTTGAACAAGCGTATCATGAGAACGCTGACCCGTCCGAAGCTAAACATTAGCCCGTGCATCACTTTATTCCATGCTGTTCTTATCTTTCCGTTGGGCATAATAAGTTTTACCAAGCCCAGTAAGATAATTAAGCCTCCCCACAACGCAAGATTGAGGATTTGTAGTGAAGTATGTAATACGAAAATAAAAGGAGCGAGTACTGCGCGAATCATAATGGTTTCTGTGTTGCGTTTAGTGAATCTAAAAGTTGATCTTTGGCATGCCAGCGTTCATTCAACCACGTCTGAAAACGGGCTCGAACTTGCGGATCATCAAAATAATTGTCGCTGAAAATGCCGTTTTCCATAATGTCTTTGATGGGCATTACGTTGATATTCACTCGAATATCACGAACCTTACCACTAACGAAGTCCCAGAAAGACGGTACGCCGTTCGGATAATCAATTGTGACATCAATAAGCTTATGCAAATGATCGCCCATCGCAGACAAAACGAATGCTATGCCGCCTGCTTTAGGTTTAAGTAAATGAGTGAAAGGCGAGGCCTGCTTGTCGTGCTTGGCTTGCGTAAAGCGGGTGCCTTCAACAAAATTCATAATACTTACAGGCTTATTCCTAAATTTCTCACACGCTTGGCGCGTGGTTTCCATATCCTTTCCTTTCAAATGCGGGTTTTTAGCCAAAAATGATTTGGAATACCGGCGCATAAATGGAAAATCGAGTGCCCACCAAGCCAGACCTAAAATAGGAACATAGATAAGCTCTTTTTTGAGGAAAAATTTCAAAAATGGGATTCTTCGGTTAAATACACGTTGAAGAACTAAGATATCGACCCAAGATTGATGGTTAGCAACAACGAGATACCAATCATCTCGAGTGAGTTTTTCTAGTCCGTTTATTTGCCATTTGGTGCGTCCGCTGATGCGCTGATTCAGGTTATTAACGCCGATCCACGCAGTCGCGCATGCGTCGAGTAAATAAGAAATGAATCGTCGCCACGGCGCAATAGGTATAAGTTTAAAAATAGCCAATATGAAAATAGGCGTTGACCACACTACCGTATTGACGAAATAGCAGATGACCGAAATAGTGCCAACAATATGATGCAACAGTGCTTTTACCATTGTACTTACCTCAAAAATTAGGCGCTTAGTGTAAACGAACTTGATCTAAAATCCGATAGAGCCTTTACTGATTCCACAATAAAGGTGCAAATTTACGTATTTAAGGAGCTGAAATGGAGCTTATTGGCGAAAATAGAGCATTCGGGGGACGGCATTTACGCTATACCCATAAAGCTGAAACAACACAATGCGATATGACCTTCGCAATTTTTCTTCCCCCTTTCGCCTCGAAAGAAAAGCCAGTGCCCGTGCTTTACTGGCTGTCAGGGCTGACATGTACCGACCAGAACTTTATGCAAAAAGCCGGTGCAATGAAGCTAGCGGCGGAATTAGGTATGGCTATTGTAGCGCCCGATACATCTCCCCGTGGCGAGAACGTTCCAGATGACGAAGAAGGATCTTATGACTTTGGCCTTGGGGCAGGCTTCTACGTTGACGCTACGCAGGCGCCGTGGGATAAGCATTACAAAATGTATAGCTATATTGTGAACGAGCTACCTGCGCTTATTGAAAGCGAGTTCCCTGTAACCAAAGAGCGCGCTATTAGCGGCCACTCAATGGGCGGACACGGTGCTTTAGTTATTGGCATGCGTAATCCTAATAAGTTTGTATCGGTATCGGCCTTTAGCCCTATCTCAAATCCTTCAGATTGTCCGTGGGGCGAGAAAGCCTTAGGTCGATACTTAGGCGATGACAAGGCAGCATGGCAGGATTACGACGCCTCGTTGCTATTAGCAAGCAAAACACACAGTGTACCTCTGCTAGTAGAGCAAGGGACAAAAGATGAGTTCTTGCACGAGCAGCTGAAACCTCAGTCACTTGTTCATGCTGCGCAACAGTCAGATACGCAACTTACGCTTAACATGCATGAAGGTTACGATCATAGTTACTTCTTTATTGCATCATTTATTGAAGAACACTTGGAGTTCCATGCAGGACACATGGGGCTAATTTAAGCGTAAAATACAAGCTGTAAAAAAGCCGGATCGTACTCCGGCTTTTTTGTTTATGGCTGTCCCGTCCTAAAATACGTTGACATAAAGAGGACTTCTTTATGACAACTTCAAGTAATCAAAGACCTAAGCGCACACAGCGTGATTACACATTAGCTT